>JAAUOU010000074.1 GCA_012034765.1 Pleurocapsaceae cyanobacterium CSU_1_1 | reverse complement strand
CAATACTTCTCGTTTAACAACTAATAGAAAAACTAGAACAGTAGGGAATTGGGGCATTAGGGGATTGGGGCTTAATCATTTCCCTAAATCCCTAAATCCCTAAATCCCTAAACGAGAAGTATTGGGATGCAAGATTGTTATTTATCTATATTGCCCAGATCTTATCCAAAATGTTGACAATTAGCTTTATTTAAGCGAAGACGGTACTGGATTTTAATCCGAGTCACCGTCGTTTAGCAATTTAACTTTAAAGTTTTAGTTTATGAATAATAGACAATTAAATTAGAATAGATATTTTAGTGTAATTTTATTTTACTTTCAGTCAAGCAATGTCTTTTAATTTAATTTGGTTGCCAAAATATAAAATAAGCGTTAGCTAATAGTTATAGTTGATTAGATGTTTTACGAAATGCAGTTCAAAGTAGGAAAAGTAGCTCAGTTAAAAGCAGCTAGTTTATCCTCACTCTCTAGCCTCACAATCAACAAATTACGCGAGGCAAAAATTATTTTTGACGCTCAGAATAACTGTTTGTTTTTAAATCAAGCAGCGGAACAAATATTTCGCGATCGCTCTAATATTTCTTTACTAGGAGATTGGATTCGAGCTAAAGTTCAAGCTGGGTTGACTCAACCAATAGTCTGTAAGCTACAAAAGCTCCCTTTGAAATTAGCTGAGACTGATGAATCAAAATTGCAAGTAGCCGTTATTCTGCAACAGCAAAAGGAATCTGATACATTTTGGCGAGAATTAAATCAGCATAAGTCTTTAGCTATTCGTGAGCCAAAAGTTAAACCTAACCATCTTGATAAAAATGGAACGTTGTCTTTAAAATCTGTCAATCAAACTATTAGCTATGACCGCTTAACTGGACTTCCTAGTCATGATTTATTGTTGGAGCATATTGAACAAGAAATTAGATTTTGCCACAGCAAACCAGACTATAATTTTGCGGTTTTATTTGTTGATGTTAATCGTTTTAAAGTAATTAATAGTAGTTTAGGGAGAATTATTGGCGATCGCCTTTTAATTGCGATCGCACAACGACTCAAAATTTGTTTACGAACGCAGGATTTTATTGCTCGCATGGGTAATGATGAATTTGTTATTTTATTAAGCAATGTTGAACATTTAAACTATGCTACTAACGTTGCTAACAGAATTTATCATGAGCTATCAGTAACCTTTAATTTAGGAGGATATGAAGTTTTTATTGAAGCTAATATTGGTATTGCAGTGGGCGATCGCGAATATGATCGGGCAGAAAATTTACTCCGAGATGCAGAATTAGCTCTATCTAATGCTAAAAGACAAAATAGACTTCCTTATGAAATTTTTAGTCAATCCATGCGAGGTAAAGCTCTAACTTTATTACAGTTAGAAAATGACTTGAGAGGCGCGATTAAAAGAAAAGAATTTATTCTGCACTACCAACCTATTATTTCTTTGATTAGCAATAAAATTCAAGGATTTGAAGTCTTAGTTCGTTGGCAACATCCCCAAAAAGGTTTAGTTTCTCCTGGAGAATTTATTCCCCTAGCAGAAGAAACAGGATTAATCATTCCTTTAGGATTTTGGGTCTTAAAAGAAGCCTGCTTACAAATGTATAATTGGCAACAGCAGTTTGCTGGTTTAAGTGACTGGAAGATCAGCGTTAATATTGCCAGCAAACAGTTAGCATTATCAAATTTTGTGGCTGAAGTAGAAAGAATTTTAGCAGAAACTAAATTAGATCCCCATAATTTAAAGCTAGAGATTACTGAAAGCTCTTTAGTTGAAGATACCCAACAAACTATTGCGATTCTTAAGCAACTTAAATCTTCAGGTATTGAATTTTCTTTAGATGATTTTGGTACGGGTTATTCATCATTAAGCTATTTACATCAATTTCCCTTTGATACCCTCAAAATTGATCGTTCTTTTGTTAATAGTATTGGTGATAATATTGAAAAATTAGGAATTGTCAGAGCAATCGTCACCTTGGCACGCAATTTAGGGATGGACACTATTGCGGAAGGGATTGAAACCGTCAATCAGCTAACCAGATTAAAGGCTCTTAAATGTGAATATGGTCAGGGTTACTATCTGTCCAAACCTCTGGATAAAATAGTTTTAGAAAATTTGATTGCAGCAGATTTAGCTAAACCATTAAAAGTCGAATCAGCAGGCTATCGCTCCTTGATGGACGATGAATTAGCCAGGGAACAACTATTATTTCAAATTGAACAACTGCGCCATGAATTAAATGAAGTTAAATTAGAAAAAATCGATCTAGAAATTGTCTTAGAAAATGCTACTGAACATGCCGATTTAGTCGAATCTCAGCTACATAATGAAATTTGCGATCGCCAAAAAGCACAGGCGGCTCTTAGTCTAGCTAATCGAGAATTAGAACAGCTTAGTGTTCTTGATTGTTTAACCCAGGTAGCTAATCGTCGTCGGTTTAATGATTATTTAATTCAAAAGTGGCAAGAGCTTTCCCAGCAAGAAAGTTATCTCTCCTTAATTCTCTGTGATATTGATTACTTCAAACTTTATAATGATACCTATGGTCATCTTGTCGGCGACTACTGTTTACAGCAGGTGGCTTTAGCAATTGAATGCGTCATGGAATCAATTCCTGGTTTAGTCGCTCGTTATGGTGGCGAAGAATTTGGGATCATTTTACCAAATATTGATGCGCCCCAGGCATTAAAAATTGCCGAAAAAATTGCGGTTAACGTCAACAATCTTCACGTCACCCATCAAGAATCTATAGTTAGTAACTATGTCACCATTAGTTTAGGAGTGCATAGCCTAATTCCTGACTCAGAATCAACTCCTGAATTACTCATTGCTTTAGCAGACAAAGGACTATATCAAGCAAAAGCGGCAGGCAGAAATCGGGCTTGTTTATATATGGAAGACCTTTGAAAAGTATAGGGAGTAGGTAGTAGGTAAGAAAAAAACATCCTAACATTGTCTAGTATTGCTATAGCTCTCAAGAGGGAAATATGAGTAAAGAAAGTTTTGGGTTAGATAATCGACTATATGAATACTTACTCTCCGTATCTCTAAGAGAACATGAGGTACTGGCTAAATTACGTCAAGAAACAAGCCAACATTCAGCTAGTATTATGCAAATATCTGCCGATCAGGGGCAGTTTATGGCATTGCTAGTCAAGCTGCTGGGAGCGAAGAAAACTCTAGATATTGGTGTGTTTACAGGCTATAGCTCTTTGGTGGTGGCGCTGGCGCTACCTGAATCGGGAACAGTAATCGCTTGCGATCGCGATCCCCAATGTACCAAAATCGCCCGTCGTTATTGGGAATTAGCAGGAGTAGCCCACAAAATCGATCTACGTCTTGCACCAGCTTTAGACACCCTAGATCAATTGATTGCCGATGGTGAATCTGGCAGTTTTGACTTTGCCTTTATTGATGCTGATAAACTTAACTACTCTAACTATTATGAACGGGCTTTAACTCTCTTGCGTCCTGGAGGAATAGTAGCGATCGACAATGTTCTTTGGTTTGGTGGCGTTGCCGATCCTGATGATACAGACAAAAGAACGGTTGCCATTCGGGAATTTAATCAAAAACTCCATCAAGACAACCGAGTAGAAATTTGTATGTTAGCGATCGCCGATGGTTTAACCCTGGCGCTTAAGCATTAATTTTTGGGAAAGTAGGGGCGAATGGCCATTCGCCCCTACCTTTTGAATTTTAACTTTCTAACTTTTGACTTTTAAAAAAATATGTCCCTTATGGTAATGGTGGACTAGGAGGATTAGGAGAATTAGAAAAAGGATCGATGCTGTTGGGCAAGCCTGGCAAAGCGCTAGGTAGAGCAGGATTCACTCCTGGAGTTGCGGGAACTTGTGCTGGTTGAGAACCTTCTGGTAGAGTAGCTAACGCCACGCGATCGCCCCCCACTTCCCGCAGAATGTCTAAAACTTCGACCACTTCTCTGTAGGTTGAGTTTTTAGCAGCGTACAAAGTCATCAAACCATCAGGATTAGCCTGTTGATATTTCTTAATTTCCCATCTCAAATCGCTGCGACTAACTAGATTCTTATCAACGTATAGCTGACCAATATCATCAATAGTCACAATCAAAATATTTTGCAACTGTGGCGTACCAGTTTTTGCTTGAGGCAAATCGAGGCTGATTGCTTGTTGACGAGAGAAATTAACCGCAGCTAAGACAAAAAAGATCAAGATACAAAAAATAACGTCAATTAGAGGCAAGATTTCAATATGCGCTCCACTTTGTTGGCTGTCATCCTGCCACAGATTCATGGATTTAATTGGCTTAGGCTGGTACTTTCGTTTACGACTCATGTAATTAATTATTGATTATTGATTACTGCTCACTGCTCACTGCTCACTGCTCACTGCTCATTGTTCACTGCTCATTGCTCATTGCTCATTGTTCATTGCTCATTGCTTAGGTGGTTTAATATCTACAAAGGAATACTGATCGTTGCTGACAATGGTAGTAGGTTCTGATTCTAATTCTTCTGATTCTAATTGTGACCAGCGATCGCGATACATAACCTCTAGGCGGCTACCCGTGCGACGTAAGATTCTCACTTGATTTGCCCAAAAAGCCTGAAACATTCGATAAAAGCTGAGGCTAATAATGGCGACTAATAAACCTGTTGCCGTAGAGATCAATGATTCACCAATACCCAAAGTTACTCCAGAAGAATCTGCTGTACCTAAGTCGCTGATTTTAATTGAACTTAAAGCTTGAATCAGACCCCAAACTGTCCCAAATAAGCCTAATAAAGGAGAAAGAGCAATAATTGCCTCTAATACTTTATCTCCCTTGCGCATTCTCGCCACCTGTTCTTCAGCAGCGGATTCTAGAGCGAGATGAAACATGTCAGGATCGGGGTTTGATAGCCGAAAAGGTGAATAAACGAAATTTCCCAAGGGGTGATTAATATGTTCTTGAGCAATTTTACCGACTAAATTCCAGTTACGTTCGGCAGCTTCCATGATTTGATTAAAAATTTTCTTCTCTTGGAACACTACTCGCGACCAAAACCAAAGTCGTTCGAGGATAGTTGCAATAGATAGTACTGAAAGAAACAGCAGGGGATACATAGAAATACCGCCCTTATCAATAATTTCTAAAAAATTCATTTTACGCCAATTACCTCTTAATATAATTTTTAATTAAAATTACTTGAACAGTTTAAACACTTTAGGCTATTCCAGTTTAAGTCCATAAATACAAATAACACAGGTGATCTATAAATCTTGGTTATCTAGAATTTTTCTAACATGGGTTTTGATTGATGTCTATAGCCAAGGAATTTAGTATTTTACCTCAACAACTTAATATATTTTTCCCGTCTTAAACTACTATAATCTGCACTGTTAACAACTAATTACTAATGAACCGTAATACTTTTTGGGGAACTTTCGCTGTTATTTTACTACTTGGTTTAGCGGTATTAGCATCTAAGGAAGAAGCAAGCTCGATTAGTTCTCGTAATCAATCAGCTACTGCACCTAAGCTAATGGTTAGCCAACCAGATCAGCTAAATCAGTTAGTAAACGCCAATAATCGCTTTGGCTTCGCTTTATTTGCTCAACTACAGCCACAAAAATCTCAGCCTCAAAATATATTTATTTCACCTCAAAGTATAGCGATCGCTCTTGCTATGACGCGCAACGGTACGGCGGGAACAACTCAAACAGAAATGACCCAAGTTCTAGGATTAGAGCAATTTGACGCAGCAACAGTAAATGCTAGTTACGCTGAGTTAATTAAAACTTTAAACAGTGCCGATGGTGATCTGGAATTGGCGATCGCTAATTCTGTATGGGTGAATCAAAATATTAGTTTAAAACAGCAGTTTATTAAGGCTACCCAAGACTTTTATCAGGGATCAGTAACTAACCTAGACTTCAGCAACCCCTCCGCTAAGAATAAGATCAATCAATGGGTAGCTAGCAAAACCGCTAACCAAATTCCTGAGATTGTTGATTCTATTTCTCCTGAAGACGCTCTTTATTTAATCAACGCAATCTACTTTAAAGGAAACTGGACAGATAAGTTCGATCCTAACGCCACTACAGAACAAGCTTTTTATCTGGATTCTAATCAAACAAAACCCGTAGCCATGATGAGTCAGACAGGAGAGTATCGCTACTATGAAAATGAGCAGTTTCAAGCAATTCGTCTCCCCTATGGCAAACAGGGTCAACTGGCGATGTATATTTTTCTACCCAAAAAAAATAGTAGTTTAAAGCAATTCAATCAGCAGTTAAATTTAGCTAATTGGCAAAAATGGTTAAAACAAATGCGATCGCAATCAGGCAATGTTTCTCTGCCCAAGTTTAAGCTGGAATATGACACAGAGTTAAAAGGTGTCTTATCATCTTTGGGGATGCAGCAAGCCTTTAATTTTGCTCAAGCAGACTTTTCCGCCATGACGGATAGTGCTGTAGCGATTAATACGGTCAAACACAAGGCAGTAATTGAGGTTAACGAAGAGGGGACAGAAGCTGCGGGAGTAACCTCCACTGGTATCCGCATTACTTCAATACCTCAACAACCCTTTAAGATGAACATCGATCGCCCCTTTTTCTGCGCCATTCACGACGATAATACAGAAACGCTGCTTTTTATGGGTAATGTTGTCGACCCTCAACAAAATTAGTTTTGAGCAACATCTCTTAACTTTTTTGATTTTGCACCAGGGTGACAAAGTTAGAAAGAATCTTCAAACCATTTTCCGAAGACTTTTCTGGATGAAACTGAACTGCCATCAGATTATCATGGGCGATCGCTGCTGTTACCGTTTGTGTACCATGAGTTACCATCGCCGAATTAAATTGAGATTCTTGAGGATCGGCATAAAACGAATTGACAAAATAAACATAAGGATGTTGAGGCAAATCTTGCCAAAGCTGATGATCGGGTTGGTTAAACTCCAGTTGATTCCAACCAATCTGCGGAATCGTGATTCCAGGCTCGTTTTTAAAGCGACGCACCATACCTGAAACAATACCCAATCCTCTTTCAGTTCCTTCAGCCGATCCTTCAAACAAAAGCTGTAGTCCTACACAAATACCTAAAAACGGTTTCCCGCTAGCAACGGCTTGCTTAATTGTCTCTTCCAAATTACGCTCTCTAATATTTCTCATGGCAGGATCGAATGCTCCCACTCCTGGTAAGACAACGGCATCCGCAGCCAAAATATCGACCGCAGCATTGGTTATGCGAGGCACTGCACCAGCTTTCTCCAAGCCTTTGCAGGCAGAATGCAGATTTCCCGTATCGTAGTCAATCACAGCCAAATTAACCATCTTCTACCGTCACCATTGAATACTCTCTATAATCATTATTTTAAACAACTTTGGTCACAGCTTTGTTGTTCTCTCTCTACCCTTGAATTTAATCTCTGCCAATATTTTCAATTATGTAACTAGGTGGTGTGATCTTGCCCTGTCTGTAGTAGCTTAAAACTTATAGCTAATTACTTACGGCTCAAGAATAATGAAACCAACTTTTAAAAATACGTTAGCATGGGAACAAGCTCAGGTGTTAATGCAGCCAGCTATGCTCAGGGTTGTAGACAATATTCGTAAGGAAATCGAAAATTCTCATTGGAAAGGAACATATAAAGAAGTTACAGCACCTATTCCTGGTTATCATCTTTGTCTTACTTCCGCTAATTATCAAATAGAAATTGATATTTGGGAACTTTGTTACAAAGTTTGTTTTCAAGAATATGAGCCAATTCAACACATTTTTAGTCAAGAGAATGAAGCTGCTTATCCCGTAGAAATAGATACCCGTCTTCTAGATGATTTAGGAGAAGTAGACTGGCAGCTATTAGAATCTAAAGCGCAGCAGTCTGTTAGAAAAGTTTTTAGTACTCTACCCGAATAATTAATCTCAAAATAAATTTTAGGGTGGACACTCACGGGGTGACAAAAAGATAAAAAGGGAGCATATTAGGAGCAAGTATCATTAACTGCTCAACCCAATTATTACGCATTTGGAAAGCTTTAACCTACAAGCTGCCATACAAACCTATCTAGAAATTACTGTGTCTTTTGTCTTTTCTCAAATTTTCTCTCAATCTACAAATGTATAAGGGTGTAAAAGAGCAGTGGGCTGTTATCACAGACGAAAAGCCCACTAGGGTATAGCCTTCAATCTCGCTTTTCTCTTTCTTTAGACAGAAGCTACCTAATTATAATTATCTTAAACTACATGTGTAATTAGTTATTCTTTTAAATTACAGGATATTGCTAACATGGTTTCCGTTTCTCATAAAACATCTCCTATAATTTCCACTTCGGTTAAGTCCCTATACATTTTACTCACTATTTTGTCAATTTTAAATAATTCCTATGACAGTCTTGCTGACCTATAATCCTCGCTATGTTACTCGTCTCAAATTACTGTTTCGCAAAATCAATAATAATTTAAAAAAATTATGGGCGCAAGATAATGGTGAATGGCATTGGTTAAAAGAAAAACCAGTACCTATTGCTAGTCTTAATCGCAGCATTTGGCGACTGTCGGTTTCCTCATTTAGCTTTCACCTCATGCTCGGTCTATCGGCAATTATTGCCACGTTAGGATTGCTAGCTAATAGTGCTGCGGTAATTATTGGCGCGATGATTGTTGCACCTTTAATGGGTCCTATTGTCGGCATGGCTTACTCTACGGCAATGGGCAATCGCAGGCTTTTACGTCGCTCTAGTTTTACAGTACTCAAAGGTATTTTGGTGACTATCAGTGTCGCTTGGTTTGTTACCTCAGTTATTGGCTTAGACACCGTGGACACAGAGATTATGTCTCGTGTGAAACCAACCCTAATTGACTTTGGTATTGCTATGGCAGCAGGGGCAGCTGGTGCATTTGCCAACACCCGTCGTAGCATTTCTAGTGCCATGCCTGGAGTTGCGATCGCTGTGGCTTTAGTTCCTCCTCTTAGCGTTGTGGGCATTGGTTTAGCTCAAGGAGAGGGGGATATTGCTTTTGGGGCGCTACTGCTATTTTTAACCAACCTAATCTGTATTGTCTTTTTTGGGAGCTTAGTATTTTTGTTTCAGTCTTATGGCAATCTTAATCGAGCTAAAAAAGGCTTGGCAATGTCTACAGCTGCAATGTTCCTGTTAGGTATTCCTTTAACTCTTTCGATGCGAGAATTGATTATCACCAAGAATGTGCGACATGAAATCGAAAATTTTATTTTTGATGAAACGGAAACTTTCGCCCAAAGTGATATTGATTCTATTGTCGTTACTCCGAAACAAGGTTATCTCAAGGTAGATATGCAATTAGCAGCACCTATTAATTCTATAACTCAAAATCAGATCGAAAAAATTCAAACCGCTTTGGCTCAAAAGATTGGCAAAGATATCTACTTAAACGTAGAAGTCATTCCTCTTAAACGTTTAGTTGCACCAAATAAAACCAAATAGACAAGAATGCACAAAAACAATTAAATTAAATATATCTTAGGAATGATTAGTATTTTCCATCAACAATGTAACATTACTTAGTAATCAACTAAACGATTAAACAATATTTAATACTAAATTTAAAAAATAATGCGACACATCCTATAAGGGTGAACAGTAAGGTAGTGCAGTGTGTTCATTGTTCACTGTTCATTGTTGAATAGGTGGCTTTTCGATAAAAAGTTTGTTGCAAACATTAATTGAATTAGTACTAAATATTCGCAATCTAATTGTTGCAAACAAAATCTAATTTACTAATATATAACTATTTATCTGACCTGGGAAGGAGGTTCAAATATGTCCGAGTTTAATGGTGTAATGATGCAATACTTCCATTGGTACAACGAACCTGATGGTAGTTTGTGGAATCAGTTAGCAGAAAATACCGAGCATTTAGCGAAGGTAGGAATTACTTCTGTTTGGCTTCCTCCAGCTTATAAAGGAACAGGTGGCGGTTACGATGTTGGTTACGGCGTATATGATATTTTTGATTTAGGGGAATTTGACCAAAAAGGCTCAGTTAGAACCAAATACGGGACAAAAGAAGAATATATTAATGCAATTAAGGTAGCTAAAGCAGCTGGTATTCGCATCTATGCAGACGTGGTGTTAAATCATATGCTTGGTGCTGACAAGGAAGAAGAGGCAGAAGCAACGCCTATGAATCCTGATAATCGTCATGAAGCGATGGGTGATTTACAAAAGGTGAAAACCTGGACACATTTTACCTTTCCTGGTCGCCAGGGTAAATATTCTAGCTTAGAATGGCACTGGTGGCATTTTGACGCGGTTGACTACAATGCTTATGACGGAGATGCGAATGCTATCTATCTATTTAAAGATAAGCAATTTGATGAGCAGGTAGATTTAGAAAAAGGTTCGTTTGCTTACTTGATGGGTTGTGATCTTGATATGGAACATCCTGAAGTGCGGGGTGAACTTATGCACTGGGGAGAGTGGTATATAGATACTACCGACGTTGATGGTTTTCGCTTCGATGCGGTTAAGCACGTCAAAGCAGGATTTTTCCCTAATTGGTTAAACCACGTTCGGAAATATTCAGGTAAGCCTTTATTTGCTGTCGGCGAATATTGGTCTAATGAGCCAGAAGCTTTGCACCATTTTATTGATGTGACTGGTGGCGATGTGGCTTTGTTTGATGCACCCTTGCACTATAACTTTACTGAAGCCAGTAAAACAGGTAACAATTTTGACATGCGCCAGATCTTTGATGGGACATTGGTTAAAGATCAGCCTACTCTAGCAGTAACACTAGTAGAGAATCACGATTCCCAACCTTTACAGTCACTAGAATCTGTAGTGGAAGCTTGGTTTAAACCCCTAGCTTATGCTCTCATCTTATTAAGAAGAGATGGTTATCCTTGCGTTTTTTATGCTGATTACTACGGCGCGCATTATAAGGATCAAGGAAAAGATGGACAAGAATATGAAATCTTTATGGACTCGCATCAATGGCTAATTGACAAGTTCTTAGAGACACGTCAAGACTTGGCTTATGGTGAGCAGTATGACTACTTTGACCATGCTAACTGTATTGGTTGGACAAGGCTGGGGGATGAAGAACATCCAGGCGGAATAGCCGTCGTTTTGAGCAACGGTGATGAAGGTACTAAATGGATGGAAGTAGGGCAACCAAATCAGACTTATATCGATTTAACCGAACACATCGATGAACCTATTACTACTAATGATGAAGGGTGGGCAAATTTTCGCTGTCAAGCTGGTTCGGTTTCTGTTTGGATTCCCAAGAAATAATCATTTTGTAGTCTAGTTTGTAACTGTTAGAAGCCGATCGCCTAAAGTAAAATTTAAACTAATAGGCGATCAATTTAAACTTAGTAGTTTCTTGCGCTACTGTTCTCTTATTAAAGAATGCTTGATCAATGGACATTTGCTCATCAAGGATAGACAATTGATCGATCTGCGCTGTATTGGTTAAATTAAGCAAAAATTCTCAATTGCCAGAATAATTTCTATCTGACCAATTGACTACAGCAAGTACTTTCAGTTTAGACTTGATAAATTTATGACATTCGACTTTTTATCCTGGGAATTCGGCGGTAATAGGCTAAATGACTATTTAATAGCGACAGTTATTTTACTTTGCTCCATTATTTTAATTAAAACCCTCAGACGCTCAACTTTTAAAAGTTTGCGCAAGTGGGCTGCTAAAAGCGAAAATATTTATGATGATGCGATTGTTAACATTCTCGAAAGAGACTTGATTCCTATTGCCTATATTGCCAGTATTTATTTAGCAATTAGTAATTTAGCTTTGCATCCCATACTCGATCGCACTGTCAACGTCATGGTAGTGATCATCTCAACTATCTTGGCAATTCGGCTTATTTGCGCAGGAATTGAATATATTATTAAGATTTACTGGATTAACTATCAACAAGATAACCTTAATTTAGAACAAAGTATTGACGCTTTAATGCCTGCAATCAGAATAGTCATCTGGCTAATTGGCACTATCTTTTTACTCGATAATTTAGGGTTTAATATCTCAGCCGTAGTAACTAGCTTAGGAATTGGCGGAGTAGCGATCGCTCTGGCTTCTCAAGGAGTCTTACAAGACTTGTTTAGCTATTTTTCTATTCTTTTGGATCGTCCGTTTGAATTAGGAGATTTTATTATTGTCGGTGATTATCTTGGCACAGTAGAGTATGTTGGGATTAAAACTACTAGACTTAAAAGCATTGATGGGGAGCAAATCGTCATGGCTAATACCGACTTAGTTGGCTCGCGCATTCGCAACTACAAAAAAATGCGCCAACGTCGGGTTGTTTTTAATTTTGGGGTGGTGTACGAAACTAGCACTGAGCAATTAGCGCAAATTCCCGATTTGATCAAAGAGATTATCGCACAGACAGAAAATGCAACCTGCGATCGCGCTCACTTTTCAGGTTATGGTGAATATAGTCTCAATTTTGAAGTAGTTTATTCGATCAACACTAATGACTACAGCGTTTATATGAATGCTCAACAGGAAATTAACCTGGCAGTTAAAGACAAATTTGCTGAATATGCTATCGAATTTGCTTATCCTACGCAGGTGGCTTATTTAGACGCTCTACCTTCTGGAATGTCAATCAAACAAGGACAGTCAATGGTAGAAACAAGTGCTTAAACTTATGACATTACTCTTAACCAGCAAGTTAAATGATTGACAGCTTATCTTAAATACTGCCTCCTGTTTCTTATTCCCTTAAACTCAAAATGTTTCTTTGGTCAAAACAAAAACATTACCTTCATTGCCTCGACCAATGCGTATATCCTGATCTAAATAGGTGGTTTCCAACCAGCCTTGTTGGTCACCTCGATCGATTTTGAAATCGATGGGCAAAAATTTCTTACCCGACTCGATCTGCTGAATTAGTTGAGCAGGGGTTTTATAGCCTAAAAAACGCTGCAAGCCAATAATTGAGCGTTCAAAGATGACGTTAACTCGGCGATCAGAAACAGGGTCAAAACTCGCAGCCACGCTAACCAAACCTTCTAACATTGGTAAACCAATAATCTCGGCAATATTATATACTTTGGCTTCTGATACCCGAATACATTGATAGATTTGACCTAGCTTAAACAACGGAAAGCGATCTAAACCGAGAATTCCTTTGCTGGTAGTATAGAGCAAACGCCAGTCACCATTGAGCAGATCCTTGGCTTCTAAAGGCTTTTTAGTTGGATTAGTATCTTCTAACTGTTGAATTGCCGAGAGAACTCTGGCATTATCAATTTCGCTTGCCAGCAAACCACGATTCTTCCCAGCGATCGCTTCTAACAATTCTGCTTTTTTACTCATAATCTCTCAACTTAAATCGACAATCCTAATCCAGCTACTTATATTTTATCGACTTATTCGTCTTCGTCTGAATATCTTTGAATAAAAAAACGATCCCAGCTATATTTTGGCGATCGTTTTAATTGTTTTAACTTATTGATTGATTTTCGACTGCTTTTAGTACTAGCTTTATTTTAGAGAGATAGCAGTTCCCCAATCGTAACTTGGCGTTGCTGTGGGTAAAGAGCTAATATTACTACCATTGGTCGAATCTTCACCAATAGTTTTCTCTACTTCTGTTCCTGATTGCTCTAAGATAACAGTGGGATTTGAAAAACCATTTTGAGCAACTCTTTTGACTAGCACTTGACCATTAGATAAATAATCTCCCACTTCAACATAGCGACTGCTTTCTTCATCAGGCGCTTTAACAATTACCCTAGTTCTGCCATTGGCTTTATATATTCCTGATATCACCACATTGTTTGCCAAGGTTGGTTCGGGGGGTGCTGGTGGAGCTAAAACAGCTTGATTACTATAGTCAGGATTTACTTGATTCTGTGGAAAGCTAGCGATCCTGTTTGACGGTTTCGCTGGCTCTTTTTGGGTCTGTTTGGCTTCTTCCTTAATTTGAATACGAGGATTAAGAGCTACAACCGCAAAAGGATCATTTCGACCACGAATACTACTTCTAGCTCTAACATCAGGATTTGTTGCAGGAATTAGACCAGCAATTTCTGGTAAAGATTCTGTTGCTGACTGTTCTAGTTCTAAATCAGCAAAATCTTCTGTTGCGTCTAGTTGAGTTTGAGTAATCTCAGTTTCTGTAGGAATCGATTTAGCAGTGTTTTCTTCCAAGTCCTTGCGAGAATCAGCAAAATTAGAGAAAAAAGAACAGCCCCCCGTTGATAGCAAAGTTCCAATTAATGTCAACAATACAATTTTATTCATAATAATAGTAAGAGTATCGATTAAGATTACTTAATTCAATCTGTAACCAAACAATTTAAACTATAAGATAACAGTTGACTTGAAGATCAGCCAGAGACTGCACACTAATTTTTTTCTGATGCCATTGATTTTTTTAATAAGTTCAATCCCTTTTTTAGCTGTCGAGAGACTGTTACTACACTAATATCCAACATTTGGGCAGTTTCTTTTTGAGTTAAATCATGTAGAAAAACAAACTCTAAAACGTCTCTGGTACGCTCTTCTAATTCTCCTAAAGCTTGTTGCAAACGCACTCGATCTTCGTAGACCAAATGGAAACTACGATGCTTAGGGTCGGCAACTAAATCACACAGACTAGTCTGACTATCTAAATCATTATTGACTGAGACATCTAAGCTCAATGGTTTACGATTTTGATAGGCTAATTTAATATCTTGCCATTCTTTAATTGATACTTCTAAATGCTGGGCAATATCCGAATTACTAGGTTGTCGATGATGCTCTTCACGAAAACTATGGATAAAAGTGACTGATTTTTGTTTGAGTTCCAACCATCGACGAGGAATTCTTAGAGTAGAACTTTTATCCCGAAGATAATGTTGAATTTCTCCTCTAATATAGGGGATAGCAAAAGAACTGAAAGCGTTGCCTTTCTCAACGTCAAAACGCTCAATTGCTCTAATTAAACCAATAGAACCTACTTGTAATAAGTCTTCAAAGCTTTCATTGCATTGATTCACCCAATGATAAGACTCTTTTTTGACTAAACCAAAGTTTAACTCCATGATTTGGTTTCTTACTTTAGTACTATGCTCTTTTTGATATTCTTGAAATAGATATAAACTATCTAATTTGATATTTTTGCTAATACAAGCTGCCATTAAATTTAGTCCCTAGATAGAGAATAATTTATAATCTAAAAATTAGTAATCTACTTTATATAAATTAATTTGTTTCAGAAACAATTACAGCTTATTATTTGCAGGGCTTATTGAACAACAGCATTTATACTATTTTCATTTAATAAAGTTTTTAAAAATACCAGATTTTTACTGAGCTATCTAAGTAAATATTTCAGTGAATAAGTATGATTACTAATAAAATTTTCCTGCTATTTGAAATTATATAAGTATTATTTCGACTTTTTTGAGTAAATATAAAAACAATTTGTGTAAGAATTAATAATGTTTTATTGGCTCTATAAAACCGTTTTTAATGCATTATAAAGTTGCTTTTAATATTTAATATGACCGATCACCAACTACTTAAAAATATAATCAATCAATAACACAGCTTAAGCTTAAACGAGAAGTATTGATACTGCGTTAGTTATTATGGTTTGATGATTTTAAAATTGAAGTGAGGAAGCAATCTAAAGTCACAAAAAAAGGGGCATTTGCCCCTCTCATAGTATGTATTTATTTGTTTATTCTCACTAAAACATTGCTGAGTAAATCTAATTAATTTCTTAGGCGTTAGATACAACTCTGCCGTAGAAAATACCACGAACTTTAACTTCTTCTGGTTCTTCGGCACCTAAGTCCGTTGCAGAAGGCTGTTCACTTTCAAATACCCCAGCAATTTCTCCTGTTTCACCATCAATTTTAGTGACGTTGAGCGACATTTTGCCTTGACGGGAGACAAATTCTTTAACGTTGGCATTAGAGAATCTTTGGTCATCTGCTAGTCCTGGCAAAGCTACAGCATTGTCGTAACCGCTAGCGAGACTACGTCCTTTAGGATCGAGGAAAACTTGTCCACGATAGGAAGGAACATTAAATTCACCTTCAAAGTCAGTTGAGGTATTAATGCTGTCTGCACTTGCTGTAGTAGTTCCTTGGAATTGCTTGATCGTAAACATGAAGGGAACTTCTTTTCCACCAGGTAACAAAACAGTAGCAGGCTGAAAATCAATTCCATCAATTTCAGTAAAGGTTAAAGTTCCATCAGAATTACTGTCAATAGTTCCTTGAATCTGGTCGAGACTAGAAGTATACCTAGTCAATAACTTACCTTGGATGTATTCAGCTTTTTGACGTTTGCTAACGGGTTCTTCTTTAACGAAATATTCTCTAGGTTCTATACACAAATCGCGGATAGCATATTTTTTACCTGATTCAATCGCAATAGTGCCACGACTACTATCGGGTAATTCGAGGCAAGTGTTGGCAATTCCAGTATTGACAATATCGTCATAGGTCAGCTCATTTCTGCTGACATCACTGGAATTACTACAGGCGGTTAGTACTCCTAAACATAATGCTAGGAAACAAGCAATAATTGAACGGTTTCTCATAATCAACTTCATTTTGTCAATTTTAAATTTAACATCGAGAGCGAAAGATGCTGCAAATAGGCTGTTCTTATGAAATTAGCCATTTTTATAGATGCTATCTACTCTACCAAAGAAGGACTACATAATAAGCCGATCGCCTAAAAATATTCTATTCAACAAGCTGTCTAATTTTGTTAACAACTGTTCTGTAATCAGTTTAAGATTAGTGTACATCTTGTATAAAGTAGACGAAGTTCATTTTTAAGCTCATTTGGGGTACATGACTAAAGATCAAGACATCAACGCAATCGATTCAATCAACTTATTAACGGACATAGCTCAAGATCTTTGTGCCTTGGCAAAAGAAAATCAAAACGACAGTCTCTTTTTACTATCATTATTAAGAGATTTGGAACAGATTCATCGTCAAATTAGGATTAATTATTTTGAATCAGCATTGCCACAAACGCGCAATGATTTATATCAGTTTGTTAAAGATATAGAGGAAAAAGGTGGTTGGCCCTATATTGAACGTATGAAATTAACAGATTTATTAAAAAATTTAGAGTTGAGCCAAGAAAACGTTAAACAAAGGCTTGAATCGGAAGAAGTTTAAAGCAGACCTTTAGTGAAATTTAGAGCATCTGCCGTCAACTATTCAATCTTTTGAATCTATAGCTTAATTAAGCAGATGAACTTGGGACAAAACTTGCAGTAATAATTATAACTAATTGCGATCGCCAAACTGGGTTAACTTTGTAGTTTTCAAACCCCGTAGAAACAGTTAATCTGGAAGGTGTTATTTCTAAAGTTACTAAATTTTTAATTCTATGGCTTTTACTGTTAATCCCATCAAGTTTGGTACGGATGGTTGGCGTGGAGTGATTGCGGCTGACTTTACTTTTGAACGTGTTGCTATGCTAGCACCACTAGCAGCTCAAGTTTTGGCAGATAACTACGGAGATATTGCTAATAATCGTACTGTGATTGTGGGTTACGATCGCCGCTTTATGGCAGAAGATTTTGCTAAATTAACCGCAACAGTAATACAAGAAGCGGGATTTGATGTTTTATTGTCTGAGTGTTTTGCCCCCACTCCTGCCTTTAGTTGGGCAGCGAAAGCTCATCATGCCTTGGGTGCAATTGTTTTGACGGCATCCCATAACCCTGCCTCATATTTAGGATTAAAAGTTAAAAGTGCTTTTGGTGGCTCTGTTCCGCCAGAAATTACCGAACAAATTGAGGCAAAACTTGGTCAGTCTTTACCCCCAGCCGAAAAGCCAGGTAAGCTAGAAATGTTTGATCCGTGGGCAAGTTATTGTCAGGGGTTGCAGCAAAAAGTTGATATTGCAGCGATTAAAAATGCCATTGTTTCAGAGAAACTGAAGGTTTATGTGGATGTAATGCACGGCGCAGCAGCTTCGGGATTAGAACGACTGTTAGGGTGTCCTGTGGAAGAAATCAACAGCGATCGCGACCCTTTATTTGGCGGTGGCGCACCTGAACCCCTCCCAAAGTATCTGCCTGATTTTTTCAAAGCAATTAAAGCAGGGGCTAAAGATTACCCTCATAGTCTGCGGGTAGGGTTAGTATTTGATGGCGATAGCGATCGCATTGCTGGGGCTGATGCAGCAGGAAACTTTCTCAGTTCGCAGGTATTAATTCCGATTTTGATTGAGCATTTGGCAGAACGCAAAGGTTTTACTGGAGAGATTGTTAAAACTGTGAGTGGTTCGGATTTGATTCCTCGCCTAGCTAAATGTTATGGGCGATCGGTATATGAAACGCCAATTGGCTATAAATATATTGGGGACAGGATGCTTCAGGCAGAAGTAATGATCGGTGGAGAAGAATCAGGCGGTATCGGTTACGGTACTCATATACCCGAACGTGATGCCCTCTTATCGGCTTTGTACGTCCTAGAAGCAGTAGTTGAGTCGGGAGAAGAGTTGGGCGCAATCTATAGGCGATTACAGCAAAAGACCGATTTTACCGCGCATTACGATCGCATCGATCTCCCCTTAGCGAATATGGAAGTTCGCGCCAAGCTATTAGCACGTTTGCAACAAGAAACTCCTCAAGAAGTTGCTGGAATGTCCGTCGTAGATTGTCTTGATGTTGATGGTTACAAATTCAGAATGGATGATAACACTTGGTTGTTAATTCGCTTTAGTGGCACTGAACCTGTATTACGTCTTTATTGTCAGGCTACTACTATGTCAGAGGTACAAAAGGTGCTTGAATGGGCAAGAGATTGGGCAAATTCCTAGCTACTTGAGGGAGCAAAAGCGATCAATCTAGCTAAAAGCTTTGTGATAAATCTTCTTCGGCAATGATCTCAGCATGAGTATCCTTGCTTTTTTTTGCTCAAAAAAAACCAGTAGTTTACCAGGTTCAATCGCTAATATTAAATATTTTATCTAAATGTCTTGACCAAAAATTTACATCATCCTGGTAATGTCCAAAACTATTGGTAAATATAAACTTGGTTAACGATTCACAGAAAACAACTTAAGGTTACTTGGCAGTTTCTTAGGTATTGAGGCGTGGATCGTTACACCTCACGATGAGAATTTGACAACATGCAAGAAGTAGTAACCAACGTTCAACAACCAATTGACGTTAATATTAGCCCAGAGCTAGAATCAGGTCAGACCTATCAGGGAAGAGCAACTTTCTACGATGCGGCTAATCCTGCGGGAGGAAAAGGTAACTCTGGTTATGACGTTCTTTCTGGAGATGCATTAGCAGGCATTACCGCCATTAATAATGTCCAGTGGAATGCATCTGAATCTAGTGGCGCTTTTTTGGAGGTGTCTGGCCCCAAGCAAAGAGATGGCGCTGCACCGATTATAGTTCAAGTTTCGGATCAATTATACGAACGGGCTGATGGCTTAGACCTTAGTGCAGAAGCATTTTTTGAAGTTGCCGAGCCTGTGGACGGGGTAGTCAATATTGAATATAAATTAGTTAGCCCTGATGACAATTTTGTGACTCCTTATGGCTACAGTATCGGTCAAGGTATTGTAGTTGAGGGCATCCCCGAATCTAATCCTTATTATGGAGCTATCAGACTTAATAATCATCGCAATCCAGTGGAAAGCGTCGAGTTACTGGAAGAGGATGGTAGTCTAGTTCCTTTGGAACGGGGTTCGGATAATCGTTTTGTCTTGAATACTGGCTCTGCCATATCAGAAGCACAAGATTTGGTAGTAACAGATATTTTTGGTCAACAAGTGACTTTAAACGATGTTGATATTGCTAGCGGTAGTAGTGCTGATGTTGTTACAGGGGAGCAGTTTGGTGTAATCTAAACAGCTAGAGAAACTAATTATAGTCATTTTGAAATGACTATAAGCGCTTAGACGTAGCCGATCGCTGTCAAATAAAGTTTAAATGTTACCTGACTAAATTGACAAATTTACAGGTTAAATATTGGTATCGTAATTTCAAAACTGCCTCATGACACATCGAGGGCTATTTGTAGGTTTAACCACGTTAGATTTTATTTACTTAAGCGATCGCCCTTTGCAAGCAAATCAAAAAATATTGGCACAAGATTATCTGACCGTAGCAGGAGGTCCGGCAACTAACGCGGCTGTGGCTTTTAACTATTTTGGCAATCAAAGCAGTTTGCTATCTGTACTAGGTAAGCATCCTTTAACGGCATTAATCAAAAGCGATCTGACACAACAGGGTGTTGCTCTAGTAGATCTGATCCCTGACAAAATAGACATTCCTCCTGTTTCCTCAATTATTGTCACCGCAACTACGGGAGAACGTTCAATTATTTCCCTCAATGCCGTTAAGTCCCAAGCTAATCCTGAAATAGTTGCACCAGATTTGCTGACTAATATTGATTTGGTTTTACTTGATGGACATCAGCTAGCAGTTAGTTTGAAGCTGGCGGCGATCGCTAAAACCAGGCAAATTCCTGTTATTCTCGATGGTGGTAGCTGGAAACCAGGACTAGAGGAATTGCTTGTCCAAGTAGACTACGCTATTTGTTCAGCCAACTTTTACCCCCCACCATGTCAACAGATAGAAGACGTGTTTGATTTTCTACAAGATTGTGGCATAAAATACATTGCGGTTACTCAAGGAGAGCAAGCAATTAGATATCGAGAGCAAGACCATAACTCTACTATCCCTGTCCCTGTAATTAAGCCTGTGGACACGTTAGGCGCAGGGGATATTTTTCATGGTGCATTTTGTCATTATATTTTGCAAGAAAACTTCCCTACTGCTTTAAAGCTGGCAGCAAAGGTTGCTAGTCGCTCTTGTTTATCCTTTGGGACTAGAAGCTGGCTTGGGCAATAATACTCATCACTCATTACTCATCACTCATCACTCATTACTGATTTATTTAAAGTTAGCTGTAGCTGGTCGATAACTTGATCTGCTGTCCCTGTCTGAGCCTGGGCAAAACGTCTAGCCACAACAGGCGCGTAGACTAAGGTATTAGTGAAGCCAGAAAACAAATACAGTCCTGAAATGTTGGCTAAATTTCCGACCAAAGCAATTCCTTGGTTATTAAACGCTACCAAACAACTATGACAAGTACCTGGAAGATCTTCTAGTAAAGGTAAGACATTACCTACCTGTTGGCGAATTTGAGCTTCAGCGATCGCTAAATCAAATTTAGTTTGCGGGTTTTGGGCGATCGCGCTGATTTGTCCCATACAGAGACTACCATCCATAAACTGAACTGCTCCAGGGTCTAGGATTACTTTGGTTGATTGATGTCCAGGATCTAGGGCAGCAGGTTGAGCTTCTAGCCTAAATCTTTGCTGAACCGCAGGCATCACTACGGTAGCCAACTCCAAATCTACGGGAGGAGTCATAATTAGCTGCGCGTGAGTAAAATAATTATTGACTTTAATTCCTGCTTGTTGCAATAGCGATCGCGATAATCCTCCCGCACAAACTATAGTATTATTCCCAGAATAAACATTTGTCTTGGTAGTAACGCCAGTAATTCTGTTTCCTTGGCGCACCAGCCCTACTACCTGCTCATAGATCGCCTTTCCTCCATGACGAATCATGGCTTCAATGTAGGCATCAGTGGTCTTTTGTGCCTGGATATGACCATGAGGTAGCTTGAGAACTCCTGAAATAGCATTTGGATTAAGCAATGGCTCTAGAGTACAGGCATCCTGGACGTTTAGCAATTCTGGAGTAATTGCAAAGCGCTCATAATTCTGCGCTATGGTTTCAGGATCATCTTGGCGATCGATAGTTAAAACTAAATCCAGTTCCCTAAATTCTGTATCTGCATCCAATTCAGTACTTAAATCGCGATGTAGTTCAATACCTTCTTGAGCAAGAGTACAGGTAAGTTCATCTGTGCCTGACCAATAGGCTAAACCGCCATAACTATACAAAGTGGCATTATCTGGCTGGGGATCTTTTTCTAACAGCAAGACTGTCAGGTTTTGTCGACTCAATTCATAGGCGAGACTAGCACCAGTTATTCCTGCACCAATTACTATCCAGTCGTATGTGGTCATGTTAAATTTTGTTCTTATGTGCCATATTTTAACTGTGTCTTGGCTTGTTGCCACAAAGATTCTAATTCTTCTAAATCATATTCTGTTAAGGGACGAGGGGCGAACTTTTCCATCAGTTCTAGGCGTTGAATAAAACGGCGGTTTGTTCCCTGTAAAGCAGCAAAAGGGTCTAGATCGTACCAACGAGCAAGATTAATAATCGTGAAGAGTAAATCGCCTAATTCTTCCTGTTGATGCGCTTGATCATTGGTCGCTAGAGCCTCTTGGAACTCGCCCAACTCTTCAGTAAATTTACCCCAAACTCCCTCAATATTTTCCCATTCAAAACCTGCTGCTGCTGCCTTAATTGATATTTTCATCCCTGCCGTTAAGGGAGGAAGACTACGGGCATAGCGATCGAGTTTGCGACTAAGTAAGTTTGCTTGTTCGGGGCTTTCCCCTTTTTCGGCTGCTTTAATCTGTTCCCAATTTTGATTAACTTCGGCAGCACTGTTAACCTGTACATCGCCAAAGACATGGGGATGACGACGAATTAACTTAGCCGTAATACCTTTGGCAACGTCTTCTAAGGTAAAATCTTGATGTTCACTAGCGATTTGAGTCTGCAACACTACCTGTAGTAATAAATCCCCCAACTCTTCGGCGATCGCTTTTTGGTTTCCTGTTTGCAGCGCGTCTACCACCTCGTAAGCTTCTTCAATCACGTAGGGAATTAGAGTCTGAGGTGTTTGTGCCAAGTCCCAAGGACATCCCCCATCTGGGGATCTCAGTTGAGCAACTACTTCAATCAAACGCTTTAAGGCATCTAAAACAGACTGCTGGGTCATTGAGGGAGAATTCATGCTGCTCTATTCAAATTTTAGGGTTCACACAGATCTACTCACTATTTCAGTAGATAAAAGCTGATCTCAGATTGTACTTTGATAATTTCTAAATCATACCTACTAATTGATGAGTTATGAACCGTAAAAATCATTTTTTGCTATTTTGCTGGAACAACTAACCGTTAAACATTAAATAACATTTTCAGAGACTGTTTATAAAGTAAATACAAAAAAAGATTCTGTATATTCTCCCCGAAAAGGTAGTTATGCTGAGAGGCATCTAAAACGCATATTATGAAGATAAGAAATAGAATCAAAATAAGCTAATGCCAGCTACAGGATTTTTAAACCAAGAGCAAAAAGAAAAGCTTCAAAAAAATCTAAAAGAACAT
>JAAUOU010000189.1 GCA_012034765.1 Pleurocapsaceae cyanobacterium CSU_1_1 | reverse complement strand
ATCATTAAATTCTTTAGTGCTGGAGTTAAGTTCTTTTACTTCGTCTTTAAGGTCTACAACGTCAGAGGTTACTTGTTCAACTACGCTAGTCACGTTAGAAATTTTATTGAGTTTGTTTAATACTCTGGAGGTATTTTTTAAGTCTTCAGGCATTACACCATAAGCATTTTCGCGAACTGCGCCAGCAGCACGCAAAGCATTACCAATCGCCGAAACATTTTCACCAGTAGTCTCAGCAATATCTTGAGTTGAATCAACAATAGAGCGCACATTGGAGAGAACGTTTGCTGATGCTTGATAAATGCGATTAGCTTTTGCTAGTTTTTTGGTCAGATCAGCATAATTAGCATTGCCTAATGCTTTTTTTAGAATTTGAGCCATTTTAGTTTTGACAATGCCATTAATATCAAATGGCGTACCATCAGCCTTGTCAATTCCCACTACATCTAAGGCTAAACTAGCTGTGTAAGTTATGGTCTGACCAATAGCATTAGATAGCATAATGCCATTGTGCATAATCATTGCTGTATTAATGGCGTTAAGTACTTTATCAGCGTGGGTCGCCTTCCAGGCTGTTTGCGCAAAACCTTGGATCTTTTGTAGCCCAAAATCTTTATGGTGAACAGTTTTGTCTATCCTGCCAATTGCTTGCTGCATCGCGGTTCCCTGAAGTAAATTGCCAGTATTCAACAAAGCATTAAGCCCGTCCATTTTGCCATTAAGGAAATCCTTTAGCCCCTTTAGTCCCTGAGTAGGGTTAGGATTACCTGGGGTAATAGGACAACCGCCACCAGTACCATTAAGACTTTGGCATAAGCCAGTATTAACAGCATCAGCTATTTTTGGTTCACTAGTGGCATCAGTAAGCTCATTGAAACGCGGTAAAAATGCAGCGCTTACTAACGCAGCTACTTCAACTGCTGTGCCTGTTTTGATATCCTCTATTTGTTCTGGGGTCACTTCTTTTGCTGGTTTAATATTTTCTAGGTAGTCCTCGAATTTTTCTCTCCACGTCTGGGGGTCGTTGAGAATATCTTCAGTAGTAACCTGTAGCTTGTCTGCGTCTGGCTCTGCTAACTTCTGAGCTAGCTCTAGGTTTTGCTTTTGTGCGGTAGCACTACCTTGTACTGCACCACCTGTTTGAGGATAGGCTTTTCTGTAGTTTTCCTCAGTGATGTATTTGATGATGTGAGTGTAATGTGTTGGCTCTGCTTCAACCGTTTTCACAAACTCTGGATTATCTAAAAAGAATTGAGTTAGTTCGCGATCTAGTTCCGTAAACTTATCAATTAAAATCTGCTGATTTTCCTCAAGCTCAGTAACTCTAGTTTCAAGAGATGCAACCTTTTCCTCTAGTTGAGTTATCCGCAAAGCCTGCGCTTCAATAGTCAGCTTTTGCTGTTCGATTATCTCAACAGCTTTATCTAGTCCTGTTTTGACTTCGTTGTAGGATTTAGTTAGCTCGGTCTTAGTCTCAATTAAGTCATCATCAAGTTCTTGAATACTGTCGTAGGCTTCATCTAAGTCTGTTTTTAGGGTAGACACCGAGCTTTCTATTTCAACTACTCTACCGTTTAGCTCAGTAGTCTGATTGTTAAGGGCTTGAATATCGCTTCGGGCTAAGTCAAGAGATTGAGCTTGATTTTTGTTGATAGCATTGTTACTTTCAATCTCGGCATTGATTTTGCTAATATCCCCTTGATGCTTTTCCCATAAACGAAGTGAAGAAGTGTGTACTTGGTCGATTCCTACTTGAGTGCCTCTGGCTTCCGCTTCTATTCGCTCCTCTAGGATGTCAACAGTCATTTTGTTGAGGTACAAAGTACCTGCAATGGTAGTCAAGTCAGCTAACGCCCCTATTCCACCAGCGCTTGAGCTACCTATCTTTGCTCCTGCTTTACCTGCTTTTGTTGCCTGTCCTGCGGTTTTTGAGACTTTATCTAAATCGGGCATAAATCGCTTTAACCCACTACCTTTTACTTTCATCCACTGAGCTTTACCACTAGCTAAATCTTTCCAAATTGGTTCGCTGCTAGCTCCCTCTAGAACAAGATCGGTAATAGCTTCTGGAGCCACAGTTTTTGCCATACCCAACAAGGTTGTTGCTCCTAATCCAGCAGTTGCTATACCAGTAGCCCCTGACGTAAATAAATCTACTTTAGAGCCATCTTCTTTTTCTCCTAATACTGCATTAAGCTGATCGCGTAGTTCTTGTAACTCTGCTTTGGTGGCTAAATCGCCACAAGTTGGATCGACCATATTGATTATTTGTTAAAACTACTAACTGCTATACCGTCAGCCCCATAACAGCAAAAAACTGAGCCACAGTCTACCTGACAGGTACCAGGGGGGCAACTATCGGGTACTAGCTCGGCTGTTGGGCAAGTAAGCTGAGTTATATCTAGGGTTACTGTTTGTCCAAGAAAAACTTTAAAATTACAGCTTGCTAGGGTACATGAGTTTTGAGCGGTGTTTTGAAAAGTGGCAGGATTGATTAAGCTCCAAGTCCTTGTTCCAAAGTTAAATTGCCAGTACTCAGTGCTGACATATTGGACACTATGCCAGTATCTTGATGAACCGCTACCGCCGTAACCACTGCCAACATATGTTCCGTTAGTTACTGCTCCAAAAAAAGCAGTAAAATATTGACCGCCAGGAACTATCTCAAGCCTGCTAAAAGTTGTCCCAAAATCACCATTAACAGTTATTAGATTGTTTGCTGGAGTAAGTACTAATTGACCGTTAGAATATCCGCCTATTACAGCGCTAACTTTTATTCTTGGCTGAATATTTGAGCCTGAACAAATTATTGATCCTGGAGTAATTACCCAGCGATCACCTGGTACGACTATCCAGGGTTGATTAGTGTCGTATCGATATCTTACTGACGGCATAAGCTTTTACTTACCATCTCATGCTGGCTATTGATCAATGTCGTAAAGACTAGGTACAGTTCCGAAGCCTGAGTTAACAAAAAAACTAATGGTAAAAGTGTATTTTATTTGTCCGTCTCTATCACCTGTAGCAAGATTTTTTGTAGCATCACTAACATAAATTGCTTGTTCTGGATCGTCGTTTATTTTAGGTGCTTGAGCTTGTTTTAAAAGCATTAAAATTCCGTAAAAAGTTTTTGCTGGAGTTGGAACCCAACCCGCCGACATTCCGACATCATCAGGCAAGTTACCCATATCGCTTAGTTTGTAAAAGCTATCTTTTTGAAGTTGCAAAAAGTATTGAGCGTTTGGATCGGTATCTGATTGACTGTAATTTCCAAAAATATCGTTAAAAGTTAATGCGGGCATAGTAATTAAAATAAGTTTTATCTACTATGCCCGATATTTTTGATAAGTGAAACACAAAGATAGTACCGTCTTCTATACAGAATAGGTACCATTACCGTTGACCAAAAGCCTTACTGTGGCTTATTTTAGACTTTATCTCTAACATATTATTTGTTTATTGGTTCTGGTTTTATTCGCAATTGAATCAAAAGAAGAACCTTTTTATTTTTTACTATTATGAAAAATCATCGCCAGGGTCAAGCTGCTATTTGGGATAGTGGGACAATTAAAAAATTACGGGCTGCTA
Source organism: Pleurocapsaceae cyanobacterium CSU_1_1 (assembly GCA_012034765.1). Lineage (GTDB taxonomy): Bacteria > Cyanobacteriota > Cyanobacteriia > Cyanobacteriales > Xenococcaceae > Waterburya. Next base: position 284 of record JAAUOU010000189.1, on the reverse strand, counting down.
TGCGATCGCCAGTGCAGAGATTGATTTTTGAGATATCGCTATTTACTGGGGAACGGATAGGGGCAATTACCCAGTTAAAGGTGTCTGATATTTATGATGATCATGGTAGAGTACTTGAGACTATAACTTTTAGGTCAGTCACACGAAAATCCACAAAACACGGGTTAGCTGCTACTCGCCAGGTACCGATCCATCCAGATTTAAGACTTCACTTAGAAAGGTTTAATCCACCGCGATCGGGTTATTTGTTTCCAAGTGAGGGAATTTCTGGGCATATCACATCA
>JAAUOU010000188.1 GCA_012034765.1 Pleurocapsaceae cyanobacterium CSU_1_1 | reverse complement strand
AATAGTAATGCACGAAGGCGAGTCGGCTCATCCCTTATTGAAAGATGTGCTTCAAGCTTATCCGACAGAAATAGTTAACGGTTTGCCCGTACTAGACAAATATTTACGTCTGCCCAGGTCTAACTTTTTTATTATGGGTGGTTTAGCTGCCTTACAAATTGGGCCTGTAGCTAGAAATATCGGCGGTGGTAAAATGGCTGGAAGGCTGATTGTGCCAGCAATTGTTAAACCGAGTTTGGTAGTTTGAATTAGGGCATGAACTAAAAACAATATATCAATAGGTTAAGGCAACGGCAAAGTTAATTGGATATCTGAATAAGATGACATTATCGGTTTACTTCTCTTCACTCTTGACTATGACTACAACAACTAACTCTAATAAACTAAACTCTGGTATTGGCGGTACGAAAGATTTTTACAACTGGCATTTTTCAGGTAAACAATATCAAGTCGTTTACGAAACTATCGGACAAGGAAATCCTGTATTACTACTTCCCGCATTTAGTACAGTTTCCAGTCGCACAGAAATGAAGAGTATTGCGAAGATACTCGCTACTCAATATCAAGTTACTGTTCTAGATTGGTTGGGTTTTGGCGAGTCGGAATGTCCCCCTGTGAATTACAGTCCTGTTTTATTTCAGCAGTTATTGGGAGATTTTGTTAAATCTATTTTTAATAGCTCAATAATCCTAATAGCTGCTGGTCATGCTTCAGGATACGCTTTAAAATTAGCTCAAGATAATCCTGGTATTGTCTCTCAACTTATTTTAGTTGCTCCCACTTGGCAAGGTCCTTTACGAGTTATGGGTTTACCCGATGGGATGAGAAATGGGGTAAAAAACTTAGTGCGATCGCCTTTATTTGGTCAGACTCTATACTATCTCAACACTACTCCTTCTTTTCTGCGCTTAATGTATAAACGCCACGTCTATGCAGATGAAACTAAGTTAACTCCCGAATTTATCGCTCAAAAACAGCAAATTACCTCTAAAAAAGGTGCAAGATATGCCCCTGCTGCTTTTGTCACTGGGGCGATCGATCCTGTAACTAAGCGAGAAGAGTTTTGCTGCTTTTGTCCTCGGTATCAATTCCTGTACTCACGATTCTGGCAGAAAACGCACCACCCAAATCAAAAGCAGAAATGGAGGCAATGGCGGAATCAGAGAGAGTTGAGACGGTTAAATTACCTGGAACTTTAGGTATGCACGAAGAATACCCTGAAGCAGTAACAGAAGCGATTCAGAATTTTCTTTAGCGATCGCAAATTAACTAAATTATTAGAAACTTTTCAAAAAACAGTTTTTCTAGTTATGAGATCGATTATCATTATCTAAAAGAGCTTAGGAATTAGATTATGGTAGCGACAACCAACAACACCGTTCCCGTCACCGTACTAACTGGCTATCTCGGTGCGGGAAAAACCACTCTTCTCAATCGGATTCTGACCCACGAACACGGCAAGAAAGTAGCGGTCATCGTGAACGAGTTCGGGGAAGTGGGCATTGATAATCAACTAGTAATTGATGCCGATGAAGAAATCTTTGAGATGAATAACGGCTGTATCTGCTGTACGGTTCGTGGAGATTTGATGCGGATTATCGGTAATTTAATGAAGCGTCGTCATCAATTCGACCATCTAGTCATTGAAACCACTGGTTTAGCCGATCCTGCCCCCGTCATTCAAACCTTTTTTGTCGATGAAGATATGAAAGACAAGATTGCTTTAGATGCAGTTGTCACCGTCGTCGATGCCAAACATATTCAGCAACACTGGGATGCTGATGAGGCACAGGAACAAATTGCTTTTGCCGATGTAATTCTTCTCAATAAAACCGATCTCGTTACTCCTGAAGAATTGGCAGAATTAGAAAGCAAAATCAAAGGGATGAACGGGATGGCGAAAATCTATCGTACTCAAAATTCTGAATTATCGATGGATGCTTTGTTAGGAGTGCAGGCTTTTAATTTAGAACGCGCTTTAGAAATCGACCCCGAATTTTTAAGTGAAGATGCCCACGAACATGATGAAACAGTCAAATCTTTTGCCATAGTCGACTCTGGAGAAGTAGATGGTCAAAAACTGAATAACTGGTTGAGTCAATTGCTACAAACCAAAGGTGTAGATATCTTCCGCATGAAAGGCATTTTAAATATTGCTGGGGAAGATGAACGGTTTGTCTTCCAGGGAGTACATATGTTACTTGATGGTAAAGCAGATCGCCCTTGGAAAGAAGAGGAAACTCGTAAGAATGAATTAGTGTTTATCGGTCGTAATCTGGATGAAGCCCAACTAAAAGAGGACTTTAGACAATGTTTGGTGTAGGGGAAAGAAGCAAAATCTTATATCAGCAAGAGTGGCAGGGTAATCTCTCAGAATACGTTACCCAAGTAGCTTGGTCATCCAATGGTCTTTTAGCTGCTAGTTCGGCTGCTGGCGAGGTGGTTTTATGGCAAAATGACAGTCTGATTAATTTACTACCTGCGGATTTAGCATCAATAGACTGTCTAGCTTTTTCTAATGATGGTAAGTTTCTAGCTGCTGGGGGACAAGATGGCAAGGTTAGAGTCTGGTCGATTCTGGATTACCCCCTTTCGCAAGGGGGGTTAGGGGAGATCTATGCCCTAGATAATGCACCTTCATGGATCGATAAACTGGCTTGGAGTCCTTCTGGGAATCAATTAGCCTTTAGTTTGGGGCGTTATGTTCAAATTTGGGATGCCGATACTCAAACAGTAGTTACTACTTTGCCTTTTAGTAATTCTTCTGTCTTAGATTTAGCTTGGCAACCAAATGGAGAAAATATTGCGATCGCCGGTGATGGTGGAGTTAAAGTTTGGTCTACTAAAGATTGGGATGATGACTCCTATCTCATCGATATGCCCTCAGCTAGTATTGTTACTGCTTGGTCTACCGATAGTAAATATATTGCTTCTGGTAATTTGGACAATACCGTTACTGTTCTCGAATATGGTAGCCATCTCCCTTGGATCATGCAGGGTTTTCCTGGGAAGATTTCTAATTTAACTTGGTCGCAATCATTGGCAAATCATGCACCTCTGCTAGCAGCATCAAGTATGGAAGGAATTGCCGTCTGGAAAAAAGCAGCGAAGGATGAAGATGGCTGGGATGCTAATGTTTTAACTTTACACAATGATAAAGTTCAAGCTTTGGAGTTTCACCCTAATAGTTTATTACTCGCTTCTGCTGCCGATGACGGCTGGCTGGGTTTATGGACAAACGCCAAACAAGTCGGGCAGATATTGGAAGGTGCGCCTCATGGTTTTTCCTCTCTAGCTTGGAGTAAAGATGGTCAACTGTTGGCTGCTGGCGGTCGAGATGGAGAGTTGATTATTTGGTCGGAGTCTAAGCGCGACAAAGGTTTTGGTTGATTTGAGTAGTGGAAGCGATCGCATTACTCTTCTTGTGTAGTCTTTGGATCGCCCTGCGTATCTACTTTTCAAAATTCAGGCGATCGCTCTGTAATCAACCTAAAATTAGGCATACAATAACTGATTGTTAATTTCCTCAACTGTCAATGCACTCACTAAAATGCCAATACGTCTTGCAACCTTATAGGGATTTTTCTGAGGAACAATAATAATGCCAGAATGTTGTTTATTTTCATTGATATATTGAAGATGCAATCTTTCAAAGTCAATACGGTTGTGAGTGAGGAGACATCTACCAAAAGAAGTAGCAATTTCTAGTTGTTCGCTGTCGGTTTTACCCAGTGTTGCCTGTTCAGGAACAGTTGTGACATCTAAACCACGAGATTTTAAAAGAGGACTTAACTTCAAAAGGAAGAAAATGCTTGCCTTATTGGGACGAATCATGTCGGGAACTGTCAAGCGTCTTATCGTCGCCCACAAAGATAGACTCGCCAGATTTGGATTTGACTTGTTTCGATG
>JAAUOU010000073.1 GCA_012034765.1 Pleurocapsaceae cyanobacterium CSU_1_1 | reverse complement strand
TACTTGGAAGAAGATTAAAAGGCTCGCCAAGTGATAGATCGCGGTCGGTGCGCCCGTGATTAAACAGCCCAGTAACGGCGTTCTAGCGGGGGCATAACTTCGGTTTTGCCTAGTCAAGAGTCTATATGGGAATCCTTCGGTTTTACCGATGGGAGGTTCAACTAACCATTCAAACAGCAAAACTAGAGATCAATAAAAATGATATACAGCTATTTAAGATCAGCATCATCCCAGTCATCAAAGCAGCTTTGGCTTCAGTTATGTTTAGCACTTGAAGATAGCCTGCTTGCAAAGTAAGAGCGCTATAGGAACAACCGCCAAATATTAAGGGAATGACAATTGAGAAAGTCGAAATAGGGACAAATCCAATGAAAATTGCCGCGAAAGCCAAGGGAGCGATCGCCACCCCAGCTAGGAAAATATCCGTAGCCAAGCTACCTCGATGATGCCATAAACCACGTAAAATACTTCCTGTTAAAATCAAGCAAAAAAAAGGAATTAAAGCAATCAAAAATAGCTGCCAAACAGGTGAAGCAAATAATATGCCGATCATATAGTAGCTACAGACAAAACACAGAGAAGATAATAAGCCATAGATACTTCCCACCTGGATCAACTGGTTTTCTTCTAAGCGAGAAAAGGCAGGTAAAAGTCCACCGCTAGGATTGAGCAAAGATAAACTGATGGTAGTGAGAAAATTATAAGCCAAGCTGTCGTGGCGAGGCATCCGCTCCTTTTTACTTAGTTCATTAACTGTTTTTTGCGTACGACGATAAGCATCATAGTTATTTTGTTGTCGAAATAATTGCGCTGCTTGGGCTAAATCGCTAACCGCCGAGAGCGTATTTTGAGATTCTTTGTAAGCTATTCCTCGATAATAGTGAGCTTGAGGATGTTTTTGATCGCGAGCGATCGCCGAAGTATAAGACTCAATGGCTGGGTCAATATATCCTAAACTATAACGCGCTCGACCCTGATAATAATAAGCTTTTGCTACCGTAGGATCGATGTTTAATACTTCATGGCAATCATTTAATACTCCTTGATTATCCCCCAGCTTATAGCGCATTTCGCATCTTTTGAGGTAGGCATCAACAAATCGAGGGTTGAGCTTAATTGCTTGAGTATAATCATCAACGGCTTGACGATATTCTTTAGTTTGAGTCCGTAGCAAACCCCGATTGTAATAGTCTAAAGGTGTTTTGGGCGATGTTGTACCCGAATATGATTGATGTTGATTATTTTTCCGTGGTGTTTGTGGATGCGGTTGAGAAATATGTCGGTCGAAACGACCACGTTTTGTGGCATCAGAAAGCACATCATAAGCTTGTGATATTTGCTTAAACTTTTCCGCTGCAACTGGATTGTCGGGGTTTAAATCAGGATGATATTCACGCGCCAAACGCCTAAAAGCCTGCTTAATTTCTTTGAGGCTTGCATTTTGGGCTACACCCAAAATTAAATAATAATTCTCCTTGTAATTCTCCGCCCTAGCCATTCAATTTCCACTAATTTCTGTTACCGCCTATGATTTTAGTTTAAAACCTCTAAATCTTAGACATAATTAGCAACTATTATACGTGAGTGCCTTTCTCTCTGCTTTATGACCGCTGACTTGGATAATATATTTTTTCTATCTACAGTCGAGTTAGGCATCACTGATTGCTATGGTAATCTTGTAATTATGTAACAAAGACAGACAAATCCAGCCGATAGCGTCTGATATGATTTCTTGATGTTTCTGTAGTTTTTTAGAAGTTTTAATTGTTACAATTTTAAGACTTGATTAATAGCCTATTTTCAATTTACTCTAAACTGCTAAAGTTAAAACAACTTTTTTACAATTGCTTAAGATTATCTAGATGATTTAGCTTTTATATTTGTTGAGCAATACCCAATCTTAAAGAACATTATATGCAAACGTTTTGATTGTCTGGGTTGGACAAGTCGTATCTTTATTAGGAACAAAGCTAACTGAATTTGCGTTGGGGTTTTGGATTCTCGACCAAACATATCAAGATACTGGCGCAATAACTCAATTTGCCCTGACGATACTATTTATGTATCTGCCCAAGGTGATTATTTCTCCTCTAGCAGGAGTTTTAGTTGACCGTTGGAATCGTCGCTTCACTATGATTATGAGCGATTTGGGAACAGGACTAATCACGATCGCAATTTTAGCGTTAGTCTGGACGAATAATCTGGCGGTATGGCAGATTTATTTAGCTTTAATCGCTTCATCTAGTCTTAATGCCTTTCAGCAGCCTGCTTATACAGCATCAATTTCCCAACTTGTGCCAGCCAAGAACTTTATTCGAGCCAACGGAATGGTACAGGCTTCCTTTGCGATCGCCAAAATTGCTTCTCCAGCGATCGCTGGCTTACTGATGCATCGGTTTGGTCTAAAAACCATTCTGTGTATTGACGCAAGTACCTTTGGCATTGCCATCTTGACCTTAATTAGCGTCAAGTTTCCCGATTTTAAACGCTACCGAAAAAGAACCAAAGTGGTCAACCAGGTGATTGCTGATGCTGTCGACGGGTGGAATTATATTGTCCTCCGACCAGGTCTATTACGTTTAGTCAGCTTTATCGCGATTAGCTATTTTACGATGGGGATGATTGAAGTTGTTCTCTGGCCTTTACTATATCAGCCAGGATCGACGACGCAATTGGGTTTTGTGCTATCTGTTGGTGGCTGTGGTATGTTGGTAGGTAGTGTCTTAATGAGCGTTTGGTCAGGGCCTCGTAATCGTGTTAAGGCAATTATTGGTTTTGTCGGGTTGCAGGGATTAATAGTATTAATTGGTGGTCTGAATATTTCTCCTGTTATTTTGGCATTCGGCATCTTTGGTTATTTATTTTCCCAGCCAATTATTGTTAGCTGTAACCAAGCAATTTGGCAGAGTAAAGTTCCTAGTCGTCTTCAGGGTAGAGTATTTGCCCTACAGCAAACCTTAGAGCGATCGCTGGCTATCTGTGCTTACTTGTTAGCAGGGCCTTTAGTTGATAATGTTCTCAATCCCTTGATGAGTGAAGGTGGTGTTGTTGCTCAGATCATTGGCAAGGTAATCAATACAGGTATGGGTCAAGGGGTGACTTTACTACTGGTAATTTTAGGCGTAATTAATTTAATCGTAGTAGCGATCGCCTATCGTGAACCTCGTTTGCGTTATCTAGAGCAAGAATTACCCGACCATAATCAGTTTGAAAATACAGCTAAAACTAGAGTAGCATAAGAATAACTTTCGCTAACCGCTGGTCAAAGTTGAAGATCAAACTCCCGAAACTTTCATTAACTCGGCAACGGTAGAACAGTAGTTTTGCATCCCAAAGCTCGCAGGAGTCACAGGATTGGCGTAGGTAAAGTGGCGATAGTCGAGAGAGAAGCGGCTCCAATCATCCATTTGAATTCGAAACAGCTTGATAAAGATATTGGTAAGCCAGATATACAGAGGAATGCGAAGATAGACCTTTTTATGGCAATAGTTCGTGATTTCGGCGATCGCCTGATCGACAGAAAGAGCTGGATTACCTAAGACCAGACAGTCTACTGTGCTTTGAGAGGCTGAATTAGGTACATAATCAGGATTTTCTAGCAGATAGCTAATTATCTTAGCGATATCTCTAGCGTGAATAAAATGAAAACTACCGTCGAGGCTAAACCAACGAATCAGACCAATCCATTTAGTTACGTCGGTAATCCCCGCACTGAGATGAGAATAGGGCTTATTTTGCTCTCCGCCAAATACTAAAGTTGGGAATACAGCAAGGATTTTATCAGCGATCGCCAAGTGAGAAAGTTGCTCAAAGCACTGATATTTAGTGCGAATATAGTCATGTCCAAACTGAGATGCAGGTAATAGTAACTGGTTATGACGGTCTAAAATACTGGCAGTAGAAAAATAAATAACTCGTTCACAAATTTGCGGATTGAGCAGGTTAATCAGTGATAAAGTCTTCACTACATTGATTTCATAAGTTTCCTCTTTCCCTCCCCAAGCCGTGGCTGCCAAAATTGCGATGTTAATTTTAAACAGCAAATCACTATATTTTTCAATCTGAGACATGTCCCCTACTAAAAGATGAATTCCTGGACGAGCCTGATAATTAAATTTAAGTTTAGCGGGATTTCTTACTAGCAGATACAGTTCATGATTAGTATTTTGAATTAAGCTCTCGGTTAGATAATGACCAATACAACCACTCGCACCAGTAATAAAAATCTGTTTCATAAATTAAAAGCTTGATTAAGAAAAATATATTTTACACTCAGGTTAAATTCATCATTAGGTTACTTTACTTTTTGTTCTTTGCAAAGAAAAAAGGTATGGTAAACCATTAAAATCAAAGGTAGATGAAGCCCCTTAAGGTTTAATTTAAAGTTGACTAAAATTCTCTAAATAGTAAAGAGTGTTTAATCATACTAAATTGGAATCGAATTGGGCTACACTTATAAAAGTGGAACATCTGACAATTTCTAAACTTTAAATTGAGGTATGGGAGCTAATGACTACTTTAAAGTTGACTAAGCAAGACATTGTGGGAATTACAGAAGAGGAAGTTGCTGTTATTGCTGGTCGTTTAGAACAGGATGAATATAACACTCCTTTTGAAGCTTTAGAAGACTGGCATTTGCTGCGGGCGATCGCTTTTCAACGAGAAGAGTTAGTACAACCTTATATCCACTTGTTAGACATTGAAGCCTACGACGAAGCATAGAGTTTTAACAAGTTAGTATTGCAGAGTCATTCTATCTATTGTCACGAGCTTGATGATTGGAAATTAAAAAATCTCCTGGCGATCGCGAAGCCTGGGCGTAGCCCAATCGCGTTTGGGCAGCGTTGGTAAGGCTGTGAGCGGGTTTATTCAGTTAAATTAGTTAAAATCGTATCTTTAATTTAATTATTGAACGTGTTTTTACATTGATTAGACCTATTTCGATCTTGAGTTTGGCTTGGGCAGAATTTAATGAAGGATTGAAACAACATAGCTTAGAGTAATAAGATAAAATCGTTACTGTATCCTATATCTATAAATCTAAGAAATATTTTAGTGAGTTTACCAGAAGCAGACACTCCTCTGTACAATCACACCCTACCAATTATCGAAGACTGGCTGCGTAGCAAAGGTTGCGATCAAGATAGAGCCAATCTTCATTGTTGGCACTTGGCAGCATCAGCTTGGAAAGCAGAAATTTGTTTAGAGACAGAAGAATTAACGGTACGCTATTTTGATGCTGAACAATCAAGCCAAAACCTCAGCCGTTCGTTTAAGTATTCTTTAAGTCGCCAAGATATAGAAGATGCTGTCTTTTCTGGACCATAATGAGATTAGGTTGACCAGCGGTTAGGCTTTGAGAAATCCTGTCTTTTTCTTCTTCTTGGTTTTAGATTTAGTTTTCTGGACTTGAGCCACTGCTGTTTCAAACAAGTTATTTAAATGGATAGGCACACTGGCGATCGCAGGTAATTCGGCAACTGCGGGTTTATTGTATTCTTGTAGTAGCTTTTCTAAGTCTGTTTCCAGCTTAAAATCAGGATTATTTAAATAGTTTTGCAGCAGCTTTTCTAAGCTTTGGGGATATTCTAGGCTCAACTGTTGCCAAACATAATAATTAGCTTCAGGCTGTTGTAAATACTTGCGAATTAAAGGATGGCTATTTTCCGCTGTTTGAGGATCTTGAGCTAGCAAGTTCGTAAATTTTTCGTGGTTAGGTAAAAACATCTGTCCCCACTTAGCTTCAGAGTATACCGTAACAGATTCTGCCTGCTTGATCTCTGGAGGTAAATCTACTTTGGGCATTACCATCGAAGTTGACTTGTTTTCCATAATCTTGGCTACTGCTTGAGCATCTGCACCCAGGTTTGTCGCTGCGGTGGTAAATTCTGCCTCTGTTTTACCCGACTCCTCTAGTAATTGCGAGAAAGATTTAGAGTCATCTATACCAGCTTGCGCCAGCTTTTTTTGACTCATAATTGCCTGTAGCTCACCAATTTTTTGATTTAGCTTATACCCAGGTAAGGTGAGGCGATCGCTGCCCATATACCTCACAAATTCTTGATGGTATACTGCTACTGATGCCCAAGCCTGCTCTAATAATTCTGGCGCATCAGCATATAGTGATTCGGGATAATGTTCGCGAAATTCGCCAATAGCTACGGCTAGTTTTGGCTGACTCAATCGACCTTTAATAATGCGATCGCTAAAAAAGAACCATTCAGTCTGATTAATCGGTGCAATGATACAGAGAATAATTTCTCCTGGCTGCCATCTTGATGTCTCCTTTTCTGACATCGCCGCATAACCATAAACTTGATAGGTTTTAGCGGTTAACCAATTCATCAAGTGATAACAGTCGGCTTCTATAGCTTGAATCTCAAACAAACCAATGAAATTTCTGTGCCAATGTTTGATAATTGAGATATCTGCTGAAGATAAATCTTGAGTTTGTTCGATAAATAAATCTAGGGGAGTTTGCTCTTCCACCTCACCTTGAGTTAAAAAAAGATCTACCGCTAAATTTTGCTGCTTGATACCATAACTGTTTTTCTTACCCTTTTGAGCAGCATAACTTTCCAAGGCAACGGCGATCGCTCCTTCATCATCGTAAACAAAATCAACTAATTGTTCTTTTAATTCTAAGGCTCTAGTTAGGTTTGACATAGATAGATTTTAAATATAAATAAGCGGTTTATGCTATCTTCAATCAACCAATTTGCCATGTAGTTTGTTTGTAGAAAAAATTATACTACACGTCGAATGTCAATTTAAATCTGCTTTGAGGGTAACTTTTAGCGCAAAAGATACTAGTATTTTAGAGTTAAGAGCTAAAAATTAGTAAATTAACATAAAACTAATTTCAGATCAGTCGTACTATGACTAAAAAAGTATTAGTAATTGGTGGTTATGGCAGAATTGGCAAGAGTGTTGCTCAAGATCTGCTCAAATATACTAATGCTGAAGTTACAATTACTTCTCGTCAAACCCAGTCAGAGATTCACCCATTAAATTTTCTAGCTTTAGACTTAAGCGATCGCCAACAACTACATCAAGCGATCGCTCAACAAGATTTAATCATACACTGTGCAGGGCCATTTCATCATCGAGATGGTCGAGTCTTAGCAAGCTGTATTGACCAAGGAATAGACTATATTGACGTGAGCGATCATCGTTCTTTTTATCAACAAGCAATCAAATATCAAGAGCAGGCGATCGCTTCTGGCGTTACTGCTATTTTAAATACGGGCATCTTTCCCGGTATTTCTAACAGCATGGTTAAACAAGGCGTAGAACAGTTTGACCAGCCCGAAAAAATCCATTTAAGCTATGTGGTAGCTGGTTCGGGTGGCGCAGGGTTAACGGTGATGCGTACTACTTTTTTGGGGTTAAAGCATAAATTCTCTGCCTGGATCGATGGTAAATGGCAGGATATCTCACCCTACACCGAAAGAGAAACCGTTGAATTTCCTGCACCCTATGGCAAAACTGGAGTGTATTGGTTTGATATGCCAGAAACCCATACCTTTGCTGATTCCTTCCCTGTCAACACCGTCATTACCAAGTTTGGCTCAATTCCCGACTGGTATAATCATCTTACTTGGATTACGGCTCATATTTTTCCCCAAGCCTGGGTAAGTAGCCCTCAAGGCATCGAATTCTTTTCCCAAGTCAGTTACGGCATGACTAAGGTAACCGATCGCTTTAGCGGTATTGGCGTGGCGATGCGAGCGGAGATTACAGGACAAAAAGCAGGTAAACCCTATACCTATATCAGCACCATGGTACATCATGATACGGCGATCGCCGCAGGAGCAGGGACAGGGGCGATCGCCGAACTAATTTTGGCGGGTAGATTGAAACAACCAGGTATTTATCCTGTAGAGCAAGCATTATCAACCGAATTGTTTGTCGAGATGATGAACAGTCGCCAGATTGAAATTGTGGTTCATAGTTAAGAAAATCACTCTCAAGATTAAATTGAGTTTTATTTTTAAAACATACTTTTGTATGCATTCAAAGTACGTTCATGACTGAAGATGATTTACCTGATGACCTCAAAGAAAAAGTAGCGATTGCGCTCCGCCTACCCTGCGGGATCGCTGCTGGTAATTCTGTAATTGTTCTCGGTGAAGCTGGCACGGGTAAAGATGACTTTGCCCTGGCTCTCCATGAGGAATTGTCAGTCGAGTTTCAATCGGCGATCGCAACTTACAAAGGTTCAATCAAGAAATTCTTTGTAGCGATCGCCATGCAACTAGATATCCCGACGACGGAAACCCAATATAACAAGAATGGTGACCCGACAGGGGAGAAGGATTTAACTGTTGATGCGATAAAACAAGAGATTTTAGATAACTGTGGTGAGGATACTGTATTGATTCTCCCAGAAGCAAAGAGACTTACAATTTCTATCAGATATTGGCTTGAGGACATGATATCTGCTGGGGCAAGAGTGGTTTGTTTTGCTGTGGCTAATCCAGGTAAGGATATCTTTCTCGATATGTTGGAGATTGAATTAGAATTGCCCAGTGATGCCCATATTCGTCTAGTTATGGCAGCAGAGGCTCAACGCCAAGGGCTAGATATTAGTAAATCCCGTCTGGCAGAGTTACAGCCGTTAGCTGGTAGAAATCCGATGTTAGCTAGAAAAGTTATCAAGAATGAGGCTCTAGGACTAAAGCAGGATAAACCAGAACATACAAACTACGTGGTGATTATGCCCATAATTATTGCTGCACTGATGGCTTTTGGTATCGTGCGGTTTGTGGGTATGGGTACGGGAAATAAAGGGTTGTATATTACTGGTGGTGTTTGCCTTGTGACGGGAATGGCACTTAAACAGTTGGGCAGTGTTAAAGGTGCGAGAAAAAGGTTAGGGCAGTAATAACTAAGCTTTAATAAGCGCGACCATCTTTGTGTGTTATCCTCCATTCGCCGTTTGGCAATTGTCTTGCTTTGAGATCGTCGTTTGGATATTCGACTTCATCTCCAAGTTCGCGATCGCCAATCTCAAGATATGTCACGTTCCCTTCTGAGCGATTGACAAGTTGATGGGCTATACCTGTACCTGCTTTAAAACCATAACAATCACCAGGATGTAAAACGAATTCTTCTTTTCCAAGAACCAAAGTTGGAGTTCCTTCCAGTATTAAAATAAATTCATCTTGCTTCGAGTGATTGTGAGCTAGAGCAGAAATTGAGCCTGGATTTAGATGAGTTAAGTTGACTCCAAAGTTAGTCAACCCGAAATGCCCGCCAAGTTTTCGCTTTAATCTTCCTTGGACAAGTGCAGCATAAGGCTCTGGATATATAGTCTTACCCATTGATGCTGGAATTGATTTTGCCGAAATCGGTGATTGCACGAGCGAATGACTCCCTATTCGCCATCTATTACTATGGCTATTCTATTTCTAGTGAGTCAGGTTACTGACAGTTCGCAACAATGATTTAAGACTGGGTAGAGTAACTCTACTCTTTACCGCTTATGATGGCAATTACCCATTGCGCGATCGCACTGCTGGAACTTCCTTAATCCTTGGCACTGCTAGCCCTCTAGCCTTGGGTTTATCCATAATTGGCTCTCAACTTCCCGATTTAGACACTACAACTTCAACCGTTGGTAAAATCTTCTTTCCCATCAGTTCTTGGATTGAAGATAGATTTCCCCATCGAAGTGTTACTCATTGTCTTTTAGCTACTGCTGCGATCGCTTTTGTCTCAATCAGCATTGGCTACTTTCTAGGAGACATTAAAACGGCGATCGCTCTTCCTCTTGGTCATCTTCTTTCCTGTTTCAGCGATACCTTTACCAAACAAGGAGTACAGCTATTTTATCCTGAACCTGTGTGGGCAATCAGTGTTAGTAATCCTCGACGGAGACTAAAAACTGGTGGGGCTGGTGAATTATGGGTTTTAGGTATTGCGATCGCACTCTTAGTTTTAGGAATTACCATTGCTAATGGTGGCGGAATATCCCAAAAAGTCTCACAAAATCTCGGTTTAAGAGATGGAGTTATCGAACTTTATAACCAAAATGCTAGCTCTCATAAGGTATACGCGAATATTACGGGGGTTTGGGCAAGCGATCGCACTAATGCTGATGGTAAGTATTTGATTATTGGTAATGAAGGTAATGAGTTTGTAGTTAGCGACGGTAAGGGTGTTTATAAGACTGGCGAACAGATTATTACTAGTAAGGTAAGTACGGTCGTCGGGTCAGTTGCCAAGATTGAGATTAAGAGTATTAGTTTTGATGATGAAGAAGCGATCGCCAAACTGGAAGAACTACAACAGGCTTATCCTGGTGCTGAGATTTACTTGAGTGGTGAATTGGCGATCGATTTTCCAGAAGATGTCAAAATTCCTGTTGAACCGAATCAAATGGTTACGGCTGAGTTGGTTGGGAGTAGTTTGAAGTTTAATTATTGTGGGTTGGAGCGGGCGATCGCGTTTTTGAGAGAGCAGTATGCAGTGGGGACGGTAGAGATTAGGATAGTGCAGTCTTAATTAAGATAATCCAAAATGTTGCTTTGCTAGCGTAGAAAGAAGCTGTGTAAGAACTCCTAGAGTAACTGAACCACCTTTTTCCTTAACAGTATTCATTGCTTTATTCCATGTAGTATCGTTTTTGGCTGTTTCTAGAAAGTCGTGACCTGCCATTGTCAGGCGATCAATTGCTACTCCTGCTGATCCTTCGTATGTTCTTCCAAGTTCGCGTACTTCAGCTAAACCAGCATCACCAAGTAATAGTATATGCTCGCAAACTTCTCCAAAATCAAGTTTGCCAATATCTAACGGTATGTGTGCGCTCTTATAAATTCCAATGGTGAGAACTATTGGATGTCCGCCTTGACAAGATTCTGCCCGATCCAAAATCCACCGAATTAAATCCCAGTTGCGCTTCATGATTTTTTGCTCACTATTTAAATTAGGGGTTGTATTTCTATAGTTCCCAGTTTTGATCGCTCTCCATTCACAATTAATCAATAACACTGGTTGCTGAATATTGATTGTTTTTAAAGAGATCGCATATCTTAATGAGCAGTTGGCAGTTGGAGCGATCGAGGTCAAGGTGATACAGCCTCAGAAAGTTATTAATTGGTTACTTACGTTGAAGATCACAGTTGAATTTATTGGATGAGATTAGGTTTAAAGTCTTAAGTTCTACTTTTAAAAAAGAGTATAAATAAAAAGATGTTTTTAAACCTGTTCGACCAAGCGATTAAAAATCCATTTAATAAAAAAGCAAGAGCAGAACATGATGCCCAACCTCAATCTTCATTTTTTGAAGATGAGTCTGACAACATTTCTGATTCTTCAAACAGAGATGGAGAAATAACTTTTCGTCAAGCTAAAAGATTGGGGGAAGCTTTGGGAGAAGCAATCGAAAAATCTGACTACCCAAGAAAATTAACAAAAGATCTTCATAACTTTGTGCTGAAACTGGGTAAAGATGCTCGTTTGTTTCCTGATATGGATACAGTCGATATTTGGTATACCGATTACTACGATCTCATACAGTGTGCTGAGAAGTTGGGTTTAGGAGATCCTCGTCTTCCACATTGGCCCGAAGAACCTAATGTTCATTATAAATATTTGGAACTATCTAAAAATGAGCTAGTTAGTATGTTTCTCAGCGTTATGAATGCCATTCTCGATAAAGAAGAAACAAATAATTTTTCTTCACTCTCTATTGATTGGGACAATGAAATTAAAAAATTTACTAACATGCCAACTGAAATTAAACAAGATAATAACAGTTAGCCAACTTTAAGTTTATGAGATATTAAGCAATCGCCCTACCCGAACTCAGATTACACCCAAACCTCACCCAATAGACTAAGACAGATAACAGAACACCATTCTTGGGAACTGTGATGAAAAGAACTTATAATCTATTGGGCTACCTCCTTCTAGGCATCGCTGCCTATGCCTTCGTCAATGCTAACAATACCGGCGTTATAGCCACTGCACCCATAACTGAAGAGACAACCCAGCCTACCCCAAATCGTCACACTATCACCCTCGTTTTAAGCCAACTGTCAGACCTCAAGGTAGAAGAAGGACAAAGAATTAATGTCGGAGATATCATCAGCGATCGCACTACCGAAAAAACCAAATTACAAGCCAAAAAGCAAAGATTAGAATCATCCCTCACTCAAGCTAAATTACCTCTCAACGCACTCAAACCAGTACCACAACCAAAGTTTCAGACAGAACTGGCTTCCCTTAAACAGGCTCAGTTTAATTTAGATGCGATTGTCAAACAGATAAATAACTTCGATGAGAAGTTGCACTTCAAAGACCCCTGGCACGTTCAAGTATTTGAATCTGAGAAAGTACAGAAATTAGCTGACTTAAAACGTAAAGAATTAGAAGCATCAATTAATGTTGAGAAAGCGATCGCCTCACTGGATGAAGCTAAACTTAATTATCAAAAACAGCAGTACGAACACTCTATCAAAGTATCTGACTATCAAACCCTCATGCAGAAGCAGCAGGAGCAAGTTAACTCGTTACAAACTCAGTTAGATACAGTTGATGATGAACTAGATAAACTCACATCGGTTTATTCACCTTATCGGGGAAAGATAAGAAGAGTGAAGATATTGGGGCAGAACGAGCGATCGATTACTGCTGAGGTGACGCTAGATATTAGAGATGGGAAGTAGGGCGATTAGCCCGAAGGGCTACGCTTCGCGATCGCACCATAAAACTTATCGTTCATGTCAATAAATTATTAATTAAAATAAAGATATAACCAATATAAATTAGCCAACCTTTTTTAAGTTTAAAAGAGAAAAAACCTAGCTAAAGTTTGAAGTTTCAGTGTGGAGTGAGAGTGGTATAAGTTAAGTTATCATCACCTTGCTGGTGTTTAAAACCATGTTGAAAGCTATTATTTTTTTGGGCTTCATGATATTTTTCATTCTGTTTTGGCGTTGGGTGTTGTCGAATGGTACAGATAATTCTCCCCCACCTGGACGCATTTAGTCGTGCTAGAAAAGGGGAAACGTGCAGACATCTTCTAAAAATCAATAAACTGACTACTGCCAGCATCAGGCGATATATGCAGATACCTCTCGGTAGTAGTCACACTCGCATGACCTAAACTTTGCTGCAACAACCTCAAATTACACCCAGCTTCTAAAGAATGACTGGCGTGAGAATGTCTTAACCAGTGTGCCGATGCCCTGGGGTCAATCCCTGCCCGTTTACACGCTCTTTTAATCATCCGATGAACTACGCTGCGCTCCATCCTATTATGATGGCGACTGATAAATACGTACTGATTAACTCGATGGTATTTCTCAAACTCCTTCACCTGCGCCCATAGCCAATTGGGAATAATTACCATCCTAGTTTTACTGCCCTTGCCAAACACCGTCGCTTTACCGCCGTCACCATGCGATAGCCGAAGGCTTGGCTGCGCCAATCGCAAGTCATTCCAAGTCAAACCAATTGTATACAAGCTAAAAAATAGGGGCATTAAAATAATTAAACTACCTAACTAATCTGGCTGTTTCGCCTGGGCTACCCAAAACTGACTCAGAAAAACATTTTAAAGAGTAAGGTTTTATGTACAATACCCCTTTAGTTATATATTTCTAGGAAATTAATCATGGGACGTGCAGATAAAGTTGTCTTAGCTTACTCAGGGGGAGTAGATACCACCGTATGTATTCCTTACCTCAAAAATGAGTGGGGGGTGAAAGAAGTAATTACTCTTGCTGCTGACTTAGGACAAGGGGATGAATTAGAGCCAATTCAACAAAAGGCTTTAAAATGTGGTGCTACCGAATCTTTGGTGGCGGATGCAACAGCAAGTTTTGTTACAGATTATGCTTTTCCTGCTATTCAAGCGAATACTCTCTATGAAAACCGTTATCCTCTTTCCACTGCTTTAGCACGTCCTCTAATTGCTAAATTGCTAGTGGAAGCTGCGGAAAAATATGGTGCAGATGCGGTAGCTCATGGCTGTACGGCTAAGGGTAATGACCAAGTGCGTTTTGATTTGGGCATTATGGCATTAAACCCCAACCTGAAGGTATTAGCTCCTGCTAGAGAATGGAATATGAGCCGAGAGGAAGCAATTTCTTATGGTGAGCAGTTTGGCTTAGAGTTTCCTGTGAAAAAGTCTTCTCCTTATAGCATCGATCGCAATTTACTCGGTCGCAGTATTGAAGCGGGTATCCTCGAAGATCCCATGGCAGAGCCTCCTGAAGAGATTTACTTAATGACTAAGGCGATCGCCGATACTCCTGATGAGCCAGAATATATTACCATTGGTTTTGAGCAAGGTTTACCCATCACTATTAACGGCAAGCAATTAGACCCTGTTGCCCTCATTACTCAGCTTAATGAAACTGTCGGAAAACACGGTATCGGACGGATCGATATGCTAGAAAACCGTGTTGTGGGAATTAAATCGCGGGAGATCTATGAAGCACCAGCCTTACTGGTTTTAATCCATGCTCACCGTGACTTAGAAAGTCTCACCCTGACAGGGGATGTCACTCAATATAAGCGGGGTATTGAACAATCCTATGGCGAATTAATTTATCAAGGTTTATGGTACAGTCCGCTTAAAGCTGCTTTAGACGGTTTTATTCAGCAGACTCAAGAGAGAGTTTCAGGGGAAGTTAGGATCAAACTACATAAGGGCAATGCAACCATAGTTGGTCGTCAGTCGGAGAATTCGATCTATGCGCCAGATCTAGCAACCTACGGTGCAGCAGACAAGTTCGACCACAAAGCAGCAGAAGGCTTTATTTATATTTGGGGTCTACCTACTAGGGTTTGGTCACAAAAAACTAGAAGTATGTAGTTAAATAATCATCTGGGTAGGGGTGAATCGCGATTCACCCTGTGATTTCTTCTTATGACTCAGGATTAATATATTTCAAGATATCGGGATTTCTTTTGTCTGTGTCATAAACATATCCCAGATTAATCGCTATTCTTCTTCTTAAACCAAGAGAAGGATAAAGTGGAGTTGCTAGTTTTTCCGTAGCGTATAAATTAGCGGATTCAACTAAGCCTAAAGCCACATCTTTTGATAAGGTGTTGCCGAAGGTTTGCAAAACATTATTAGCACAATCATTTTTAAAAGCCTTTTCTAGTTCAACGCTACGTTTTTCATAGGCTAATAAAATTATGTCCAAACAGGTAGCATAATCATATGTATTCTTGAAATCAAAGGTAAATTGTTCGACTTTGCTATTTTGAGTTGGTGACTGAGCTAAATTAGTCTTAGGTTCAATTCCAGCCTGAGTTGAAATTGATAAAACTGATTGAGCAGTAAAACTAATTCCTATTGTTAATAAAACTTGTAAGAGCTTTTTCATTTTTCGTAGCTAAATAATTCTAAATTTAGGTTTATCTGGTTACTAATCTTCTTTTAAAAAGATATTAGATTAGCTTGACAATCATTGCTAGTGATTCAATAACAATTATGCCCAGTGATAATAAATTAAGCCAGCAAAGATGACACTTTACAAATCGTCAATGGTTATCAAAAGCTATAAGCTCTAAGCTCTAAGCTGTAAGCCTTTTAATTGACTAACTGTGTAGCAGCTTTAAACTTATTATTAATTATGTAATTCAAATTTAAACATGCTTTTGCAAGGATGAGCTATAACCCAGACTAATTTGTCCAGGGGATAAAGTAATCACCGTAGTTGCGCCAGGCGATCGCAATTTGACTCTTAATTTCCCCTCGGTAGTTACCCCCACAACTTCTCCAGCACAACCATTGAAGTTAACTTGTTGTCCTAAACTAGCAAGAATTTCCAGATATTTATCTAGTAGCTGATCGATCCCCACAGTCAAATAATATTCGTATCCTAACAAAATTCCATAAGTGGCGATCGCTGTTAATTCCTCTAAAGAACTGATAGCTGGAGTGTTTTCAGCTTGATAACAAGACTGTAAATTAATTCCTGGTTCAGGAGTAGAATTTTGCCAATTAATGCCAATTCCTACTACAGCCTGCACTAGCTTATTATTATTATTACGAGTTTCGATTTTAATCCCGCCCAACTTACGTTGATTAAGTATTAAATCATTCGACCATTTAATAGTCACTGGTAACTGATAATGTCGCAAAGTTGTCCCTACTCCCCAAGCTGTTGCCATCACTAAATGAGGATAGTTATTAATCTCTAAATCTAAATCTAAACCTACCGAAAGATATAGCCCTCCTGCTACCGATATCCAACTGTGTCCCCACTGTCCTTTTCCTGCGGTTTGGGAAAAAGCGATCGCGCCAAGAGGACATTTAAGACCACGATTAATTAATTCCCAAACTTTAGTATTAGTCGAGGGAATACAATCAAAAATAGACAAAGCAATTGGTTGGTTAATATCTATTTTATGAGGGATTATTTTGCTCTGATTAATCTGCTGCCAAGCTTGTTGATATGTGTTTAAATTAAAATTCAATTGCTCATTGCTCATTGCTCATTGCTCATTGTTAAATACTGTTTTAGTTTTGTTGCCAATATTTGCACATTAGGCTCTTCCAGCATACTTAAATGATCTCCTGAGACTTGTTCAATTTTTAATTGAGGTGCTATTTCTTGATACCAACCAGCACGAGGGAAGAGCATAAATTTAATTTTATGACTAAAAAAGCTAGCTGGCTCGGCTTCAGCAGATAAGAACAGGGACACTGTACCTGGATATGGCTGAACAATATAAGGGTTAGAATGTTGCTTGAAAGTGGGCAGATCAGAAGTAGGCTGCTCACTAAAACCTTTGGCTTTAGTACCGATTTTGCCTCCCAAATATTTCAACTTATCAATCATCTGGAGGTTAGCAAGCTTATTCAGTTGGGTTTGTAGAGTATAGCTGAGGCTTTGGTAATATTCATAAATTGACTGTGGGCCATCAGTATCCAAAATAGCGAGTAGAGCTACCTCTTTACCCATCGCTCTTAGCTGTTGAGCAATTTCCCAGGCAATTAATCCCCCAGTTGAATAACCAGCCAGAAAATAGGGAGCTTGAGGTTGGACAGCCAAAATATCCTCTAGATGGTGAGTTGCTAAAGCTTTTATTTGACGACCTGTACATTTTAAAGTGAAATAGCCCGATTCCATTAAATAAAATGGTTGTTCTTCACCTAAATAACTTACCAGCCCTGCTGCTTCTTCATAAGCATTGGCGCAGAGAAAGAAAGGAGGTTTACTACCTTTGTTTTGCATTGCTACCATCAGTGAATTAGGTCGAGGGCGAGCGCCTTTTCTACCTGCCATGATCGTCAGTAATGTTTGATAATCGGCGGAATTAATCCCATCTGGAGTAGTAGATAAATCTTGAATTGCGGGCTGTCCCTGGGCAAAACAGCTAGCCATTTGTTCCACCGTAGTTAAGCTTGAGATAGCATTAAGAGGCATTTTCTGCTGCAAAGTTTGCTCAATCTCGCTCATTAAAGTTATCGCCAAAAGAGAATTTCCGCCTAATTCTAGAAAATCATCTTTAATTCCAATTGGTTTAATTTCTAAAACTTTTTCCCAAACTGAGGTCAGTTTAATTTCTAGCTCGCTACTAGGAGCAACATAATTTTCGGTTGCGGTTTGATTGACAAAATCAATTTGGGGCAGAGCTTTGAGGTCAACTTTGCTATTAGGAGTTAGGGGGAAAGCCTCTATAAAAATGAATGTACTCGGTATCATGTAGTGCGGTAGTTTCTGCTTGAGGAATCCGCGTATTTCTTCTTTGGTGACTGTCTGTTCTGGGTAGGTAACAATGTAACCGACCAGGCGCTTATCTCCTGGGCTATTTTCTTTGGCTATGACGACTGTTTGCTGTATATTTTGATGTAGCGCGATCGTAGCTTCAATTTCCCCCAGCTCAATGCGAAAGCCACGAATTTTTACCTGATTATCGATTCGTCCCAGATATTCAATTTTACCTTCGGCTTGGTAACGGGCTAAATCTCCTGTTTTATATAATAATTTTGACGAATGACCCTGAGCAAAGGGATTGGTCACAAATTTCTCTTTGGTTAACTCAGGACGATTTAAATAACCTCTGGCTAAACCTGCACCACCTATATAGATTTCTCCTGGAACTCCCACAGGAACTGGTTGTAAGTTTTTATCTAAAATATAAGTCTGAAGATTGGGCAATGGTCTACCAATCGGGATGGTAGATACGTTATCGAGCTGATGGGGAATTTTATAACTGGTAGCCACAACGGTGGTTTCCGTTGGACCATAAGTATTAATTAGTTGACAAGATGTTCCGACTAATCGATTCCAAATTGTTACCTGCTTTGGATTGACTGCTTCGCCACCAATAATTACTAAGCGAATTGATGGGGGTAATTGTAATTGCAGGTTGTTAGCTAATTCTGCCGTGAGTAAATGCCAAAAAGCGGTGGGTAAATCTAAAACCGTGATGCCATAGTCACAAGACTTTTCTAGTAACAATGAGGGAGAGTAGCCCATTTCTTCACTGCGTAAAACTAACGTCCCTCCCGCGATTAGGCAGGGGTAGATTTCTTCAACCGACGCATCAAAACTAATCGAGGCGAATTGTAAAATGTGATCGCTTTGGGTAATTTCATATTCTTGTACCGCTGCTTGAGCAAAATTCACCAAAGCTCGATGAGGGATCTCTACTCCTTTCGGTTTGCCTGTGGAGCCTGATGTATAGATTACATATGCTAAGTTGTTTGGAGCTGCTGTCTCAGCTAGATTATGAGTGCTGTCAGGGGCAATTTCTAAGAGGAGCTGATCCACATTAAGCACTTGAGTTGGTTTTTGTGGTTGAGGAAATTGGTTGAGTAATTGGTTTAAATTTAAGTTTTGTTGAGTCAGCAAGATATCAATCTGGGCATCTTCTAATATATAGCCGATCCGTTCAATAGGATAACTGGGGTCTAAAGGGACGTAAGCGCCTCCAGCCTTAAGGATTGCTAAAATACCTATTACCATTTCCAGCGATCGCTCAACGCAAATCCCGACTAAAACTTCTGCTTTTACACCAATTTCTTGTAAGTAATGGGCTAAAGCATTCGCTCTTTGGTTCAATTCTTGATAGGTTAACTGTTGTTCTTCAAACACCACCGCTACTGCATCTGGGGTTTTACTTACCTGGCGTTCAAATAATTGATGAATACAATGATTATGAGGATAATTGATCTGAGTATTGTTCCAAGCAGCTATTTGCTCTTTTTCTGCTGGAGTTAAAAGATCTAAAGTAGCAACCTGTCCCCCAGGATGAGCTACAACACTTTCTAGCAAAACTTGAAAATGCTCGCTCATTCTCTCGATCTGAGCAGTTTCAAATAAACCACTGTTGTAGGTAAATACGCAAGATAATCCTTCAGGCTGTTCAATAATTTTTAAAATCAAATCGAGATTAAAAATTTCCCAATTTGGTTCTTCCACAGCTTTTTCAGCAAGATTTTGTAGTTCAAACAGAACCTGAAATAAAACTTGATCTTTAGAGTTTTGTAGCAGTATTTCGGCTATTTCAGAATTAATTGATAGACTTTGATGCGTTTGAGCATCCAAAGTAATTTGTAAAATTTGAATTAATTCATTAAAACTATTGTCAGAGTTTAACTGTAGTGGTAATAAACTAACATTTTCAAATATATCAAATTTATTTTTAATTATTAAGTTATTTTTATTGTTAACTGGTGTGCCAATAATTATTTCAGTTTGATTAGTATAACGATAAAGAAGTATCTGAAAAGATGTCAGTAAAATGCAGTATAAAGATACTTTTTCTTGATTACTAATAGTGGTCAGGGACTCATATAGTACTTTGGGCAAGGGTAATGATTGACTAGCAATAGCAAAATCTTGGATTTTCGCTCTGGTCTTAGCAGTAGGAATTTCTAAAATAGGTAAATTACCTGATAATAGTTTTTCCAAGAAACTTAGTCTAGCTTCAATACTACTTAGTTTTGACAGAGTTAATGTTTCAAGAATAACTGACTCTGATATAAACTGAATTGATTCTGATTCTTGGCTCACATTATTTTGCTCATAATTTAAAGATGTAATTGATAAAATATCAGTGTTTTTACTATTCATTAACTTAAAATAATATCTCAATATAGATTAATATTAATTGCCTAAATTAATCAATAATAAAATATATTTTTCTGATTGCCAATGCATCTTGGCTAAAATAAATAGATAGACTAAAATAAATTAATAAAATATTGATGTAGTGAAAATTAGAACAATTAAGCTGTCATGTATTGAGCAGATATATTGATGACTAATTTTTAGATTGATTAGAATAAAGTTGACCAGCAATACATACGCAACTAAAATTTTGATGGACTTTATTACTAGTATTCTCAACACTATAGGCTCAGGTGCAACTGCATATATTTTGGCTAGCAGACTACGGGATCCTCAAACTCGCCCCAACACTCTGGCGGGGTTTCAAATGGCTGAATCTGGAGCAGTACCCTTTTTGACTAAACTAGCAGCAAGAGCAACTGCTGAAGGTGATACTTGGCTAGCAGAAAAGTTAACTATTCATGCTGCTGATGAGCAACGTCATGGTCAAATCTTTGCTCATGGACTAAAACAGCTAGGCAAAGAGGTAAAAACTGCTGCTGAGATGAAGCAACAGTCAGAAAACAAGTCTAATCAAGCTAAAAATTCTAGTCCTTTTTTTAGTAAGTTTTACCGTGGCTATGAGCCAGAAGCCTTAAAAGCAGAAAATATTGATTGGCTAGTCTTCATGGCAAGTACTTATATCTTAGAATTTGATGCTAGTAAAGATTTTGCGCGGATGGCGACAGCTTTGCCAATGATGAGCTGAAAAGCCGTAATCTCCAGCAAAGTATTCTGAGTGTAGCTCAAGACGAAACTAGACATGCAGCCTATCTGTATGAAGCAATGCAGCGCAAATTACCTCAAATAGAAGTAGATGCTTTAGTTAGTGACTGGAGAAAGCGTAAAATAGATGCCATGTTTGCTATGGTGGGTGACATGATTCAAACTGGTGGAAGTTCTCGCTCTTTAGTTAAAGATGGTGTCCCAAGTGAAGTTGATGAGCCTACACCGCAATTACTAGAAGTATAATTTCCTTCCCTCAATGGATGTTGACGATGAGCAGTAAACAACAACAACGTTCTTTTAAGCGCATTCTGATTGCTATTGGGGGGACTACCGCTTTAATTTGCTTAATTTTGGCAGTTGAAGGTATTTTAGACGGAGCTAAGACCTGTCAGCCGAGGGAATTTTGGCTGTTTTGCCAGATTAGACAATCGGTGCTGTTAAATATTCTTGAAGGGTTCAGCATCCTAGTCGCCGTCTGGCTTTTTTTCCTTGAAGCGCCAGAAAGAGATAAGCAGGCACATTATGAAGCCTGGAAAACTATCGATTCCGCCCACGGATTAAGAAATAGCTATGCTAGGTTACAGGCACTTCAAGATCTTAACAGCGATCGCGTTTCCCTTAGAGGTTTTACTGCTCCAGAGGCAGACTTGAGCGGGATTGATCTGTCTGGGGCAGATTTGAGCCATGCTTATTTATCAGGAGCAGATCTAAGCAATGCTAATTTGAGTCATGCTAATCTAAGTCATGCCAACTTAGTCGAAACCAAGCTTAATAATGCCAATCTGACTAACAGCTTGCTGACAGGGGCAGATATCAGCTATGCCGATTTTATTGAAGCTAATTTACAGTCAGTAGATTTTGTGGGCGCAAATATTATTGGGGCAAATTTTGTTCGGTCTAATCTAGCCCAAGCTTATTTTGGCGATGTTAATTTTAATGAATGTCGATTGAATGATGCTAATTTACAGAAAACTAAATTTTTTGGCGTAGAAAACCTAAGTGTCAAACAGATCGAAACTGCTAACAATTGGTCTGAGGGTATTTATGATGCTAAATTACTAACCAAGTTCAGATAGTATTTATAATTAATCGATTGTAGAGAAAAACTAGGAAAAATCTATCTGCAAGATGGATAAATCATCTTCAAATTGAAAGTTGGGATGCCATGTTCTCACGTACTGTAGCAAACGCTTTAAATCTCGTTCGGGGGTTTTTTGATACTTTTTGAGCAAATTAATCAAGCGTTCCAATCCCCAATGAGCATTAACATCAGCCTGGGGTTCAACCTCATAAATTCCATCACTAAATATATATAGACTAGAATTGGCAGCCACTTGGCAAGATGCATTAACGTACGTAATATTGGGAAACATGCCAATGGGAACACCAGGGGTTTTAAGTCGTTGTTCGAGTAATCGACCAGTGGGAGCTAATAGAATTGCTGGAGGATGCCCTGCACTTGAGTAGGTTAAGCTACGGCTATGGCGATCGTAAACTCCATACCAAATAGTAAAATATTTATCGTTGCGATCGCTCATCTGAAAAGTTTGGTTTAATCCCCTCAATACTGCATTGGGTTGATAATAATCAACGTTGCTTAATCCACGAGAGCGCAAGAGATTAATTACCGCCAACGAGGGTAAACTCGCCCTTAAACCATGTCCTGAAACGTCTAATAAATAAAATACCAAATGGCGATCGTCCAACCAAAAATAATCAAAGCTATCTCCTCCTAACTGTCGCGAAGGAATGAAACAGGCATTGATATTTAACGATGGATGTTGAAGAGGCTCAGGTAAAATAGTACTTACATACTCAGCGGCTTCTGCCAATTCATCTTCTAATAGCTGTTTTTGGTTTTGCAAGTCTTTACTTAGCTGATGTAGTCTTAATCCAGCCCGTACCCTCGCCTTTAACTCATTCATTTCAATCGGCTTGCACAAAAAGTCATCCGCCCCTGCATCTAAACCCTTAACCCGATCTTCAATTGAATCCAAAGAAGTCAACAAAATAAAAAAAGTGGTAGACAATTCAGGAATTGATTTGATCTGACTACAGACTTCTAAACCGTTTTTACGAGGCATAATCCAGTCACAAATAATCAGATCTGGACAAATTGCTTTGGCTTTAATTAAACCTTCTTCTCCATCACTGGCAAGGGCGATCTCATAACCCTGCATAACTAGAGTTCTTTCTAATAGCAGTTGAGTTGTGGAGTCATCGTCAATAATCAGAATTTGAGCCATAGTATAATTGATAGTTTTTTAGCTTACAGCCACGGGGGAAGACAATTTTTGGCTAGGCTCGACTAAGCAATCTTCATCATAAAAGTTTAAGTAGCCTGATTAAACTAAAGACAGAAATTATATACCATCATACATTTGAGCATACTAGAAAAGCATAAAAATATGAGTGGTGCAAACAATCACGAAGTCAGACGAAGCTCTCTCGTTCCACGGTGAGACAGTTGCAGTGCGTTGAGAATCTCCTCCATGAGCAGAACCCGAAGAGTCTAGTCTCGCTGATGTGCATTGATATATCAATACTTTTAGCTACTTATGTCAGACGATCAGCGATCGCCTTTTTATTTGTTAATCTAGATAATTAATCGATTAAAGGAAACCAAGTTAAAGTAGTACGAGTGTTAGTTAAGAGATTATCATTGTTAGTGCATCCTGTATGTTCGGCTAACAAGATAAAACGTAAAATTGGTTGTCCTACGGCTAGCGGGAATAACCAAAGCGTCAAAAACCAAGGTTGCTTAAATATTAAAGATACAGCGATCGCAATATTGATTATAATAACTCGATCACATTAATTAGCAATTAAATAAATTTGGCAAGATCGCAAAAGCAAGCACCACTTCATTTAGTTTGTTATCGAAAGCTACAGAATTTAAAATTATGAGGTTACGGGTCTTTTGATTGTAATTTTGGTTGCAGTCTTATTTTGGGCGGTGATGGCGCAGCCAATCCTGCTGCTATCCCTAACGAACAAGCAATAGGTTGGACTGCGGTGGT
>JAAUOU010000072.1 GCA_012034765.1 Pleurocapsaceae cyanobacterium CSU_1_1 | reverse complement strand
AGGCACAGCGCAAATGCCAATTCAGCCTAAAACATATCGCGTCTCTTTTTAGAATGAAATAGCCCTGTATTCTTCTTGACCAATAACCACTAAGATCGTGTTTTAAGGCTTCTGGTTTTCCCAAACCCTGAAAAGGATGGCGATTAATATCTTCGATCAGTTCGATAATTTTGCGATGTATTTTTTTATCTAACTTTACCCAGTCATTAAAATCTGCAAACGCAGACGATTCAAAGACTATTTTTCTGCTCATTACAAGTCTTTGAAGTCAATTTCAACTAAATTAGTCTTGTTGTCAACATTGGTCTTAGCTTGCATCAATCTTTGTCTATTTACCTCAGACTGAAGTAGATATTCCGTTTCATTTACTTCATAAATAATAATTTCAATATCTTTATCTTTGTAAGTCTCTTTCAAACCAGCTATAAATTTTTCATCCAATTCATTAGCTTTTAATCTATATGAACTCTGCATTATGGTTAAAATTCAGTCGATTTTATCAACATGATATAACATTTTTCTTAACCTCCGTTCAAAGGTTTTTATCTAGCGATCGCCAATTGTATTAATGTTTTATTGAAAGGCGATCGCCTAACTAAATAAGATTATTTTTGTAACTCAAAGCTATAAGGCGATCTAAAAAAATATTACATAACATATTTGGCGATCTCAAATTGCTGATATTTGGTTGAAAAATTATATCTGTATTCGTAATATTGTAGGAAATACATAATGTAGCATTAGACCTCTTGCATAAATATGAAATCCAGAGCTTTCATCGATTATTAATACCTCAAATAACTCACTAAAAAAAAGCATTTAGGCTTTTCAAAATTATTCGTGCAATAGGTCTATTCTATAACTGTAAATAAATTATGAGCGCAATATGGTTAATTTAGGATTAAACTTTGCTGCATTACTAGGATTAATAAATGTTTTAGGGGGAATTGTTTATTTTTTTCAACTATTATCCAAATTATAAATGGGGTTAGAAGCTCGACTTCTTCAGTCAATACAATATTAAAGATCTTAGAACTTACCTTTTGTCCCCCTGTCCTAATTTTATCAGGAGTTATTCTACTTTTTAATGGCTGGAGATTAGATCCAGTATTGCAGTTTCAACAACTATTACTAGAAATAATCGTAATGGTTTACGTTCTACAGCAAACACCTCCTAAACACAACCGTCATACCATCACCACAGTCTTAAGCCAACTGTCAGACCTAAAGGTTGAAAAAGGACAGAAAATCAATGTCGGAGATATAATTAGCGATCGCACTGCCGAAAGAACTAAGCTACAAGTCAAGAAGCAGGAATTATCAGCGTCTCTATCCCGCGCTATATTATCTCTCAACGAACTTAAACCCGTTCCCATACCAAAGTTTCAAACTGAGTTACAATTCAAGCAGACTCAAATTATCTCACTACAAACTCAGCTAGATAAGGTAGATGAGGAACTCAAGCAGTTAACCTCTGTTTATTCTCCATATCGGGGCAAGGTAAGAAGTGTAAAAATAGTGAGACAGCAAGAGAGTTCTATTATTGCTGAGGTGACTTTGGGTATTTAAAGACTAGAGGTAATTATTTATTTAAGGGATTGCTAAATTTTTTCCAGAGATTCACGCATTTATTCTTGATTACTCTGAGTGTCCTAAAATAGCTGTATTAAACTGAACCACTTATCGGTTTCCAGTTTTGTTATTAGCAGATAACGACGGTGAGATGAGTAATGGAGAAGAAAATAGCTACAATTACCAGAATTTTGAGAGATTTTTTATTTTATTGCCACAATAAAATGGCGCTCGCTATTTTAAATTATTCCCCATACCAAATTGACTCTGTCTCCTCAATAACAGACTTTGCTTGAGTTAGTTTTTTTTCATCAAGAATTACCGTAACGTGACCCAATTTCCTCCCTGGACGAGATGTTTTACCGTACCAATGTACAAAGCTATGAGGAATTTCTAAAATGCGATCGCGTTTAACTTGATAGTCAGATTCAGACTCTTCATAACCCAAAAGATTAACCATTACTACCCCAGCCGCTTTTAAATTTGTCGAACCCAAAGACAAACCAGAAACTGCTCTTAGCTGCATCGCAAATTGAGAAGTATCACAGCCATCAAGGGTGTAGTGACCTGAATTATGAGTCCGAGGCGCAATCTCATTAACTAAAACTCGATTATCGCTAGTTAGAAAAAACTCGATGCCGAATACTCCGACTACTTCTAGCTTATCTAAAATAGTGCGGGCGATCGCTTTAACTTTTTCTGCTACTTGAAGGCTCACATCTGCGGGGGTAATTGTCCAGCGACATACTTGGTTTTGCTGAAAAGTTTCGGTAACAGGATAAACAGCAATATCTCCCAAGCCGTTACGAGCAGCAATAATACCTAATTCTCGTTCAAAAGGAATAAATTCTTCTACTAGTAATTCCTCAACAGGAACAGTTTTAGCTAGCCATTCTAAACCTTCAATGTCTTTAATAATAAAAGTTCCCTGCCCATCATAACCATGACGACGAGCTTTTAAAACTAGAGGAAAACCATAGTCAGCGATGACTTTTGACTGAGATGACCACAGGCTAAACTTTGGCACAGGTAAATCAACTTGCTGCAAAAAACTACGCTGGTGATATTTGTCTAGTAGGGGTGCAAGAGTCTTTAGACTAGGCTGGAATACTTCTGGTAACCCTAATTCTTGTAATGCTTTTAGATCGACAAATTCATTTTCAAAAGTAATCACGTCACACAGAGTAGCTAATTTGGCAGTGCGATCGCATCGTCTACATTACCAATCACAAACTGTTTAGCTATCTTTACCGCAGG
Organism: Pleurocapsaceae cyanobacterium CSU_1_1; assembly: GCA_012034765.1. GTDB lineage: Bacteria > Cyanobacteriota > Cyanobacteriia > Cyanobacteriales > Xenococcaceae > Waterburya. The sequence goes on along the minus strand of JAAUOU010000072.1, from coordinate 21,158 downwards.
TTCAGTTTCGCTTTCAGCTTGGACAATCAAATCTATACCAAGTGCTGTTGCTTCTAAACCCATCATCCAAGCTAACTGTCCGCCACCAATTACCCCAACACGCTTAACTACCATGTCTCTTTTAGCCTATTTTTAAACTTTTTTTCAAATCATTAACAAGTTTATTATCTAGTTATAGGCAAACATAATCAAAGATATTGAAAAGCGATCGTCAAGATCACCTGTTTTTTTCTGATTCACACAAGGCGTAAAATAGAATGAATTATTGAAGACTGGAAGAAATTTATATGGTTGCCACCAGTAAACAATTAGTGCCAAACAGTTGGGTGAGTGCTACTTGGGATGAATATTTAACAAACATTGAAAATCCTGCTCATACCAAGACTAAAGGCTACTATCACAATGGCAAATACAGAATTGAAATGACACCCATTGGCAACGAACACTCTCAAGATCATTCAATTATTAATCATGCGGTTTATCTTTACGCCACTTTTAAAAATATTCCTTTGACGGGAAAAGATAACTGTAGCTATCGACAGGTGAACTTAAAAGAATTTCAACCAGATTTGTCTTATTATGTCGGAAATAAAGCCAATGCTATTCCCTGGGGAGTGGGGGTAGTTAATCTAGATGAATATCCAGTCCCAGATTTAATAATTGAAATTTCTAATACTTCTCTAGCAGATGATTTAGGCGAAAAAAGATTACTTTATGAAGATCTTGAGATAGCAGAATATTGGGTAGTAGACGTACAGAATGTTAAAGTCATTGCCTTTGCAATTAAGGACGGTGGTAGTAAAAGAATTGCCGAATCTCAAGTATTAACAGGATTAAAAATAGAAACTTTAACCGCAGCACTACAGCGAAGCAGAAATAGCAATCATACCGAAGTCGGTAGCTGGTTGATGCAACAATTTCAGGGACAATCAAATTAAAATTGCAACATTTTTTAACAATATCGTCATCAGTTGCTAAACATCATCTAAAATCCACTCTGAATTGCGTTCCCCCAGGTCAAGCTGAATACTTACGGCTTTGCCTAATCTGGGGCGATCGCGAGTCTTCTGAATATAAGACTGGATCTGCTCTACACTGTTCCAACCATTAATATAATTCGCGATCGCGTTAAGATTTTCAGCATACTCTTGCTCCGATAGAGGAAAAGAGGCTTGTTCCAAGTATTTCCACATTACCTGGACATAAATCTTGCCTTTAATCTTTCTTAGCTGCATATCGTAAGAACAGCCCCACTTTTCTAATAAAAGTTGGTGTAATTGTTCGCCTGTCATGATGTTTTTATTAATAAAGCTATCAACTCTGAGTGGAATCAATCCTCAATCTCTGTAATAATTTAATACATTGGTTCATATTGCGTTTCACAAATGGTCAGCTTAGAGTTTTGCTGGATGTTGTTTAACCTTAAAACTCTAGTAGACTATAAAGTTGAACTCGCAACTGTTAACTTTTTAAAGGGGAGAAGTATGACAAAATTCTTTGGCATAGAAGATTTTAGATGTCTCCCAGTAATCATTTTAAGTTTACAAAAAAATACAATTTATCTATAGCTATGGCTCAATCTTCTAGTTCTAACATCCCTAATATGGTTGACGAAAACGTCCCCGATTTAGGGCGTAGACAATTTATGAATTTACTCACCTTTGGCTCAATCACAGGAGTAGCCTTGGGTGCTTTATATCCAGTCGTAAAATATTTTATCCCCAACACTGGTGGTGGTGGTGCTGCTGGTGTGACGGCAAAGGATGCTTTGGGCAACGATATTGTCGTGAGCGAATTTATCGCGTCACATCAACCAGGCGATCGCACTTTGGCTCAGGGTTTAAAAGGCGATCCTACCTATATTGTGGTAGAAGGGGATTCAACTCTGCGTAACTACGGGATTAACGCTGTCTGTACGCACTTGGGTTGTGTTGTGCCTTGGAATGCTAGCGAAAACAAATTTATGTGTCCTTGTCATGGCTCTCAGTACGACGAAACAGGTAAAGTCGTTCGGGGTCCTGCACCTTTATCTCTAGCATTGGCGAAAGCGCAAGAGCAAGATGATCGACTGATCTTTAGTCAGTGGACAGAGACTGATTTCCGAACTGGCGAGAAGCCTTACTGGGCATAAATTAAGGGATAACGAAATAAATTTCCCATATTAATCATATAGTTAATCTTTTTGAGATTGTTGATCTAACAAATGAGAACATTGAAACCATTGGCAGTATTAAACTTTGTCAAGGACGTAATTACTAAATCTACCGTAGTAGCGATCGCTAGCGTGGCTATTTTCTTTGCCAGCGGTCTTGCTGTATCCCAATCTGCTGCTGCATATCCTTTTTGGGCGCAACAAACTGCCCCTGAGACTCCCAGAGAAGCTACAGGCAGAATTGTCTGTGCTAACTGTCACCTAGCTGAAAAAGCAGCAGAAGTAGAAATTCCTCAATCTGTCTTACCCGACACTGTATTTGAAGCTGTCGTAAAAATTCCCTACGACTTAGCTAGTCAGCAGGTGTTGGGCGATGGTTCTAAAGGCGGTTTAAATGTCGGTGCAGTATTAATGCTGCCTGAAGGGTTTAAAATTGCTCCTGAAGATCGTATTCCTGAAGAAATGAAGGAGAAAACTGGCGGAGTTTATTTTCAAGAGTATAAAGAAGGTGCAGATAATGTAGTCATTGTTGGGCCTTTACCTGGCGAACAGTACCAAGAAATTACTTTTCCCGTACTTTCTCCTAATCCTAAAACCGACAAAAATATTAACTTTGGGAAGTATCCCGTTCACCTAGGCGCTAACCGAGGACGCGGACAAATCTATCCTACTGGTGAAGCGAGTAACAACAACGCGGTTAAAGCTTCTGTTGCAGGTACAATTGCTGCGATTACTCCTCAAGAAGCTGGTGGTTATGAAGTGGCAATCGACACTGAAGACGGGACAACAACCGACAAGATCCCTGCTGGGCCTGAATTGATCGTTGCAGAAGGGCAACAGGTTGCTGCTGGTGAAGCTCTAACTAACAATCCTAATGTTGGTGGCTTCGGTCAGAAAGATACAGAAGTTGTGCTGCAAAGCCCTGCGCGTATCGGCGGCTTAATGGCTTTTGTGGGCGGAATTATGATTTGCCAAATCATGCTGGTATTGAAGAAGAAGCAAGTAGAAAGAGTCCAAGCAGCCGAAATGGATTTCTAAAATTGAGCTTAAGTATTAAGTAACATTAAGACAGGTTGGTATACCTGTCTTTTTTATTTGCTCAAGACTACAAGCGATCGCCTAATTAACGGTCAATACTTCTCGTTTAACAACTAATAGAAAAACTAGAACAGTAGGGAATTGGGGCATTAGGGGATTGGGGCTTAATCATTTCCCTAAATCCCTAAATCCCTAAATCCCTAAACGAGAAGTATTGGGTAGTGGGTAAGAAGCCTCACGCTGTTTTTACTTCTCAATTCAATTAATCATTAACAGACCAGAGTTATTAACTTTCTGACTACATCCAACTTCGCGCTTTTTGACTTTTGACTTTTGACTTTTGACTTTTGACTTTTGACTTTTGACTTTTGACTTTTGACTTTTGACTTTTGACTTTTGACTTTTGACTTAAATATACCAACAGGATTTATGATAATTTCTGACATAGCTGCCTAAAGTGTTCGCCTCGGGCTTCAAAGCTCAGATACTGATCAAAACTGGCACAGGCGGGAGAAAGTAGGACAACTTTTGCCTGATGCTGCTGCGCCAAGGAAATGCTTTTAGTTACGGCATTTTCCATAGTGTTAGCAATCTGATAATTATGATAATCGCGATCGCCTAATTTCTGGGCAAAAACTGGTGCAGCTTCCCCAATTAGTAACACAAAGGCAGCATTAGCTTTAATACTATCAATCCAGGCTGCATCTTCTCCTGTTTTATCCTGCCCCCCAGCAATCAAAATCACAGGTGCTTCAACGGAGTTTAAACCTACTTCCGCAGCGTCGTAATTAGTTGCTTTGCTGTCATTAATGAACTTAATTCCCTGATAAGTGCAGATATATTCTAGACGGTGTTCTACTCCAGGAAAAGAAGTTATCGCACTGGCGATCGCCTGTTTGTCTATTCCCGCTAATTTAGCTGCGGCGATCGCCAATAAAAGATTTTGCAGGTTATGTTTTCCTGGCATTTTAAACAAGGACACAGGGGCAATAAGTTCGCCAAAAGCAACAATCCAACCATCTTGAATATAAACGGCGATATGGCGATCGTCTCGAAAACTATTTTTGCCCTTAACACTTGTCCAGATTGTGTCTGAGCCAAATTCTAAAGCAACAGTTTGCAAAAAGCGATCGTCTCCATTAATAATTTTGTGCCGACAACGACGGAGTAATGAAGCTTTAATTTGATAGTAATTTTCTAAGGTGTGGTGGCGATCTAGATGATCGGGGGTAAGAGTCGTAAAAATTCCAATTTGCGGTGCTAATGCGAGGGAAGATTCAATCTGATAACTGCTCAATTCGGCAATAATCCAGTCGAAACGATCATCTGGGGTATCAAAATTCTTAATTGCCAATTCACAAGCAGCGTGACCAATATTGCCACAGGCGGGAGCGTTTAAACCTGCACTCTGAAAAATAGCAGCGGTTAAAGCCGTGGTGGTAGTTTTACCATTTGTGCCTGTGATACCCACCCAAGGAATTTTATTAAGGTAACGCCAAGCCAATTCAATCTCACCAATAGTTTCAACCTGCTTTTCCCTGGCGGTTTTTAATGCTTCAATATCCCAAGCAACTCCTGGACTAACTACAATTAAATCAGGAGTATCTTCTGCTAAAACTTTGCTGTCAAGTCTTATTTTAACTCCTTCTTGCTCTAACTTTTGCTGGGCTATCTGCAACTGTTGGGCATTAGATCTCGATGCTATCTGTGCTTCTGTTGCAGAATCCACTAGTGTTACCTGCCAACCATTTTTATTAAGCAATCTGGCAGCAGCAATTCCCGATCTTCCTAATCCAATAATTTCGCCAGTGGGCATAGACTCTGTAAAGTAATAATTCCCATAGAATGGTAGCTCATTTTGCAAGCTAGCAACTGACTTTCGTGGTTCTACCAAAAACTAGCCTAAGCTAAAAGTCAAAAATCAATTTATAGTAAAAGAGTATTTTCTTCAAGAGTAAACTGTTGTGTCCCGTTTAATCTCAATTATTGTTGGTATTATTATTACCCTCTCTAGCAGTTTGATCTTTTGTGCCACTGCATATGCAGCTATTGGTTTAGATAATGATGGTCATTTGTCTGCTTGTCCTAGTTCGCCTAACTGCGTTGTGAGTCAAGACGGTGATGAGAAACATATAATCGAGCCGATTGCTTACAAAGGCGATCGTCATCAAGCCAAAGAGACTTTATTAAAAGTGCTTTCGGTTGTTCCCCGTACCAAAATTATCGAAGATGCTGGTAACTATATTCACGCTGAGTCTACCAGTCGTATGTTTAAATTTGTCGATGATGCCGAGTTTTATTTTCCTGAAGACGAAAACATCATTCAAGTTAGATCTGCCTCACGAGTAGGAGAATCAGATTTAGGAGTTAACCGCCGACGTATTGAACAAATTCGTCTGGCAATGAAAGATTTAGGCGCTTAGAGCAATAAGCAATGAACCTAAATAAGATCTTAGACAGATGTTAGTTTACATATCAGTATGAAAACACCTCTTCCTGCCAAACAGATTAGTAAACTTACCAAGTTACGTCGTGTAAGCAGAATATTGGATAATGCGATCGCTATTCCTGGAACTAAGATCAGTTTTGGGTTAGATCCGATTTTGGGTTTGCTTCCTGGTGGGGGTGATACCGTCACGGGTGGTATTGCCGCCTACATTGTAGTCGAGGCTGCCAAAATGGGTGTTCCCCGCGAGATTTTGTGGAAAATGGTCGGCAATATTTTGATTGATTCTTTTGCTGGTACTGTTCCTGTGGTGGGAGATATATTTGACTTGGGTTGGAAGGCTAACATTAAAAATATTGAACTATTGGAAAAGCATCTCGATCTTGCTGAATCGAATCAGAGCGATCGCTTGTTTATTTTTGGCTTAATTCTGGTACTTGCCCTAATTGTTATAGGATTTGCCACCATTGCTTTTTTCACTATCACTTGGTTTTGGCGACTGATAGTTAATTGATACTCACCAACAAAATTCACCCTAAATCCCTAAATCCCTAAAATCAAATCTATTGAACATGGATTTTACTACTGCATTACCTACTTTTATTGTTACTCTGCGGGAAGGATTTGAGGCAGCCTTAGTCGTCGGGATCGTGATGGCTTGTCTCAAGAAAGCAGAGCAAACTCAATTATATCCTTGGGTTTATTTAGGGATATTCGCAGGAATCATTGCCAGTGTCGCCGTAGGGTTGCTCTTAACAGGGGTTATTTCTGGAGTTGAAACTGCGGGGGGAATCTATGCACCTGTGGTTAAGGAGCTATTAGAAGGAATATTTGGTATAGTTGCGATCGCTATGTTGAGTTGGATGCTCCTGTGGATGACTAAACAGGCAAAATCCCTCAAAGGCGAAGTTGAAGGAGCAATTACCTCAGCTTTAGGTAATGAGAATGCTGGTAAGGCTGTATTTGTCTTAATATTTATTGCTGTAGTTAGAGAAGGCTTTGAGACGGTATTGTTTATCTTGGCAAAATTTCAGCAGGATTGGACTTTACCTGCGCTTGGGGCGATCGCTGGTTTAACTCTGGCTGCCATCATGGGAATTGCTCTGTTTTCTTTGGGAATACGGATTAATATTCGCCTTTTCTTTCAGGTGATGGGAATATTTTTGTTATTAATTGTGGGTGGTTTGGTTATGGGTGCGCTCAAGCACTTTGATGCTGCCTTGGGATTGATGTCTCAGCTATCAGCCACTAACTGGTGTTTGGAGAACAATGATTCTTGTATTTTAGGCGTTCAGGTATGGGATGGGTCAAATATATTGCCTGATCGCCAGTTTCCTGGAATTATTTTTAAAGCTTTGTTTGGCTACCGACAAACGTTATATTTAGGACAAATTATTGCCTATATTTCTTTCTTATTAGCAGTTGGCACAGCTTATTTTCAAAGTCTGGGAATCAAGTTGCCATTTAAGCAACCATCTACTTCTCCCTAAAACTTATTCTTCTGTCAATTGTATTCTGGCGATCGCAACTAAGCCAACTTTTTAATCTGGATGGGGTTTAAAGTTAATTTAGTCAAAAAAATTCTTTACCGAGTAGCTCAAACAAGTAAGTTAAATACCGTTTTGCGTTAATTTGATTAATAGCGCCAAAATATTACTTTCACTGATTTATTGATTTATTAATGTTTCCCAGCTACATACCACCCGAAGCTAGTAATTTAACTGAAGCTACATCGATCGCCTTAACCAAACAAATTAAACAAGTAGCCATTTCTACGCCATTGAGTAAAGAAGATGTGGCAACTACCTATGTTCATCAAGGAAGCGGTGGTACACCTATTTTACTAATTCATGGCTTTGATAGTTCTTTACTCGAATTTCGTCGTCTATTACCTCTTTTGGCAAGGGTACAATTAACTTATGCAGTAGATCTGTTGGGGTTTGGCTTTACCCAGCGAAATTTAGAAATTCCGCTTAACCCAGAAAATATTAAAATTCATCTCTATCATTTTTGGCAGACTATAATTCAGCAGCCTGTAATTCTAGTCGGCGCTTCGATGGGTGGTGCAGCAGCAATTGATTTTACCCTTAATTATCCCGACGCAGTAGAGAAACTGGTTTTGCTTGATAGTGCTGGTTTAGCCAAGCAACCCGCCATCGGCAAGTTTATGTTTTCTCCCATCGACACATTTGCCACGGAGTTTCTGCGTAACCCTAAAATTCGCCAAAGCATTAGTCGCACTGCTTATTTTGATCGCAGTTTTGCCAGTTCAGATGCTCAAGTCTGTGCTGCACTACATTTAAAATGTCTGCATTGGAACAAATCTTTAATTGCTTTTACCAAAAGTGGAGGTTATGGATCTTTGCAGGATAAAATTTCGACAATTCAACAGCCTACGTTGATTATCTGGGGAAGACAGGATAAAATTCTCGGTATTAAAGATGCTCTCAAATTTAAGCAAGCCATTCCTCATAGCAAGCTTGTATGGATCGATCTCTGTGGTCATGTTCCTCATTTAGAAAAGCCAGATGCTACTGCTGCTGAAATCTTGAGCCTGACTGAGATAAAAAATAATAATTCTGCTATTGAACGGGAAACTTGAGCAGTTAAAGTGTACTTAGATGAATTTTTGTGAGTCGATCTTACGATTTAATTGTTGAGAAATACTTAAGATTACTATTACCTGCCAAATATTAAGTAGTTTTAAGTTTAAGATTAAACTTAAGACAGATTTATTTGACAAACTGTGCTTTTTTAATATACATATAAACAAATAATAAGATTAAGTGAAGTTTTATAATGTCTGATCTTAAATATGAAATCAAGCAAGCAGAGAATCAAAGGTGGGGGATTTATCAAGGCGATCGCTTGTTAGCTACGGTAGGCAGTTATGAAGCTTGTGAATCTATCTGGAAATACCTCCAAAAAGAGCTTTCCTACACTGACAATATTAAATCGCGACTATCTTACCGCAATGCCCTTAACAAAAATTTGTTAGTTAATCCTAGTAAAACCGTTGTTTAATTTAATCTAATTGCTTATTTAGTTGAGACGGTTAAAAACTGCATAAGCAGCAAATAATAAAGTAATTATAATCAAGGCGATTTGAATTCTAAACAAATAGCTAACACTTTTTTCTAGTCGTTCCTGACTATGTTTCATGCGGTCGACTTTAAACTGAAGATTAGAGTCGCGATCGCGCAACTGCAACATTTCTTGCTCCAGTATGTCTTCGATTTTCTGTTCTAAATGCTCTTTTAAATTCCCAGTGGAACTCTGTTGTAAGTGATTCTCTATTTTTCCCAAAGCCCGATAAAGATAGTTTACTTTACGCTCAGTCTCAGCAACCTCTTCAACTTTTGATTTGGTAATAATAATTTTTTGCAGATATTTTTCAGTCAGTTCGACGCTTAAATGAAAATATCCTTGATTAACATAACTGATTGCATTGGTAAGTTCTTTTGCTGTTGTAGTTTTCAATAAATATCCCTTAGCGCCATTTTCAAGCGCCTGGCTCAAATTTTGCTCATTATCATGAACAGTAAAAATTAATACTTTAGATTGGGGAAACTGCTGAGTAATAATTTTGGTGGCGCTTAAGCCATCCATTTCAGGCATTTCCACATCCATCAAAATTACATTTGGCTGCAAAAGAGGAATTTTGGCGATCGCCTCCTGACCATTAGAGGCAAAACCGACTATATTTATTTCTGATTTTGGTTTTAAATAAGTTTCTATTAGTTTATGAGTTAAATTTTGATCATCTACAATAAGAACGTTAATCATCTAAAATTCTGGTTTGATGCTCAAGCTAGCCTACAACATTAAGCTTAAATTGCTTGACTTGAAATTTATGGATTAAGTATACAGTTTTATCTATTCAACATTCAATGCAGGGTCATCTCGTGAAATCAGCAACGCCCAAGTTTGGTTAATGTAGTTAATTTAATAAAGTAGCTGCGATCGCACTATTAACAGGTTGAGAAAACAAATAACCTTGTCCATACTTGCACTGAAGCTCAAGCAACTTGGCGCACTGAGTTTGTGTCTCAATTCCTTCGGCAATTAAATCTAGCTCAAATACTTCAGCTAACTTAATAATAGTTTTAACTAATTCTAACTGATGGCGATCGCTTTCCATACCTTGAATAAACGAGCGATCGATCTTGAGGGTATCAACGGGTAAACAGTGAAGGTAGCTGAGGGAAGAATAGCCAGTCCCAAAGTCATCCATCGATAGTTGCACTCCCAAGCTTTTAAGCCTCTCTACCGTAGGCAATACTAGCGCAATGTTTTCAATAATTTCACTTTCAGTAATCTCTAGCTTTAAACATTTTGGATTCAAGCCTGTTTCCGTCAAAATTTGGGCAATAATATCCCCTGCATAGGGTTGGGAAAACTGCTTGGCTGTAATATTGACACTGATAAAAAGTGCTTTAGTCTCTGGATTTTGCTGCCACTGCACCATTTGCTCACAAGCTGAACGTAGTACCCACCAGCCAATTGGTATAATTAATCCAGTAGCTTCGGCTAAAGGAATAAAATCGCCAGGGGAGATTAAACCCCGCACAGGATGTTCCCAGCGAATTAAAGCTTCAAATCCGATCACCCGCTGGTCTATTAACTGCACCAAAGGCTGATAGTATAGTAAAAATTGCTCTTGTTCGAGTGCCTTGCGTAAATCATCCTCAGACCTAGTTTTTTCTAAGGTTTGTAAATATAGCCTGGACTCGAAGACCTGATTGCAAGCTTTTCCCATAGCTTTTGCTTGATGCATAGCTAGTTCGGCATTCTGCAAGCATTGAAGCAATGCATTAGCTCTATTCGGTGGTAAACAATTAGTATCGGCAGTGGCGATCCCAATACTAGTACTAACCAAAATACTATAATCGGCAATCCTAATCGGCGTGGATAGCTGTTGCTGAATTTGAGAAGCGATCTCCGCAGGACGCTCTTGCCCAACAAAACTAGTTAATAGTATAGCAAACTCGTCTCCTCCCAAGCGAGCCAGTATATCTTGAGGTCTAAGACAGGACTCTAGCTGACGCACAATTTCGACCAAAATGCGATCGCCAATGTCATCCCCAAAATTGTGGTTAATACTTTTAAATCGATCTAAATCTAGGCACAAAATGCCAAAGGAATAATTTGGCTGCTGCTCAAGTTGTGATAATTCTTGCAGCTTTTCAATAAATAGTTGACGATTGGGTAATTTAGTTAAGCGATCGTGATCGACTTGATAATTTAGCCGAGCTTTAATTTGCCGATCTTGGGTCAAATCTGTCTGAGCGCCAATTAAATGAATAACTTCTCCTGCCAAATCGGTTACAGCAATACATTTACAGCGCATTAAGCGATACTGTCCATCTCGATGTAACAAAGAATATTCCACGTCAAAGCGATCAATTTTTCCTTGCCAGCACTGTGTTAAATGCCTTTTAAGCTTTTCTATATCAGCGGGGTGGACTCGAACTAGCCATTCTACGGGACTACTTTTAATCTCTTGCTCACCATAACCCACCATCGACTTCCAGCGAGCGGAATACTCAAGGCGATCGCTACTCAAATCCCAAGACCAAATACCATCGCTGATTACTTCGCTCGTCAGTGCGTATTTAGTTTTACTCTCTTGCAAATCTTGGCGCAATTTATCTTCAGTAGACTTTTGAGGAGCAAGATCAATCATGGCTCTAGTTGACAACTCACTATTCAATAAAGGCAGTATATTATTGACTGAGTGTTTAATAGCAGAATTGTTCACAAAGTTAGAAGCTGATTGGTTAACATAATGTCTGGCGAACAGAAGCGGTAATAGTTGCAAAATAAACTATCAAATTAATCTACATGCATAGTATGAGACTAGCACTAAAAATATTAATTTTTAAACATTTTCTTTAGATTTTACGAATTACAATATTATTTTTGATTAATCCGAGAAGCATTGGATATAAAATGCTATCGAACAATTAAGCTAAAATTGATTTTTGATCCCAAAGTAATTCTAAATTATCGATCTATTTCTCAAGTAAAAATGTAGTTTAAAATACATTTATGCTCATGCCAATTAATTTTCCTCTGCTCAATCTATAGGCGATCGCTTCTCCAAGTCAAAAAATTTGCTCAAAAAAAGGATAGTCTTATAAAGACTACCCCCAAGATAATTTAAAGCACAACTATAATCAAATTTGAGGTACAAATCTCTCTTTTTCTGGCACTTCGGCATATTCGGAAACAATTTGCTTCAACTCTTCACCATCAATTGTTTCTTTCTCAATTAATAAATCGACTAAGCGATCGATTACTTCACGATTTTCTCTAATAATTTTACGTGCTAGCTGATGACCGTGTTCGGCAATTTGACGTACCTGATCGTCAATACGTGAAGCAACTTCTTCTGAATATTCAGCACGAGAAGTCAAACCAGCACCTAAAAATACCTGGTCTCCTTGTCCGCCACCTAAAGCAATTGGGCCTAGATCGCTCATGCCATATACTGTTACCATTTGGCGCGCCATTTCTGATACCTGCTGTAAATCGCCTCCAGCACCAGTCGTTACTTCGTCGCTACCAAAGATTTCTTCTTCCGCTGCACGACCACCCATCGCTCCAGCAATTCTCGCCATTAGCTGAGAACGACTAACCAAACCTTGATCTTCGCTAGGAGTAAACCAGGTTAGACCTTGAGCCTGTCCACGAGGGATTAGAGTTACTTTTTGCACGGGGTCGTGGTCTTTGACTAGAGTACCCACGATCGCATGACCAATTTCATGATAGGCAATTAATCTCTTACTCTTACCATCGGTTAAAGGAGTACCTTCCATCCCAGCCACAACACGGTCTACCGCGTCATCAATTTCGTGAATAGTAACCGCTTCCTTGCGCCTTCTAGCAGTTAAAATAGCTGCTTCGTTGAGTAGGTTAGCTAAATCAGCACCAGAAAAACCAGGAGTACGACGAGCGATCGCATCTAAGGACACTTCAGGAGCAATTTTCTTGTCTCTGGCATGAACTTCCAGAATTTCGAGACGACCCTTGATATCGGGGTTATCTACCATTACCTGACGGTCAAAACGACCTGGACGCATCAGCGCCGAGTCTAGAACATCAGCACGGTTAGTTGCGGCAATAATAATGATTCCTGTATTACCCTCAAAACCATCCATTTCAGTTAGCAGTTGATTAAGAGTTTGTTCTCTCTCATCGTTACCGCCACCAATACCAGCACCCCGTTGACGACCTACCGCATCAATCTCATCAATAAAGATTAAACAAGGCGCATTTTCTTTGGCTTTCTTAAATAGATCACGAACACGGGATGCACCGACCCCGACGAACATTTCTACGAATTCTGAACCAGAGATGCTGAAAAAGGTACAGAAGCTTCACCAGCGATCGCTTTAGCTAATAAGGTTTTACCAGTTCCAGGAGGCCCAACTAGCAATACACCTTTGGGAATTTTTGCACCAACGGCAGTAAATCTTTCAGGCTGCTTTAAAAAAGTCACAACTTCCTGTAGTTCTTCTTTTGCTTCGTCAATACCCGCTACATCATCAAACATGATGCCTGTTTTAGCTTCCATCTGAAACTTAGCTTTAGATTTGCCAAAGTTCATTGCTTGTCCAGGACCACCAGGCATATTGTTGGAGCGACGGAACAAGAAGAATAAAGCACCAATTAAAATTACGGGGAAGATGAGATTACCCAAAAGTCCCCAAACTGCTCCTTCATTACCCGCAGGGTGATATTCAAAGTTGACATCAGCATCCCGCAGCTTGGCAATCAACTCAGGGGAATTAGCAGGCAAATCTACTCTTAACTTCTGTAGTCGATTATCTAATTCTGGGTCAATCGCTTGAACAATAGCTGTTCTGCCATTGTCATATAGCTCGACAGAGGTAACTCGATCTGAATTTAAATAGTCGAGGAAGCGTCCATAAGTCATCCGAGTACTAGCAGTGTTACCACTCAAGCCACTGCTAGCGGTTGGAGTAGTAAAAGTTCCTTGCCATAAGAAAAAGCCGACGACCAATAAAGGTACTGTCCACAGTAAGGCAATTCTCCAGGAAAAATTTTTCATAAGGTGTAACTTGTTTTTAGTTGAATATTTATTAGCTTTTTTTTATTGGTTTTGAACAGTGACCCAGAGGCTACGTTGCGATCATCTTTTATCTTTAGTCAAGTTTCTTTTATTTATATTACCTCTAGCTTAACTAAATTTAACGTAATTCTCATTTTTAAATCAAGATTAGTCGAGTTCGGTTATCCAAGCTAAAAGCTATAATCTATAAACTGTAAGCTGTAGAGGGTTATTTCTGAGAGATATTTAAATCCTTGCTCTAGAATAAACATAAAAAAGCGCCCACTATCAATTTAGTAGACGCAAGGTTAATGATGGTACTAGTTATTTGCTTGTTATGAGCTAGAACTTGAGTTTTTAAGCTAGAAGTTTAGTTAGGTCTAGTAAGTCTCAACATGCCAGCGATGCTCTTTTTTCATCGTCTTACGGTACTCTTCCCAATTAACATCATGCTTGGCAGCAGCAGCACTTAAAGCTTCATCAATACCGCCTTCCATACCTTTTAATCCACAGATATAGGTATGAGTTTTGGGATTTTGCATCAATTCCCACAGCTTGTCTGCATGTTCGGCAATTCGGTGCTGAATGTACATTCTGCCACCTTCAGGATTTTGTTGTTCACGGCTTATAGCATAATCTAGGCGGAAGTTATCAGGGTGATCTGCTGCCATTTTCTCTAGCTGTTCTTGATAAAGAATGTTTTCCGTTTTAGGAATACCAAAGAATAACCAAGCCTGACCTTTAAAATTGTAATCAGGATTTTTATCTCCTTCTAAAAACATCCGCCATAGATAAGCTCTAAAAGGAGCAATTCCCGTACCTGTGGCAATCATGACGACGTTGGCATCTTCATCTTCAGGCAAGAGCATCTCTTTACCTACTGGACCAGTAATTGCTACATCGTCCCCTGGCTTGAGGTTGCAGAGGAAACTAGAACAAACACCTTCAACATGCTCTCCAGTTTCAGGATGTTTATATTCTAATTTACGAACGCAAAGAGAGACGGTTTTATCCTCTAAATCATCACCATGACGAGTAGAAGCGATTGAATAGAGTCTCAGCTTATTAGGTTTACCCTTATCATCTTCCCCAGGAGGAACGATGCCGATACTTTGACCTTCTACATAATGCAAATCTCCTTCAGAGAGATCGAAAGTCATGTGACGACAAGTACCAATACCCCCTTCATCTACCAAATCATAGATTTCGGTACACTTGCCAATGTAAGGGTCTTTAGGGCGATAAATATTGACGGGAACTTCAGTTTTAACTTTTTTTGGTGTTGCTTGAGTCATAGATTTCTTATTATTAGAGGCTTGTTTCTGCTCTGGCGCAGATTGATTGACAGCTTGCGACGCTGGTACATCACCCCCAGCAGGCTTGATACTAATTACCTTTCCACCCAAGCTATTAATACGGCGCATCTCTTGATTCATTCTGCTATAAGGAACAGTGATTAGTACTGTCCCGCTGCTACGAATCGGCACTTTTGTATCAACGCTATTTTGAGATAAACCCTCTACCTCATAAATGAATAAACGGTTTTTGTATGTGGTGTTGTTGCTAGAAAACGCGCTACTAGAGTTGTACATTACCTGGACTTCATCCCCCAACTTAAAATTAGACTATTAAATACTTTACATAACTGATATTAATTGCCAGACTCGTAATTTGAATTGAGTAGACGAACAAAACAGCAGTTTTGATTATTTATGTTGCTCTAATAGACTATCATTGGAGGACTATTCTTGATTCATCAACCAGTAAAAACCTGGGATTGATTCGGTCAAACTTCAGTCTTTAAGTTCTAAGTTACATGCTTGAGAGAAACAAAGTCTGTAGTTTAGAATTCAATTTCATTTTTTCTTAAACTATGTATATTAGGTTAAGTTAGCAAATCCAGGTTGGATTTAGCAAAATTTTTCGGTTGCTATCTCAAGATTTGCAGTCGGCATCCTCTTGTAGAGGGGGTTAGGTTCTGGTAAGATCCATCAATGTTAGTAATTAGCATTTAATAGTCAGGTTAACTAGCTGGAACGAACTTGTGTGTGGCTCAAGTACCATGTTTCCCAAGATTAAGCTGAACAAGTTTAATGGGTAAAATCGGGGTGTATTTGCGAGTTTGCTCCTGAGAGATAGCTAATCAATATAAGTTAAATATTTAGTTTTTGTAGAAGAGGAATTTTATGACCGCTGATTTAGACCGAGTGGTACTGATTGGAGTAGCAGGTGACTCTGGATGTGGTAAGTCAACTTTCCTTCGCCGTTTAACAGATTTATTTGGTGAAGAGTTTATGACCGTGATTTGTCTTGATGACTATCATAGTCTCGATCGCCAAGGCAGAAAAGCAGCAGGTGTTACAGCTTTAAATCCTCAAGCCAATAATTTTGACTTGATGTATGAGCAAATTAAATCTTTAAAAGAAGGTAATGCGATCGATAAGCCAATCTACAATCATGAAACTGGCGAACTCGATCCTCCTGAAAAAATTCAACCAAACAAAGTAGTTGTCATTGAGGGTCTGCATCCTCTATACGACGAAAGAGTAAGGGAGCTTGTAGATTTCAGCGTCTATCTAGATATCAGCGACGAAGTTAAAATCCAGTGGAAAATTCAGCGTGATATGGCTGAACGGGGTCATACCTACGAAGATATTTTGGCTTCGATCAAGTCGCGTGAACCCGACTTTAAAGCCTACATCGAGGTACAAAGAGAATTTGCCGATGTGGTAATTCAGGTACTGCCAACTAAGTTAGTACAAAATCAGGACAGCGAATTACTTAGAGTACGTTTAATTCAAAAAGAAGGTATAGAAAACTTTGATACTGTATATCTCTTTGATGAAGGTTCAACTATTCACTGGCGACCATGCGGGCGCAAGCTGCAATGTCCTATTCCAGGAATTAAGATGTACTACGGCCCAGATAGCTTCTACAATAACGAAGTTTCGATTTTAGAAGTAGATGGAGAGTTCGGCAACCTCGAACAAATGATCTATATTGAAAGCCACCTCAGCAATACCAGTACCGACCACTATGGTGAAATGACTGAGTTACTGCTTAAGCATCGGGATTATCCTGGTTCAAAAAATGGAACTGGTTTGTTCCAAGTTCTAGTTGGCTTGAAAATGCGTGAAACTTATGAAAAGTTAACTGCTAAAACAACAGAACCAGCAAAAGTATAGAGTTTATAGCAAAATTAATGTAGTTATTTTGAAGTCGTGGATGATTCTGTGAAGTGATTTATCCGCGACTTTTTAATTACTAGAATTAGAAGTCAAAAGTCCTAAAGGACGACGCGGACGCGCTAGCTAATCCTTCAGGGCTAGCTAATCGCTTTTAATTTAGAAGCGTAAAGCGTCCGCCTGTCCTTCGGATCGACATATAAATTTGACAGAGGAGACAGTTGGGCAAAATTAAATTAAGCTAATGCTCATAGTTATTGTCAACATTTGGCGGTAATACATATTCTGTTTAATTAAAGTTTGTTGACTTATCTTACAAACCAACTTAATCAGAAAAAAACTAAGTTTAAATAAGTTACATGGAGTCGCCACCAATAAATTAAACCAAAATTGACTAATGCTTGAGTTTTTACTTACCCTCTTCAAAATCTTAAGCGATTTATTTGATTTGCAATATTCAACTTATTAACCCATTTAACTATTAGGGAACGCTCTTTTTATGGTTTCGATCTCATTAATTCATTCAGCCGTTAGTTCAATCCAGACATCAGTTGAGTGCGATCCCCTGAAAACTGCTCAGGGGGTTTATGTTACAGTTCACGGTCATTTTTACCAGCCCCCCAGAGAAAACCCTTATTTAAATACGATTGAAAGGCAGCCTAGCGCCCACCCTTACCATGATTGGAATGAACGTATCCATCACGAATGCTATCGTCCTAACGCCTTTGCCCGTATCCTTAACCATAATCAAGAATTGCTGGGGATCGTTAATAATTTTGAATATCTCAGTTTTAATATTGGCGCGACATTAATGTCGTGGCTAGAACAGTATGATCCCGCAGTTTATCAAAGGATTTTAGAAGCCGATCGCCTCAGTAGTGCTAGATTAAATGGACATGGTAATGCGATCGCCCAGGTATATAACCATATTATTCTGCCCTTAGCTAATCAACGAGATAAAATTACCCAAATTCGTTGGGGGAAAGCTGACTTTCGGGATCGCTTTGGTCGTGAGCCTGAAGGTATGTGGCTGGCAGAAACAGCGGTTGACTATTCGACCCTAGAAGCGCTAATTGAGGAGGAGATTAAGTTTATCATTCTTGCCCCCTCCCAGGCTCAAAGATGCCGTATAATGACCACAGAAGATGAGCCAGAGGCTGAATGGCATGAAGTTGGTGGACAGCAAATCGATCCCACCCGTCCCTATCGCTGTTTTGTAGATGGAGATTCCCCTTTGGGGACGCTTCGCGATCGCTATATTGATATTTTCTTTTATGATGGCCCTATTTCTCGTGACATGGGCTTTAACGATGTTTTAAATACTGCTGACAACTTAGCAGATCGATTAGGACAAGCCGTAAGGGGCGATCGCTCTTCGCAGTTAATTAGTGTTGCCACTGACGGAGAAACTTTTGGACATCATAAAGGCGGTACGGAAAAGTGTATTGCTTATGCTTTAAGTCAACAGTTTGCCCAGGAAGGTTGGACTGTAACCAATTATGCTCATTATCTCAGTATTTGTCCGCCTACTTGGGAAGTAGAGCTAAAGCCTGTGACGGCTTGGAGTTGCGCCCATGGAGTTGCTCGCTGGCAAGATGACTGCGGTTGTGCGGGTGGTGGTGGTTGGCATCAAAAATGGCGTAGACCGTTACGCGATTCCTTAGACTGGCTGCGGGATCGCCTCATTCCAGTTTATGAAGAGATTGGCAGTAAATTCTTCCGCGATCCCTGGTTAGCGCGTAACGAATATATTCAGGTAGTGCGCGATCGCTCTCAAGCTAATGTTACTGAGTTTTTACTGCGTCATCAGGCACAAGAATTATCCCCAACTGAAAAAATTGATGCTCTGCGTTTATTGGAAATGGAGCGTCACACTTTATTGATGTATACTAGCTGCGGCTGGTTTTTTGAAGAAATTTCTCGCCCTGAAGGAGTACAAATCTTACGTTATGCCACGCGGGCGATGGAATTGGCTGGAGCAGTGGCGGGGATCGATCTCAAGCAAAAGTTTCTCGACTATCTAGCCCAAGCGCCAAGCAACGTGGCGATTTTTGGTAACGGCAAAAAAGTTTTTCAGGACTTAGTTGCACCTTCTCAGGTAAGTCTGCATCAGGTAGCTGCTCACTATGCCATTAGCTCTATATTTACCGATTATCTCTATCAAGAAAAGATTTACTGCTATGAAGTTGAGCAGCTAGATTATCAAAAGCAGCAGATGGGGACTCTTACTCTTTCCTTGGGACAAATTCAACTAACTTCGGAAATCACCTGGGAAAGCAAGCATTTTGTCTTCGCTGCACTGCATCTGGGGGGATGGGATTTTCACTGTTGTATTAAAGAATTTGATGGTCGTTTGGCTTATACAGAGCTAAAGCAACAGCTATTTAACGATCTCAAACAGGCTAGCGCAGCTCAGGTTATTCTCAAGATGAACCGTACCATGGGGGATCATTCTTTTAATCTGCAAAATCTTTTTGCGGAAGAAAGACAGCGAATTGTCAGACTATTAACTGCTCAAACGAAAAAGCATCTTGACCAGCTTTATACCCAGGTATATCGAGAAAACTATAGTATGCTGGCAGCTTTTCAACGAGAAGAAATGCCTGTACCCCAAGAATTAAAAGTAGCTGCGGAAGTAGCATTATCCTGTCGCTGTATTGAGACGGCGAACACTTTAGAACAGGGGATCGAAGAAGTGGCAATTATTGATAGCGCCCTAGCCGAACTTACTGTCACTGCCACAGAAGCAAATTATCTGGAATGCTGGCTCGATATTCCTGATGTTAAGCTAATCTTAGAACAAACAATTGTGCGTCTTTTATGGCGATTGCTCTACGACGGTAACCCTGACACCTTAGAAGCCGATGTAAGGCGAATTGAAACAGCGATCGCTCTTGGTCAGCAAATGCGCCTGGGGTTAGCTTTAGATCGGGCGCAAGAAATCTACTTTAGCTGCCTACATCAATACATAGTACCCAACTGTCTGCTCGATTCAACTTCCCGCGGTAGCTGTCGCTGGGATATTACCCAAATCAAACCCTTGCTCAAATTAGGACAAAGTTTGGCGATCGACGTTAACTGTTGGCTGTAGTATCATTATAAGATCTCAATTGTCGATCGCTAAAGACCCATCTTAGATATATAAATTTCAACCATAGCAAGCAGATTGTATGAAGAAGGTTTCCGTTACTGTTCCTGCCACCACGGCCAATATTGGAGTTGGTTTTGATTGTCTGGGAGCAGCTTTAACTATGGCAAATGAATTTCAATTTGTGGTGGTTGATAATGATACTAAATTAGAGATTATTGTTGAAGGAGAAGAGGCTGATAAAGTCGGGTTGGGGGAAAACAACCTCATCTATCGTTCTCTAGTTCAATTGTATCAACACATCCAACAAACACCACCACATTTAAAAATCACTATTAAGTTGGGAGTTCCTTTATCCCGTGGCTTAGGTAGTTCTGCCACAGCAATTATCGGGGGGTTATTAGGAGCAAATAGCCTAGCAGGAAATCCTCTGAGCCAAACGGAAATTATGGAAATGGCGATCGCCATTGAAGGTCATCCAGATAACGTGGTTCCCGCTTTACTCGGTAACTGTTTATTGTCGGTAGAAGATCGAGGAGAATGGCAAATTAGTCAAATTCCTTGGCATCAGGATATTATTCCCATTGTGGCTATTCCCAATTTTGAGTTGTCCACTAGAGAAGCTCGTGAGGTATTGCCCACAGAATATACCCGCAGTGATGCCATTTTTAATATTTCTCGCATGGGACTATTGATTCGAGGCTTGGAAACTAATAACCCTGAATGGCTCAAAACTGCCTTAGCCGATAAATTACACCAACCCTATCGTCAAAAACTAATTACTGGCTATCAGGAAGTAGAACAAGCTGCTCTTTCTGCTGGTGCTTATGGCATGGTAATTAGTGGCGCAGGGCCTACTTTACTGGCTTTAACCAATCCCGAACAGGTAGAACCAGTAGTTAAATCAATGATGGCAGCCTGGGACAGTATGGGAGTAGAATCTCAAGTGCGATCGCTAGCTATTAATTCCTTGGGTGCAAAAGTCATCTAGGTATCATACTAAATGCTGTTGGTATACAACATTTAAAAGTTGAGCAAAGGTAATTGTAGCGACCCGAAATAAGAATCACTCCGACCCGCAATAACGGCATTTTTCGACCCACACTAGGTGACAATATAAATGGGTCAAACCCAGATTAAATGACAATAGACCCACATTATTCTGACACTAG
>JAAUOU010000071.1 GCA_012034765.1 Pleurocapsaceae cyanobacterium CSU_1_1 | reverse complement strand
TCTCGATTCAGCCTTTTGGTTTTACTCATGGAGAAATCAAATTCTTCAACTGCTTATTCTCTATGAGTTTTGCACAATTCTTAAGTTTTCTTGACTTGGTTTTGATTTTCTTAACTTGTGACCAATGGCTCAAAGCTAACGCTAAATACGAGTCGGTTTCGATTTTCAGTCAATCTAAACATCATCGCGACCAGCTTATTCATTTGGGGACTGGTTACAAAGGTAATCCAGTTTTAAGTCTACGTTTAATTGAGATTCGTAGTGGAAATTGTTGGTATCGCTATTTAACTTCGGGACTCGATCCTAATGCTTTACCTCCCTATGTCGTCGCTGATTTATATGCTCGTCGTTGGCGAATCGAAGAAACTTTTAAAAAGAAATAAACGTTAGATTTTATCAAAAATTAGGTTTTAAAATTGTCCATAAGTCAACCATAGGGACAGGTCAAAATGCCTTTATTAATTGGTGTTTAATCTTCGATGATCTTTGATTGTTTTTTTAGCTGTATATTTTAGTTGTATATATTAGAAATATGTGAGCAAAAAATATAATAATAGAAGTTTATTAGTATTAAAAGTCAAGGATTTTTGAGTAGATACCTTCTGCTAAGAAATCAGTTAAAGTAGATAGGTAAGCAATAATACCAAACATAGCTAAAAATAAGTTTAGATGACATCTTCTTCAATCGCAGTTAGAGAACTACCCTTATTTCCTCTTCCTGAATTAGTATTATTTCCCAGTCGTCCGTTACCGCTACATATATTTGAATATCGTTATCGGATCATGATGAATACGATTCTAGAACACGATCGCCGTTTTGGGGTCTTGTCTATCGATCCTGCTACAGGGAAGATTGCCGAATATGGCTGTTGTGCCGAAATTCTTCATTTCCAGAGACTGCCTGATGATCGCATGAAAATGCTCAGTTTTGGGCAGCAAAGATTTAAAGTTCTAGAATACGTGCGCGAAAAGCCTTATCGCGTCGGTTTAGTTGAATGGGTGGAAGATAAACCAACTACAGAAGACCTTAGTCCAATGGCAACAGAGGTCGAGGAGCTATTAAGAGATGTGGTACATCTTTCTGCCAAATTAACCAGTCAAAAGATTGAACTTCCTGATGATCTACCTAGTTCCCCTACAGAGCTATCTTATTGGGTAGCAAGTAATTTATATGGCGTAGCATCTGAACAACAAGCTTTATTAGAAATGCAGGATACTCTAGAACGTCTACAAAGAGAGCATGAGATCTTAAGTTCTACCCGTAGCCATTTAGCAGCTAGAACAGCTTTAAAAGATGCTTTAGAGGATTAATCTAGACAATTAATCTAGACAATAGAATTATATTTTTATTTTGATCATCAAAACTACAGGCTATAAAATGAACCTGGTTTAAACTGCTATTGGCAAGAGATTATAATTGCCAAACACTTTCAAAACTTCCGTACAAGCTGCTAAGTCAGCTAAGGCATCTCTGATTTGCTGATCATGGGAGTTGCCTTCCAAATCGATGAAGAAAATATACTCGCCCAAAGAACGCTTCGTGGGACGGGATTCAATTTTGCTCAGATTAATATTTCTACAAGCAAAAATTTCTAAGGCTTTAACCAACGCTCCAGGGGCATTGCGAGGCAAACTAAAGGCTAAAGCAAGATGACTACCGCGATCGCTAATTTGCCCACTGACAATCCAGAAACGAGTACAGTTATCTGGGCTATCTTTAATATCTGTTTCTAATAAGGGTATTTCGTATATTTTGGCTGCTCTAGGGGCAGAAATAACTGCTGCGGTTGGCTCGTCTTTAAGTAACTGAATTCCGTCTGTGGTGGATTTTGTCGGCACTAGCTGTACCTGGGGTAAGTTGTTTTCCAGCCACTGCTGACATTGTGCTAAAGCTTGAGGATGAGAATAAACAGTTTTTAGCTCTGTTAGTGAATTAGCATAGGATAATAACCCATGACAAATCGGGAGCGTTAATTCTTGATGTACCTGTAGTTTAGGCGATCGCCAAAGGGTATCGAGAACAACTGTGACGCTACCTTCAATTGAGTTTTCAATCGGCACAACTGCTCGGTCCGCTTCACCTTTAATTACAGACTGCATCGCCAAAGCAATACTAGGATGTGGATTTAAAGTAGCAGTTACTCGCTGACTATCAGATAACCAGGCTGAATATGCCAAAGCAGCAGTTTCGGAATTAGTTCCTGTCGGACCAAGATAAGCAAGGGATAACTTCATAAAAACTAAAATTTATTACAACTAAAGTATTATTTGTTCACATAAAAAGAATATAGTCACGAAATGTAACTTAAAATTAATAAATAGTAAAAACATCAGCAATTTCACACAATGTACGTTAGCTTTAACGCGTCAGAATCAGTTCAAATATCGGTAAAGAATCAAGCAACGCCGATTCAACATTATCTACGTCAGCCTCAAAGACTAGTTCAGGCGATCGCCGATCCACAGCTAATTAAACAGATATCTGATGATTTGTACGAGCTAAAGATGAGACCCATCAACTTTATGGAAATCTACCATTTTCAGCCAATTGTCCAGCTTAAAGTTTGGTCTGGATCGAAAAGTAGTGTCTATTTAAAGTCGGTAGGTTGTCAAATTAAAGGAGTCGACTACATTAATGATCGTTTTAGCCTAAAGTTAAAAGGTGTCCTGTATCCTCATGAAAACAATGGGCAAACCACTTTAGAAGGACAAGCAGATTTAGAAGTAGGCGTTGAATTGCCTACAGCATTAATGTTTACACCTAAAGCATTTTTAGAAAAGGCTGGAAATAAGTTGCTCAAGGGGGTTTTAGGCAAAATTAAGCAAAAATTAATGACTCAATTGGTACAGGATTATGTTGCTTGGGCATCACAGGAGGTGCAGCCTGAAGCAGAATGTGTTCCTAAATTAACTCCCGATTTAGGGTTTTGATAAAACAGAAGTTTTTTTATAGCTATTTATTGGCAAGACTTAAAAGAGCGACGGTGTTCGGGGGTAATTCCCTGCTGGGCGATCGCTAAACGATGTCTGGCAGTAGGATAACCTTTATTACAAGCCAAATCATATTCTGGGTAATGATGAGCTAAGTCAGTTATTAGTTCATCTCGCCATACTTTCGCCAAAATACTCGCAGCAGCAATAACTGGCGATCGCAAATCTCCTTTAATCACCGTTTTTTGCGTCAGACTTAAATTAGGAATTGGAAAATTACCGTCTATTAGACAAATATCAGGAGTAATAGGTAAGTTTAATACAGATCGTCTCATTGCCAATAGAGAAGCTTGTAAAATATTCAGTTTATCTATTTCTGCAACAGTAGCAAAGCTAATTTGCCAGCTTGTAACTAGATTTTGGATTGGTTGAATCAGTTTTTGCCGTTTTACAGGAGACAATTTTTTACTGTCTTTAACTCCTAAAGCAATTAGCTGAGGTATAGCCCAAAGTGGCAACACGACTGCTGCTGCCACAACTGAACCAAATAAAGCACCTCTGCCAACCTCATCCACCCCAGCAATCAAAGTATCTTGAGCCGTAAATTCTGCCAGTAAAGAACTATCAAAGTCAGATTTATTCATTAAATCTTGTGGATGAATAAAAGACGTTGGTGAATCTAGGTATAATTTTAAAGATTTTTAGAGTACATTTAGTCACCAACGCCGAAAAAATATTAACTTTTTTCCCTCTATACCTGTTCTTATTTAGGTAGCAGATGAACGACGACGACGGCGACGGCGAACATTTTTGGCATCAGGTTCTGTTTCAGATTGTGTTTCAGGCTCAACTACTACCTCTGATAATGCTGATTCAAGTTCCGCTAGCGCTTCTGACTCAGTCAATACTTCAGACTCGATCGCATCAGGTTCAAGCTCAACTTTGACTCTAGGTTTTCTACCTCTAGTTTTGAGCTTCTTACTATTTGTCAATTGTTCGATGTTACCGTTGCTTGTCGCTGTTTCCAGGTCATTCTCAGCTAGTTCTTCCCCTGGTTTTTTAACATAAACCAACACAGACTTAGGATCGCTAGATGCTTGGTCAGCATACACTAAAGGTGAAATACCCATTAAGGCATATATTTCCTGTTCAAGATCGTTCATCTCGACAGTAACTTTTTCTAAACTAGCTTCATCTCGACGAGGCGATCGCGATCGAGACTTACGTTCTTCCTCATTATCATCTAAAGTTTGCTCTAGATTTTCGTCATTTGCTCTTGCTTCTTGTTCAATCAACTCGTCTTTAATTAATAGATCATTACGACGGCTGCGACGACGACGACGACCATTACCGTTGCCACCTTGTTCTTGATAGTTGGGATGATTAATTAAATCTGATGGCTGCTCATCATCATCTTGTTCTATGTTTAGAGTATTCTTGGTCGAGATAGTGATTTTCTCTGGTCTTTCTGTAGGAGCAGGAATTATCGGGCGAATAGTAGTTACTGGTTCGCGAATTGCCAGAGGAGTGATAATGGGAACTGTTTCGAGAGCTTCGGCTTCTTGTTTCCCTGGCAGATAGGCTATTTGACCTAAACCACCGCAGGTATGACAAGTCTGACCAAATAGTTCATAAATATTTTTGCCCTGGCGCTTGCGAGTTAGCTCGACTAAGCCAAGTTCGGAAAGTTGCGCGATTTGAGGACGCGCTTTATCTCCTTTAAGACTATTGTTAAAATGTTCTAACAGTTTAATTTTGTCTCGATGGGAATCCATATCGATAAAGTCGACAACAATTACCCCACCAATATTTCTTAGGCGTAATTGACGAGCAATTTCTGTGGCAGCTTCAGTATTAGTCCATAGCACTGTTTCCCTGGCAGTCGCTGAACGGGTAAATGAGCCAGAATTGACATCAATTACCGTTAAAGCTTCAGTTGGCTCAATGATAATGTATCCTCCAGAAGGTAGTTCTACTCTGGGTTTCAAGGCTTCTTTAATAGCAGCATTGACACGGTAGTAATCGAGAATCGGCTGAGATTCTCGATGATAATCAATAAATACGCCTTGGGGAGAACGCCCGCTACTCCAATTTGCTAACTGCTGTTTGATTCTTTTTACTCCCGATGAGGAGTCAATCATAATCGTATTAACTTCGGCTGAGTAAGTATCTCTCAGCACGCGCTGGATAAAATCATCATCGCGATTAAGCAAGACTGGGGGTTTAGCATAGTTAGCCTGATACTGAATTGTTTCCCACTGTTTTTGCAAGAATTCCAAGTCTTCCATAATGGCTTCTTCAGCTTTGCCATCGGCTTCAGTTCTGATCAATAAGCCCATCCCAGGTGGCTTAATCAGAATTGCTAAGGCACGTAGACGACTGCGCTCATTTTCATTGGCAATACGACGAGATAGCTTAACTCCTTTGCCATAGGGCATTAAGACTAAATAACGCCCTGGCAGGGTGATATTTCCCGTAAGTCGAGGCCCTTTGTTGCCAGTCGGCTCTTTCATCACCTGAACTAAAGCTTTTTGTTGCGGAGAAAGTAGTTCAGTAATTGCCGCGGCACTTCTTTTGAGACGTAAAGGGCCTAGATCTGTAACATGAATAAAACCATTGCGCTCACTGTTACCGATATTAACAAAAGCAGCATCAATACCAGGAATAACATTTTCTACCGTACCTAGATAAATGTCGCTTACCTGCTGATGACCCGTAGCTACGATTAACTCTTGAATTTGTTCTTCCCAGAAAACAGCCGCTAGATGGTGTTGTTCTGCAATAATGATCTGTTTTGGCATTAATTTTCCTCAAAAATTTTGATGGGCTAATTATCGATAAGCCTGTTCTAAAACCACACAATCCATTGATTGAGAAATGGTTAATTATTTATCTTATGTAATGTGTAATGTTGATCGAAGCAAAAAAGTTCAAAATAGCTTACCAAGCCCGAAGGGCTTCATCTTACTTTTGACTTTTGATTTGCCCTAAAGGATTAGCTTCGCGTCCTCCGCGTCGTCCTTTAGGACTTTTGACTTTTGACTTTTGAACTAGCATAGACCGCTTCAAAAACTGGTCGATCAACAGCTTAGTTTAGCCAATTGACAACTGCTGCAAAGTGTTGCTGAATAATATTTATTTGAGCATTTTTGCTAATAATTCAGCTATTTATTTTTAGATACAAAACTTTAGTTCTGCTAATTTATTCTCCTATTCTCCTCAAAAATACTGACAAACTAAATATTTTGATCTAGAAGCAGTAAAGGGCTTTGCCCTAGCTATTAGCGTATGGCAGAAAAAGCTTTGATGTTATACCTTTGTCCTAAAGGATTCCTAAAGGATTAGCTCCTTCGTCGCGTCACCGCTTCGCATATGGTATACACCTTCGGATATGGTACTATTCCTGATTGTAGACCACTGAAACTTTGTTCAGTGGAGGCATGTTTTCCTATAGCTATAAGCTATTTACGAAGCTTTTCCTTGAGGATAAGCGTTCATGCTAAAAGCTAATAGCTTTTTTTGGTCAAAACGAATATCTAAAGTGCTAAATGAATTAAAAACAGCTTTAAACGATCGCTATTTCCTTAACCCTTATCTTATAGTTAATTCTTGCCGACTAAATGCGGACATAGCCCTTTGTGACTTCAAGCATCAAAGTTTGATTTGATTTTGTCTAACCTTTTCAGACAGTCCATGAAATTAGTTATTTTAGTTCTCGACCACTCAAAGCACTGCTTTTAGGTTGCGTCTGGGGACGCTAGAGTTTTAATAACTAATGGTGTTGAAAGTATCCTTGCGGGTTATGCATATAGCCCGATGCTGTGAGATTTACTACTAAACCTACTATCGGTCTAGTTTCTGAGCAGAGGCTTAATTATGCAATGAAACAATAAAGTCTCAACAAATGGAATAATAACAGCTTACAACGCATGTTGTAACACACTGTCAAAACTAAGCTGATTAATGTAATGTCTTTATGAGAATCCAGCGGATTTTATTTGCTTTAGACAACACCTAGCTTAACTGCCTCTAGAGGTTAATCCAGTTAAATTCATTTTCTTTTGACTACTATTATTGCGCGATCGCTCTTATGACTGAGAAGTTATCCTACCAAATATTAACCTGAATATAACCTTGAAGAATAATCTTTGACAAGGTAGCCAATCTTCTTTTAAAGCCATATAGCTGAGCATAACCTTGAACCTCCCGTCGCTGAAAGCGTCCTAAAGGATACAGCTTCGCATAAGGGATTCCCATATAGACTCTTATTTAGACCGAAGTCCCCAACAGAACGCCATTACTGGGCTGTTTATTTTACTTCCATGGGCGCACCGACCACAGAAGGGTTTAAATATTTATTTTGTTTGTGTCTAACCTATGGTTCTACATTTAACTAGTCGCGTCACCATTACAATTTCTAGGGTGATATTTGTTCGGTCAGCTTTTGTGTATGAAGATTCACGCACAAAAGCCGACCGCTCGACGTACTAAGAACAGGTGGCTAGTCTCTTATTTTTTAGGCACATTACTGCTATTTGTATTATAGCACACTCTATTAACAGAGCTAGACCCTGGCTAGCATTCATAAGGGGCTGTCTTCTGGGGAAACCCCAGAAGTTTAAACGCCCCGTCTCGTCACGGGACATGAGGGTCTTCTGCTAGAAGAAGATAAACTAGGCTAGTTTGAATGATTGTTAAATTTTGGTTATTTCTTGCTTTATTATATCTGCGATCTGCTGCGCTGCACCAGTTTGTCCTCTAACAGCATTTAGGCGATCGCTCATAATCTTTAGTCGCTCGGGATGCTGTAGATAATCGAGAACTAATTGAGCCACTGTTTCTGGTTCTAACTTGCCCACTAATTCTGGGACAATTTCTGTTCCTGCCCAAATATTTGGCCAAGCAAACAAGCGACCTTGCCTTAGCACCAGCCAATTGATAACTTTAGCAAATACTGTTCCTATTCCTGGCAGGTTAGCCAAAATGCCTGGAAGTCCATCCCAAGAGCGCATAGCATCAAGCTGTTGAGTTGGTAGTAAAACAATCATAGGAACTCGCAGCGCAGTTAATTCAGCAGTATTAGCACCCACGGTAGTTAGACACAGTTGACAGTCAATTATGGTTTGGTAAGCAGGAAACTCAGTGACAAGCTCAATTTTTGTTCCTCCAGAAGTTATGAGATAAGCTGGTCCAGGAGTTGAGTAAACTAACTCTGCTGTCACATTCCCTAAAGATGGGATCAGATGGTTGTGTTGCCGACTGGCATAGTTGCTTAAAGTAGCTAAATCTAAAGTAGGTGCAACAGGAATTATAAATTTAGTTTGCGGTAGCTGCTGCTGTATTTTTTCAGCGATCGCCAAACACAAAGGAACTCCTTGAAACAACTTGGCTGGCTTTGAGCCGACGAGTAAACCTACTAAAGAAACTGGCGATCGCTGAGATTTCACCTCCAACGCCACGTCTGCCATTAAGTCTCCTACTAGAGAAAACTTATATTGATAGGATTTTGGTACTTGAGCGATCGCCTTTTGGTTCATAGCAGCAAAGCGCTCTACAAAACGATACCAACGAGCATCCCATTCTGTATAGATAAGGCTAGAGTAGCCTAGACGCTTACTAATAGCTACGGTATAAAACTGATCTCCCCCTAAGAAAACCACTATCCCACGCTGATGCCATTGCCAATTATCTTTGGTTTTACCCCACAGCAAAAAAGACCAAAAGTCGGCAGCAGGTAATACTCGATCTACTTCTGGATAGCCAGAGGCGATCGCCGCTTCTTTACCCGTACTGTGGGGACAGGGAGACAACAACACTGAAATCCTGATTCTTGCTCGATCTTCAAAAACCCGAGCTAAAGCTTTAACCACAGGACGTACCCACGTCGTCACCTCTCCAGGAGCATTAGACAAAATTACAATATCAGTTGCCTGCATTTATGTGATTACTAATTATTTTCGATGCCCACCCTACACTGCTGTTCATTGTTCATTGTTCGTCACTTCATAAACAAATTTTAAAGTTGCCCAGCTATTTACGTCTAAAGCATAAACATCTTCATTAGCTAACAGCTTAGTTTCAACCGAACTACTATTATGTAAATCCTGCATTAAAGCGTTAACTACGGTGATGGGATTAGTCACATTCAGCACCTGTGGTTGGTCTAATTTAAAGTTTTGCTGGTTGGCAAAAGCTTTCAAGGTTTCGCTAAAAGGTTGAACCGACAGGACAACATAGAGAGTATTAATTCCTGGTGATTCAGAAACCTTCCATTTCCAAGAATCTTCAGGAGGAGGAAGAACTAATTCTCCTTGAGGAGCGATCGCAATTTCTTCAAGCTGAACAACCCCGTCAACAGTCGTGGATTGCGCTGGAGTATAGAGAGCATAGATATTGCAGTGGGAATCAGTACCCAAGACTAGGGTATAAAGTTGGCGATCGTCTGTATTTCCCAAATTAAGCCTAATTTCAGTGCCTCTAGCTATGATCGGTAAGTTATTAGCTGCTTCAATTGCAGTATCGGCAAATAGCTTTTTTTTGGGTGATGGAAGAGTATCTAGGGCTACTAAGGTCGATCTTTGCCAAAGCGGGGATTTTATTTCTGGGGTGAGTAGGGTAGCACTAGCCTTAATTAGCGAAGAAAACTCATTACTAGTTAACTCTAGCCACTTTGCCGCCAGCAAGTTATTAAACTGAGGTTGCAGACGATCAATCGCCACTTTCACCGCCTCTTCTTCTGCCCCCATAGTTTCGCCAATCAAATCTCCTCCCGCGGTGTAAAGACCATAAGTAAAGGGTTGATTACTATTATCTAAATTGGTCGTAACTGGCTCTAGCGCAGTAAAAACCTTGCCAATAACACAGTCGGCATTTTGTTCTTTAGCAACTACCGCCGAATTAATAGCAGGAATATTGGCGAGGGCGCTAGTAGCATCAACCCTCTCAACTCGGTTTAAATCTCCATCTAAGGCTAACTTCAAGCTCAAATTACGATTGAGCATACGAATCGATTCCTGCACTAACCGTCCTATTTTAAGTGGTTCTATCGGGGCTAGAGGTTCGACTTTAGCAATCAAGCCTGCTTTAGATTTGACTTGAAGCGGTGCTGAATTTTCGACCGAAGGCACTAAGTTAAAGCAGGAATTAACCCCATAGCTATTAATGACATTGGCAGGTAAACCTAATAACTTGATTTCGGCACGATTGTTTTTGTCTACTTTGCTGATAATTCCCGCAGCATGAGGGGCATCACTCAAGCCAAAATAATAGGCGATCGCCGATTTATCTGGATTATTTAGAGTTGGCTCTTGTCTCCTCCCCATCACCTGTTGGACGGTTTCTGCGGTTCTCGCCAGTGCCACCTGTACTTTACTGCTAGGAGTAATCTGCCATAAATGTTGAGTTAATGCTTGAGTAAACAGCCCAGCACTGAAACCATCCCAATGTCTTTCCACCGCTACTTGGTTATCATGAGCAGCAGATAGCACTACTCCAGGGAGAGAAAGCGATCGCTTACTAGGCTTTAATCCCTTGTCAGCAAAATCATGTTGTAGCTGCGCTAGAAAAGCCAGCTCTTGAGAACTAGGACTGTCGGCTACTGAGGAAAGGGAGCGAACTTGAAAACTACCGTGTTTACTGCGAGGAGTTTGGTTGAAACTGGTATCTAGGACAAAAGTGCATTTGGCGGTAGATAAGGTTTGCGCTAAGACTAGAATAGTCTCCTGTAGGATACTGTTGGCAATAAGATTTTTCTTGGTAGACGATAGCCCATCTACGGGGATTAAGCTGTTAGCCAAACGAAAACCATCTCTAGCAATTTCTGTTGTTTCTAATACTTCCTCTTTAGAAGCTAAAGGCATTTTAACTTGACCTCCATACCCGCTAAAGTGAAACACAACTACGTCATCTGGTTGCGCCTGCTGGGTTAGATGTTCCAGAAAAGCCATTTCGATATTTTCTCTGGTGGCTTGGCGATCGCTTAAAGTTAAAATATCGCTAACATTAAAGCCAAAACGATGGATTAATAATTCTGTTTGTAGCTCCAAGTCCATTAAGCAGCCTGCTAAATGATCCTGAGCCGTATAGTGATTAATGCCAATTAATAAAGCTAGTTTACGACTAGTTGGTTGCGCCAGAGTTTGCTGGTGGTTTTTGAGTAAGGCTGCCAGACGGTTATGATGGGCAAGAGAAGAAATCCCCGCTTCGGTTGCTCCCCAGGTAAATAAAGCCAGTCCAGCCTGCTGTAGAAAAGTTCGGCGGTCAAGTCCCATATTAGCTATTAGCGTTGAGAAATCTGCGATTAGCCTATCAATTGATAACTGCTAAATATTATCTAAAATGCCAAGGTTACAGACTAATATTGATATATTTCAATTCAATTTTGCAGACCTGTAACCAATTATAGTATTTCACTTCGGCAATTGATAGTTGCCTTAAACTCAAGCTTGAATAACGAGATCAATTCACTTTCATGGCTCTAGCTAATTCTTGGGCAACTTTAGGACGAGAAAACTGTGGCGGAGGAGTTTTTCCTTCTCTCAGCATTGCTCTAACTTTAGTTCCTGAAAGATGAATTCGCTCATCTTTATTGGCAGGGCTAGTTTTAGCTGTTGCCATCTGTTCTGTCAGGGTACAGTAAAAAGCATGTTCAAATTTAAGCGGGATAATACCTAATTCTTTGGGGGTAAATTCACCAAAGATTTCTTGAGCATCGTAAGTCCCATAATAGTCTCCTACCCCAGCATGGTCGCGACCGACAATAAAGTGAGTACAACCGTAGTTTTTGCGAATTAAAGCATGAAAAATAGCTTCTCTAGGGCCTGCATAGCGCATTGCCGAAGGATTAATTGCCAAGATGACGCGGTCTTGAGGAAAGTAATTTTCGATCATAATTTCATAACAGCGCATTCTGACATCTGCGGGAATGTCATCACTTTTAGTTGCCCCCACCAAAGGATGCAAAAATAAACCGTCTACTATTTCTAAAGCGCACTTAATAATGTATTCGTGGGCGCGGTGGATGGGGTTGCGAGTCTGAAAGCCAACGATAGTTTTCCAGCCTTTTTCTTGGAACATCCCCCTCGAAGCGGCAGGATCGATTTGGTATTTAGGAAATTGAGGATGCTCAGAGCGTTCTAGAAGCCAAACAGGTCCAGCCAGATTAATTTCTCCTTGATCGTAAACTACCTTAACTCCTGGATGCTTCTCTTCATCCGTGCGATATACGTTTTCGGCTTCTAGTTGCTTATCGTAAGTATACTTTTCTGTAAGCTGCAAAACGCCAATAAATTTGCCGTCGGGATCGTCAAGGCGAACTAAGCTACCAATTTCTAGAGGATCTGCTACTGCTGATGTGACTGAAAGAGTTATCGGTACTGACCAGGGCAGATTATTCGCCAGACGCATTTCTTTGACTACGCCTAAATAATCATTTTGCCCCATAAAGCCATTGATCGGACTAAAACCACCAATCGCAATCATGACTAAATCGGAAGTTGCTCTTTCGTCTAGCTGAACTCTAGGCAAAGAATCCGCTTGAGCCAGGAAGTCTTGTTTTCTTGGGCAGTAGCTAGGCGATTTATCAGCTCTCCACCGTGAGGTGCAATCAAATCTGTACTCATAAATTCCGTATTTTTTGTATGCTTATTGGGGCAACTTGTGTGAAAATTGTGTGAAAAATAATTTTAGCCTGCGCTCAGATAGAATTACACCACATTAATTAACAGATGTAAGTTAATTTTTTATTATGGTTTGAGCATTACTTGTAATCTTATGATAAGTAAATCATATTTTATGTACATTATGCAGCGTTTATTTTCAATTCAATTTTGGTTGAGTATTGTCTTGTCTGTTTTGCTTTTCGCTTCAACACCATCTAGCGCTTGGGCAATGGGCGGTAAGCAGCCACCAATCAATCAGCCAGCCCCAGAATTTGTCTTAAAAACCAACAATGGAGATGGAGAAATTGCTCTTGATGATTATTTGGGGCAATGGGTTGTACTCTATTTTTATCCCCAAGATTTTACTTCTGGCTGTACTATCGAAGCCCGTCGTTTTCAACAAGATCTAGAAGAATATAAAGCGAGAAATGCTCAAATTTTGGGAGTTAGTGTGGATGATGTTGATTCTCATGCCCAATTTTGTGATTCAGAGGGATTAAAATTCCCATTATTGGCTGATATAGACGGCAGCGTGAGTAAAGCTTATGGGTCTTGGCTTGGTGCAATGTCTTTGCGACACACCTATTTGATTGACCCTGAAGGTATTTTACGCGCCACTTTCTTGGGAGTTAGACCCAGTATTCATAGTCGGGAAGTATTAGCACGTCTGGACGAATTGGCACAAAAACTATCTAGTTAGCAAATTGTTTTAGTTAGAATAGAATTTCATCTTGATTATTCCTGGCTACGAGGGTAGCTAAACCTGAATGAAGTCCATAGTTGGTAAGATCCTATACGATCGCTATCGCATTGTTCAGCAGCTCAGTCAAGACGACTGGAGTACAGTATATCTTGCGGAAGATTTAGCGCCAAACAACCCAGCGCAATGTCAAATTGAGCAACTGCAACCACAATACGATCATGAAATTTTAGGGGCGCAATCTTGGCAAAAAGTCCTACAAACATTTATAGCCCAGGGTGACATTCTCCTGAAAATAAGTCAGCATCCACAGATCCCACAACTATTGGCTTTTTTTGAATGCGATCGCGAATTTTATCTGGTTCGGAAGTACATTCAGGGCATAACTTTAGAGCAAAAGTTGAATGATTCGCTAATTAATGAATCAGAAGCTTTGGCGTGGCTAGAGGAAATTTTGGGAGTTTTGGAGTCTATTCATCAATTGGGAATGGCTCATCTAAATATTCAGCCTTCAAGCTTAATCGAAAATTCAGAAGGAAAAAAGTTTCTGACCAATTTTGCGGCGATCAAAAATGCCGTTTTATTTGAGAATAAGAATTTAAAAAAGGTTCTTAATCCCGATTTCTCTCCCCAATCTCAGCCAGCAAAATCAGATTTTAGTTCAGATATTCATGCTTTGGGTAAAACAATTATTTATGCCCTAACGGGTATATTGTCAGAGTCTATTCAAGCAAAATCAGATGAAATAATTTCCCACAATCTGACTAACTTAAACCCTTCTCCCAAGGCAAATATTAGACCTGAGTTAGCTAGGGTACTAAATCAAATGGTGGCAAGCCAGCCTAATAATTACTATCAATCAGCAACGGAAGTATTAAATAAACTAGACTTCGGGCAAAATGTGGTCATTTTTCCGCCTCCCTTTGCTCATGGTTTTCGTTTGCCTCAGCAATCATCATCATTAATTAAATCTAAATCTACAAACAAGCTTCAGAAACTAATCGGCTCGCTTAAATCGGTTCGGGGCATAATTTGGGCTGTGCTTTCTCTGCCTTTCATTGTCGCCACAGTAATTTTTTTTCTTGGTGTCAATCGAAATTCTGAGAAAAACTTGCTCAAGTACACAAACAGCGACTATCAATTTTCGCTTAAATATCCGCAAACTTGGTCTGAGCAACAAATAGACGACCCAATTACAGGGGAAGTGGTTGTCTTTACCTCTCCCCAAGAAACAGATGATGATTTGTTTGCTGAAAAAGTTTATCTGGCAGTGGAAAATTTATCTTCTGACCCGACAGATCTCAAACGATATAGTCAAACTGTTTTAGATCGTATTAATCAAACAGGAAGCGCCAACAAAGAACTGCACGAAGATTTCAAAACTACTATTGACAACTCTCCTGCCCGAACAGTGATTTACTCTCGTCAACAGGGATCGTTGCAGTTAAGACAGATGGAATCTTTTACAATTAAAAACAATCAGGTTTACATTGCTATTTATACTGCCGAAAAAGCAAAATTTTATAAGTTTTATCCGACGGTAGAGAAAATGATTGATTCTTGGGAAATACAGTAAAGGGCTTTTTTTTAGCTATTAGCTTTTGAGATATTCATGAACTTTGACTCTCTAGGAGCGATCGCACTATATAAATATATAAGTAATAGTAAACTAGGAAAAATAATTCGATATTTCTTGGGCGATCGCTGTTGCGCCATCCTTGGACAAGGGATCGCTTTTACGCGGGGCAAGTAAAGGCTGATGGAGAAAGTCCCAGTTACCTGTAAAAAACTCGTCGGTGGAAATAATTTGATGTTGAGAGTAATCTTGAATGCTGTTGAGTAATACAGGTGCTTCGGCAAAGCCTTCACGAGTCAGGGAAACAATTGGCGTGTCGCAGCATAATGCTTCAGAGAATGTGCTGTAGCCTGGTTTAGAAACTACTCTCCCGCAGATGGGCATAAAGTCTAGAGGGCGTAGAGTTTGATCCCCAATTTTCAGCAGATTGGGCAAAGCGGGTGCGTTGGGATCAAAAGTAATAAATTGCCAGTCGGGAAAATGGTTTAAGTTTTCATAGGGAATTGACTGCAAACCTAAACCACCAAAAGTGAGTAAAATGGTTTTGGTTAAAGGTGTCGACAAGTTAAACTGCTGGCGCAATTGTTCGGAATTAAACTGGGGTTTACTTCCCGTCAATCCTACCTCGGTGTGATTTAAAAAGGCGCTCATCGACTCGGCTAAAGGCAAACGAAACAGGCGATCGCTCTGACCATAATAATTTTCAGTCCAGGCGACAATTTCCGCAAAATCTGCTCCCCAATCACGATAAATAAAGTCCCAGCCAAAATTACTCATCATCCAGCAGGGAATTCCCGCAGCACGGGCAATCGGTGCAGCTAAAGCAGGAATATCTGCCAAAATCAGACCAATATTATTATCTTTAATATATTGAGCTTCTTCAGCAATGATCAGCTTTTCTTGGCTCATAATGTTTTGCATCTTGCTCAAGGTAGCCTGTCGATCCATGGTAAGGCTATCTGTTTGAATTACTCCTACATCAAAAACTCGCGGGCGATAAACGAAATCCCCTTTGATATAAGACTTGAGCAGCCATTCTGGAGCAACAGTGACTAGATGCAAGGCAATATCAGGGCGCAACTGCTGTAATTTTTCGGCTACCGTCGCTGCTCGTACAGCATGACCAAAACCGTGACTAGTTACCGCAATGTAAATAGTGAATTGAGCCATAGAAACATTTTATGATAATCACTCAAAGCCATTAAAGCATATGCCGTTAGATCATCAAGTATTTATTTGAATACTTTATTGCTGGAGATCTTGATAAAACAAGGTACAATTATAAATTGTGTTTAATTATCTGTAGCTCATGCCTAAGCTAAAAACCAAAAAGTCTGCTGCCAAGCGTTTTCGTATTACTGGTAGCGGCAAAAAAATCATGCGTCGCAAGGCGTTCAAAAATCATTTGTTAGAGCGTAAAAGCAAAGAGCGTACTCGCCGTCGCCTATCTAATATGGCAGTAGTACATGAGACTGATGAAAAAGCAGTTCGCACTATGATGCCTTACAGCTAAATAAACTTAGTTGCTAACGTTCATTGAATAAGAACCTATAAACATTAACTATTAACTATGAGTAGAGTCAAACGGGGTAACGTCGCCCGTAAACGTCGTAAAAAGATCCTCAAGCTGGCTAAAGGCTTCCGTGGTTCTCATTCCAAACTATTTCGCACTGCCAATCAGCAGGTAATGAAGGCATTAACGTAATGCCTATCGCGATCGCCGTAAACGTAAGCGTGATTTTCGTCGTCTTTGGATTACTCGCATTAATGCAGCAGCCAGAATGAACGGTTTAAGCTATAGCAAGTTGACTTACCAACTGAAGCAAGCTGAAGTGGGTTTAAATCGCAAAATGTTGGCGCAGCTAGCAATGGTAGATCCTCAAGCCTTTACTAAAGTAGTAGAAGTAGCTCAATCAGCAAATTAAATTCAAACTTTAATTGAATGACGATAAATCTGATCGAGACTCGGTTTTAATCATAAAGCCGAGTTTTACAGTTTTTATCTAGCCATAGGGTAAAAGCAATGGCAATCGATAGGCAAAAAATAGCGATAATTGGCTCGTGTGGTGCAGGTAAGTCTACTTTAGCGGTGAATTTGGGCAAAAAACTAGATTTACCCGTAATTCATTTAGATGCTTACTATTGGCAATCTGGATGGCAGGAAACTAATACCCAACAATGGCTACAGATACAGGAAAAATTAATTAAGAACAATCGCTGGATAATTGATGGTAATTACGGCAATACGATGGATAT
The DNA here is from genome assembly GCA_012034765.1 of Pleurocapsaceae cyanobacterium CSU_1_1. Lineage (GTDB taxonomy): Bacteria > Cyanobacteriota > Cyanobacteriia > Cyanobacteriales > Xenococcaceae > Waterburya. Next base: position 7,072 of record JAAUOU010000071.1, on the reverse strand, counting down.
CCGTTTAGCAGCAGCAGATACAGTTATTTGGCTCGATTTTAATCGCTACTTGTGTTTGTGGAGAGTATTTCAAAGATATTTAAAGTATCCTGGTAAAACAAGACCAGATATGGCAGTCAATTGTCCCGAAAGATTAACTGGAGAATTTATAGAATACGTCTGGAACTTTCCACAAGTACATCGCTCTAGGATTACGGATAAATTAGCCCAGTATCAACAGCAAGAAAATAAACAGATTATAATTCTCCAAAACCCTCATCAGGTGATAGATTTGCTTGAGGGGATCTAGCTGACAGCATAATGAAATATAGGCTTTTAAATAGATTTTTCAATTCAATCACAGCAATATCTTCCCTTAGCTTGGCGATCGCCCTCCTGATAATTACTCCACAATCAATAGCTGCAAGAGAATGGTCAGAAATCGAATCCCAGGGAGAATTAAAAGTCGCGGTCAAGAATAATTTACGCCCTTTAGGTTTTACCAAGGAAAATGGTGATTTAGTTGGTTTAGAAATCGATATTGCTCGTAAGTTAACAGCAGAATTGCTAGGCAATCCCAACGCGATTGAACTTGTCCCTGTTGATAATGTCGAACGATTGCAAGTAATTTTAAAAGATGAAGTAGATATTGCGATCGCCAGAGTGGCAGTGACGACTCCTCGCAGTAGAATCGTCGATTTTAGTCCTTATTACTATTTAGACGGTACAGGCATAGTCACTAAAAATAAACAGATTAAAAATATCAATAGTGTCCCTCTTAAAAGAATTGCCGTGCTTAACCATTCTGCCACTCTTGCCGTAATTCAATATCGACTACCCAACGCTGCTTTAGTTGGCGTAGATTCTTACAAGGCAGCCTTAAAATTAATGGAAAGCAACCAGGTGGACGCTTTTGCTGGCGATCGCTCGATCTTAACTGGTTTAACCCAAGAATATCCCAACTATCACCTCTTGCCAGAACGTCTATCGGGAGAGGCATTAGCAGTAGTGATGCCCAAAGGGTTGCAATATAAAGAATTACGTGCCAAAGTCAATCGCGCGATCGCAGGATGGAAAGAATCTGGATGGCTGCAAGACAGGATTGAATATTGGGGATTGTGATTAAAGCTATCAGCTATCTTTAAGAAGCTTTGGCATCAAAAGAAAATAAGCGTTTTAAAATTTCGGCAATAATTAATCCACAGGCTAAACCAGCAATATTTGCCAGCAAATCCTTAAGGTCACAATATCTATTGACGTAAGGTTGAATTAGTTCAATCAATCCACTACAGGCAATAAACAACAGCACAATTACCAGCCAATATTTCGGTTTTCTCAAGGCGGTAGGCAACATCAATGTAGCATAGGCGATAAAATGATGGATTTTATCTGTTCCAGGCACGGGAGGCAATGTTGCTAGCGGTCGAAGTGAGAAAATAGTGATTAATGTCAAGATAAACAGGGTATAAAATATCCAATACTTTTTAATCCAAGTCAACAATATGTTCATTAAATGTTTCTGCCAATTAATTTGCGCCAGTACATTTTTAACATTTCAGCAGCTAACAGTAGTTATATTTTGACTTCTGACTTCTGACTACATGCGGCTAAAGCCTTTGTGACTTCTGACTTTTTTTACTGTCCTACATAACGCCGTAAGAAACTTTCTAGCGATTCCAGTTTGAGATTAAAGGTAGATTCTAAAAGAGTAATTTCATCTCTAGTACAGAAAAATTCATGAGCTAATAGGGTGCGTAAAGTTCCCAAGGATTTATTTAATTGAGGATTAATCAAACCAACCCCAAACCTTAAGCCATCAAAAAGCTGTAGAGGAGGATTAATCACAATTGGCTCTTGATTAAACAAACGAGCAAAAATACGTGGGATATCTTCGCGTTTAAGAATATCAGGTCCACCCACAGCAAAAATCTTGTTTTTGGCTGCCTCAATTTTAGTAGAGGCGATCGCAATTCTAGCCAAGTCATCAGTACTAACAATTGAAGAGCGATTTTGCTGTTCTCCAATCGAAAAATAAATTCCCGTATCACGAAATCTTTCTGCCAAAGGAATTAAGTTATTGGCAAATCCAGAAGGTCGCAAAATTGTGTAGTTTAGACCGCTCTTAATCAGATACTTTTCGACTTCTCGCTTGGCTTTAAAAGTGGCTGAATCTTGATAACCGCGATCTACTCCTAATACAGAAATAAAAACAAAATGTTCGATGTTATTGGCGATCGCCTGATCGATTAAGTCAATATTGGCTCGATAGTCAACGGCTTGGGCATCAGTGCCTCCATGACTACTAATAATGTATTTAACTCCTTCACAGGCTTTAATAATGTCTCGTTCAATTTTAAGATCGCCAATAAAAATCTCCGCCCCACGATCTTCTAGTTCACCAAAATGGGTTGATAAACGGACAAAAGCTCTCACTGACTCTTGATCTTCTCTTAATTGTCTGACAATCCTACGTCCTAATGATCCTGTTGCGCCAGTAACTAAATACATTGATACCCCTATTGTTTGGTCTTAGTAAGATGAACAGAAAAAAAACTTCTGTCTAGAAATTCTAGAAAAAAAATAACTGGCTTGACAATCTGTAGATAGGCATAAAAAAAATTGGCAACCCAGATCAATTAAATCTCAGCTTAAATATTTTTGAATTGCTTGCCTACAACGCCAACTAGTAGATCTCTTGGCATCAGTCTAGGTAAATTGACAATAATTTGGTTTTTAAAGCCACCTACTACTGCGGTAGATTGGCTTTTATCTAAAGCTCTTAAACTTTGTTTAACGACTCCCTCAGCCCCAGCCATGGTCATGCTATTTAATGCTGTTGTTGATTGAGGAAAATCCGCACGGTCGTAAAATTCTGATTCTGTCGGTCCAGGACAGACTGCTAAAATCCTCACCCCCAAATCTTTGTTTTCTGCCCATAACGCCTCACTAAAATTCAGGATAAAGGCTTTGCTGGCTGCATAGACAGACATATAAGGAATGGGCTGAAAAGCTGCGATCGACGAGACGTTGATAATAGCCCCGTCTTTTCTGGTTTGCATCAGAGGTAAAAATAAGCCTGTTAATTCAACTACAGCACTGATATTAAGCTGTACCATCTCCATCATCTTACTTAAAGGGCGATCGCCAAATGCACCATAATCGCCAAATCCCGCATTATTAATCAATAGGTCGATAGTTAAATCTTGTGCCTGAACTGTATTAAAGACAGCTTTTCTTGCTGCGGTTGTGGTCAGATCTTGGGCAATTACGGTCGTTTTAATTTGATATTTACTACTCAATTCTGTAGCTAAGTTATTTAGCTTATCTTGCGATCGCGCCACCAAAACCAAGTTCGTTTGTCTAGATGCTAATTCTCTGGCAAATGCCTCGCCAATTCCCGTGGATGCCCCAGTAATTAAAGCCGTTGTCATAATTTTAAAAAATAAGCTCTCGGTTACGGATTGTAACGCAGGTTTAATGTTCAATCAGCAGTCTAAAGTCGTATTTGCACCCCTGAATAACCGTAATTAACTGATTCACGCACGCTTGTTAGTTAATATAAATGGAGATAATTAATCAACTTTACTTTCCCAAGTCCCCAAGTCCCTAAAAAATACTAGTAAGCAGTTTTCGCGATTGACTTTATTGCTCATTGCGAGACAGTTACGTTGCGGGGGGGTTCCCCCGTTGTCCCAAAGGGATACCGCTTCGCATAAGTAAACTGTCGAGGTTGCTCGTTGCTCTAGTCTGGATACCAGAACATGCCTTTAATTCCCTCTGGGTCTAAGATAAAGCCCAATCTTTGATAAAATTTAACTACTTGAGGGTCGGCAAACAGAGTAATATTGCTAATGTCTGCACTGCGAAGTTGAGCGATCGCGTATTTCATCATCGCTTTGCCTAAGCCTCGACTTTGAAACTTAGGATCAACAACCACATCCCAAATCGTAGCGTTAAAAGCATGATCCGAAGTAGCCCGAGCAAATCCAATTAAACGTCGTTTTTTGCCAGTAACTTCCCACATTGAAACCACTAAAAAACTATGTTCAATCGCTTTTTTTACCTTGCGCAAAGGACGACGCGCCCAACCAACGCGATCGCACAGTTCTTCTAGTTCATAAAAGTCAATATCTTTTTCGGTACTAAAGATAATTTGAGGTTGAGAACTATCGTTGTCTAGGTTAAATAAATCTTCCTTGAGTCTAGTGCTTTCAGAAGCATCAACTGCGTCTGAACTACTAAATAATTTTTTCCAAAAGACCATGCCAATGTGGCTTTTAATGATTTGTGGTTTTTAATATGATATGTCTGTTATATTAGTCTATTTTCTGACGCAAAATCATTTCTGAGCAGAAAAACTGCTGCCATTCAAAGCAAACACAAGTTTTTTAGTTCCAAGTAGCATGAGTCAAGATTCTCAACGTCGAAATTAATCGCGTCCACTGTATAGTTGATTGCATCTAGAATTCTGCCAGACTGTAATGATACGATAGGAAAATGCCATCCATAACCATACTAACAACACCTCATATTTATGAGCTGACTGCACCTGTCGCCGACTCAAAACGACCTGTACTAGTATTTGTACATGGTTGGCTGCTCAGTCGTCGTTATTGGCAGCCGTTGGTAGATCTCTTGCAGTCTGAATATCAATGTTTAATTTACGATGCTCGTGGCTTTGGAGAGTCTCATTCTCAATTAGCTCATCTATCTAAACCGTCCCAAATCAAAACTTCCCATGATGCTAGCTTAAGGAAGTCAGAGGAAACTCCGTTGTTCCATGGCGAAGTCTCGCTGACAGAGGATGAGTTATTAAACTCGAAAAGTTATAGCTTAAAAGCTTATGCAGAAGACTTAGGTTGTTTACTTGCCAGTTTATCGATTGAATACGCTTGGGTAATAGGACATTCATTGGGGGGTAGTGTGGCTTTGTGGGCAGCAGAACTTTATCCTCAAGTAGTTCAGGGGGTAGTTTGTCTCAATGCAGGTGGCGGTATTTATCTTAAGGAAGAATTTGAACGTTTTCGTAATGCAGGTCAACAATTAGTCAAGTTTCGCCCACGCTGGCTGTCTTATGTTCCTTTGCTTAACCTAGTATTTTCTCGGATGATGGTGGCACGTCCTCTGGCGCTGAAATGGGGTCGTCAAAGAGTGCTGGATTTTATTCAGGCTGATGAACAAGCTGCAATGGGGGCATTACTCGAATCTACTACCGAGACTGAAGTACATTTGTTGCCTCAGTTAGTTTCTCGTCTACAACAACCAGTTTATTTTATTGCTGGCGATCGCGATCGCGTTATGGAAATTAAATATGTCAAGCATCTAGCAAGTTTCCACAGTTTATTTGCTTCGCAAGATAGTAATGTCTTTCAAATTGATAATTGTGGTCACTTGGGTATGATTGAAGCACCTAATGAAGTAGCCTCGATTGTGCAGCAAATTTTAAGTAAACATGCTCATGAGGTATCAAAAATAGAGTGACCATTTATTTAACTTGAAACCCCAACAATATCTAAATCTAAACATTGGTTAATTAATTCTTCCACACCGCTAACAGGAAAAATTGGTCTTGCTAATTGAGTACTAACATCCGCAACCGTTAGATCGTCTAAAAATTTAGTGTCATCATGCTTAAGCATCAACGAGGGTAATAAAATCCCATCTCCTAGATCTTGTGCTGATAAACCAGTAAGAAGATCTTGTCCTGTTAATAAACCTGTGACGGTAATTTCCTGTCCCCAATATTGGCTATTTAATGCCACCAGGTTAATCTCTAAACCTTCTACCTGATTAAGTTGGTTTACCAAGGGTTGAAAAGCCTGTTCGACTGCATTTCCCACTACCCAGGTAAAACGACGAGGTTGAGCGATCGCTTTGGGCAACATTGCTTGAGCGGTACTTTGAAATTGCTTGAGAAATAGACGGATTGAGCCTACACCATTGCCAATTTGCGGATAGTCTTCGTAGTGTGACTCTGGGGGAATATCTTGACGGGCGATCAAAAACCACTCATCGGCTAACCAGGCAAAAGTGCTGCCCAACTGTTGTTTAAACTTGTCTTGTAATTGTTGTACCTGTTCAATGACGGCGATCGCTTTTTCTTGACTGACAGGAATTAGTTCATCTTCTACGGGGCGAAAGCGGGTTAAGCCCACGGGAACAACCGCAGCCGAGGCAACAGCAGGTATTTCTCCTTGATGAAAAGAGGCTAAATCTAATAAAGTTCTGGTTAAATGTTCGCCGTCATTAATCCCAGGACAAACAACTACTTGAGCATGGATTTGTAAACGTCTCTCCTGAAACCATTGAAGTTGATACATAATTAGCCCTGCGCGATCGTTTTTTAGCAGTCTAATTCTAATTTCTGGTTCAGTGGCGTGTACGGAGACAAAGAGCGGAGACAGGCGCATCTGTTCAATTCTGCGCCATTCTTTTTCCGTCAGGTTGGTGAGAGTAAGATAGCTACCATACAAAAAACTTAGGCGATAATCATCATCTTTTAAGTAAAGGCTTTGACGTTTACCAGGAGGTTGCTGATCGATAAAGCAAAAAGGACAGCGATTATTACACTGCATCAGACCATCAAATAGAGCCGTTTCAAACTCCAAACCCAAATCGTCATCGTAATCTTTTTCAATCTCAATCTGATGAAGATCTCCTTGCTCGTCTACCACTTCTAGTTCGAGATATTCATCACTACAGAGGAAACGATAATCAATCAAATCCCGTGGCTGAGTCTGATTGATCGACACGATCGCATCCCCAACTTCAAACCCAATCTCTGCGGCGATCGAATTTGGTAGGACACGGCTAATTTTGGCAGGTTGCACGGTAGCTTGACTCATACATAATTAATTGATGATATCAAGAATAAATAAAATGTTGCAAAAACAGTGAGATATTTACCCGCATTTCTCACAAATAGAGCGATCCCCCGCATTTCTCACAAATTAAGTTGAAAGCCGATTTAAGCTTAAAAGTTGAAGATTTTTTCTAATAAGAGAAATTTGAAATAGTGACGATAAAAAATTAGGCTAAATTGTGAGAAAATTCGACCAGAGAACCTAAAAATTTAGTCATAAAGAAAAAATCC
>JAAUOU010000070.1 GCA_012034765.1 Pleurocapsaceae cyanobacterium CSU_1_1 | reverse complement strand
AAAATCAACCTTCGTGGCTCACAGAAAATCGGACAGTTGATGGTGAGGCGGAAGTTGTGCCACAAACATTTTTTGAAGAAATGTTCCTAAAAGTGGAAAAATGGGGTGTTAGCCGCGAAGTTTTGACTCTTTTAATAGATACTCAAACGGAGGAAGCCGTGCTTCAGGGCTACGACTACACGGTTTTGAGGAAAGTATGGGCAGGTTGAAAGACAATAAAGTGGGTTATTTTATTAATGCGGTCAAGAGTAAATACACGAGTGAAGCATTTGAAAAAGAACGCAAAAAAATCGGCTCGAATGCAGCAAGAAAAAGCCCGTGATTTGGAACTTTCGGAGCTGACTTTGGAGCTAAAAGAGCTGAATGAGGAATATTATGCCGCCATAAACGACATTGTGCGCGTGCTTATTAGTGAAGATAATGCGGTAACTGACCGCGCAATTGCGAGCGTGAAGGCAGAAAATGGAAATTATTTTGCTTTGAAGGGTATCAGACCCAAGGAATTAGATGTGGAGGCTTTTCGGAAGGATAAAATACTGAGGGGGGTTGGTGATAAACCAAAATTATGGCTCAAAATCCTGATGCGTTTGAGAAAGTGAATAGCGAATATCAGCCCACAATAAAGAGTATGGAGTTGCGAATAAAAGCCTTGCAAGGACGTTAAGCACTGTAAAAAAAATAATTTTGTGGAGAAAAGGTTTCGGTATTGCAGCCGAACTTATTTTTTGTGTGAAGTAATAAATAATTCACAGAACTATAAAATATTGATAATCATTTATTTATAATAAAATCAGTTTTTGTCCGCAAAAACCACTAATAGACGACAAAGATCATTGTTTTCAAATATTCTCGGAATCCGAAATCTGGGTTGAGAAGCAGCGCTACCTGTGATTGGAGTTCTCAGGCGAAGTTGTAAGTCTGTTCCTTCTTGACCGATGGCAAGATTGTGATTCACTGTTCCATATGACAAAGATATAATTCTTGCTGGTCCAGACTGATTAGGGTTGTTGCTAGAAACAGCCAAATACAAACTAAATTCACCAGTATGTTGTAATTTCTGAGTTAAAGCTGCTGCTGGCTGCGCTGTTTTTAACCATTGTCTCGAATTAACCAATATTCCAGCGTTTTCAGATGATTGTTGTGTTTTAAGCGATCGCTTTTGTGCTTGAGCATCTGATGCTGAAACATTTTGCCACAAAAGCTTGGGGAGATGATGACTACGATCCTGGTAAGAGTTGGCTTCCTCGGTAAACTTGAGAAAAGTTACTAAGTCAGGGGACTGGGCAAACAAAGTATCAGCTTCTGTAAACGCCTGTTGGACTTGTGAAGGATTAAAACCGCGATCGCTGATATACAAATTATTAATTCGTCCGTTCCAGGGGCGATCGCCTGTAACTTCATTGCCAATGGCTAAATAATAGTAGTCATCCCAGTTGGACAGATTAACATTAGCTAATAAAACCAAAACCATTAAAGTAACAAAAGCGCAATAACTGGCGATCGCTATCAGCAAAGATTTTAAACTCAGGCGATTGGTATCCTGGTAAATAAGCCCCAACAAAAACTGAGCAATATATTTCCGCCAGAAATAGAAAATTGCCCCCAGAGTTCCCCCTAAGCTGTTACAGATAATGTCCGATAGGTTAGAAACACGACTAGGTAAAAAAAGCTGAGTTGTTTCTACGGCACTTGTGGTTAAGATACTCACCAAACAAGCAACAGCTACAATTGTGGGACTGTTTAATCGCTGGCGATCGCCGATCATCGCCAAGCTAATACCCAAAGGAATAAACAACAAAATATTCTGCCAATAATCCTTAACACTGCCGCCAAATTCAAACTTTTGGAAGATAAATTGGTCAGAAAATTCTGGAGGAATTTGGAAGTTAAAAGGAGATATCGTGGCGATGACAATAGCAGCCAGACTGGCGATAAATAATAAGTTACCCCAGCGTGACGATTTTTTGATATTCATGGATTAAAACTAATTGACAATCCGCTCTTTAAAATCAATTAACAACTGTATATTGTCAATCATGATCTCTTGGAGATCTTTAGTCAGAGGCAATGCTCCTTGAGGCCCAAACCAACGGTCAAAGATAGCGACATATTCAGGTTTCTGGTCTAGTAACCCCTGCATAAACTCAACTAAACTGTAGTTGACCGTATTGAGAAACTGAGAGTTATTTTCTGCCAGCATACAAGCAATCCCTTCCAGAGAATAGTCACCGACAACCTGCCAATTTTGACGATCGGGGGCTTTTTGTAACCAGCTTTCTAATAAAATCCCATCCGAAGCAAAAGCGTCAATTTTCCCCTCTCGCAGTGCCGTAAAACCCTCTGCGCGATCCTTAAGCAAAACAATCTCAGCTTTGGGTTGAACGCGACGTATGGCCTGTTCGTTAGTGGTTTGGGCTAAAGCACCGATGCGTACCCCGACCAGAGATTGAGGATCCCAATACTTATTCCCCCTTTTGGTTAACAGCCTAGTTCCTGTAGAACCATAGCTAAAAGAAAAATCAATAGCGCGATCGCGTTCCCAAGTAAAGCTGCTGGCATCACACACTATATCTACTTCCCCTGACATCAGTTGCGGAATACGTTCTTTAGGTTCTAGAGCTACCAATTCTAGGTCGATATCTCGATCGTATTCTTCTTCTAACTGACGAGTAACTAGTTCTAAAATATCGACGGAATAGCCGACTAGTTGTCCTTGCTCATTACGATAGGCAAAAGGTAATGCATCTTTACTCGTACCTGCGGTTAACGTTCCTGTACGAGTTATTTTTCCACTACTGTTTCAGCTACAGCATGAGGACTAGCCCAAGTTAGTAAACCTAAGCTGAGAAAACAAATCGCCCCTGATTTTGTCCACAAGTACCGCAACATAGATAGTGCCTTTTTTGATGAGGTTCGTTACAGTGTTAGACCAAAAATGCTAAAGTGCCTAGTTTTATTACTGTTATTTTAGAATTTCCCCCTAAAATATTATGATTTGTGAATAACTGGAGGAACGAAAATTTTGACTCGAATCTTTTTGGCGATCGCCTCGATGTTAGGCGGCATATCAGTCGTGTTTGGTGCTTTTGCTAGTCATGCTTTAAAAGATCGCCTCAGTGCTAATTCTTTAGCTATTTGGGAAACAGGTACTAAATATCAGATGTATCATGCTCTGGCGTTGATGCTAGTAGCCTTATTGATCTCTCGTTATCCTAATTCTACTTTGTTGACAGTGGCAGGATATGCTTTCACCGCTGGGGTATTTATCTTTTCTGGTAGTCTTTACGCTTTGACTTTGACAGGAATTAAGTGGCTGGGGGCAATTACCCCAATTGGGGGAATGGGATTAATTATTGGTTGGCTTTGTTTGGCACTTGCTACCTGGAGAATTGAATGAAGAAATGATTAAACTCACTCCAAAGTTAGATAATCAATCAGGATGGTTAAAACTAGCTGTAGAATTTTACATAGATTATCGAGTCCGCAAGATATTTTTAAAGTATTTTCTAAGTCTTTTTATCTAATTAATTTATCAGCTCTAGAGTTTTTAGCAGATCCAGATTATGCGTATTGCCTTATTTACCGAAACGTTTTTGCCCAAGGTAGATGGGATTGTTACCCGCCTACGTCATACCATTGAACATCTTGAACGTAACGGCGATCGCGTCCTCGTAGTTGCCCCAGAAGGAGGATTAACCGAATATAAGGGAGCAAAAATCTATGGTATTCCTGGGGTGTCCTTGCCGTTATATCCAGAGTTAAAGCTAGCGCTGCCCCCTTTAGGTACAAAAAATGCTATTGAAGAGTTTCAGCCTGATTTGATTCACGTTGTCAATCCAGCGTTTTTGGGAGTAGGCGGGATTTACTATGCCAAAACAATGAATATACCCCTAGTAGCTTCCTATCATACTCATTTACCCCAATATCTCCATCACTACGGTTTAGGGGCATTAGAAGGACTGCTGTGGGAATTATTAAAGGCGGCTCATAACAAAGCGCAGTTAAATCTCTGTACTTCTAGCGCTATGGTCAAAGAGCTTGTTAACCATGGTATTGAGCGAGTCGATCTCTGGCAGAGGGGGGTAGATACCGATATGTTTCAACCTCATTTAGCTTCGGCACAAATGCGATCGCGTCTTACTCAAGGCAATCCTCAAGATCCACTCTTGCTCTATGTTGGTCGAGTTTCAGCGGAAAAACAAATTGACCAAATCAAACCAGTTTTAGAGGCGATGCCCCAGGCTCGTTTGGCAATTGTCGGAGATGGACCCCATAGAGAAGCCTTGGAAGCTCACTTTGCTGATACTAAAACGAATTTCGTCGGCTATCTCCAAGGATTAGAATTAGCTGCTGCGTTTGCTTCTGCTGATGCTTTTGTCTTTCCTTCCCGTACTGAAACCTTGGGTCTAGTGTTGCTAGAGGCAATGGCTGCGGGTTGTCCTGTGGTAGCTGCTCGCTCTGGTGGTATTCCTGATATTGTTACAGATGGAGTTAACGGTTATTTATTTGAACCAGACGATCCTGATGGAGCAATTACCGCCACTAAATCTTTGTTGGCAGCGACTCAAGCCAGAGAAGAATTGCGCCTCAATGCCCGTCATGAAGCTGAACAGTGGGGCTGGGCTGCTGCAACTAAACAGTTACAGAGTTACTATCGTATGGTTCTTAGGGCTGAATATGGAGTTTCGGTGGCTTGAATCCAAAATACTACTTGAATATTATTGATGATCTATGTCTATAGCGAGCTACAGTCAGGCTTTCGTTGGTTAAGGCAGCATCATGGTGCAAATCCTAGTTTTGCCTGTGTTCTCGGTTTCACGGCAACAGGGCTAATTTCAGGAATTTCCGCTGCGGGAGCAACGCCAGAGGATCGAAAATATACAGCGATCGCCGATGCTGAATTTTTAGCCAAGGGAGTACAGTCGAGTTATCAGCATCCTTTACCAATTCTGACCGCAGGAGCATCTCCTACCTTTATTTCTCGCGCCGTAGTTGAAGCTTTTAACATCCCCACCTATATTTTTAATGCTGGTTTACCCCATTCCCCAACTGTAGACACCATTGATTTATTAGGAGTTATGGCTCAGTGTCTTTCTTCTGGTCAGGCGATGCCTCTACAGAATGTGCAGCACTTATTTAACCAAGGTTTGAAATGGGGCGATAAGCTAGCGGATACGGCTGATTATTTAATTATTGGCGAATGTGTCGTTGGGGGAACAACTACCGCCCTAGCTCTGTTAACCGCCTTGGGAATTGAAGCTCAAGGAATGGTCAATAGTAGTCATCCTTGCTGTAATCATCAGCAGAAATGGTCAGTAGTTGAAACTGGTCTATCCAAGCTAGATTTAACTCAGTTTAACGATCCCCTCGCCTTAGTAGCAGCAGTTGGCGATCCCATGCAGATTGTCGTTGCGGGAATGGCAATTTCTGCTAGTCGTCGGATCGGCGTGATGTTGGCGGGTGGAACGCAAATGTTAGCAGTATCTGCCTTAATCAAAGCGATCGCTAACTATCATCAACTTTCGCTGCAATTACCGAACATTGTCGTGGGGACAACTCGTTGGGTAACGGAAGATCCTACAGGAAATACGGTAGGGTTAGCAAAACTTGTTGGTGGAGTCCCCTTGCTTGCTACTGACTTAAGCTTCGCTACTTCAAGATATCCTAGCTTGCGGGCTTATACCCAGGGATATGTTAAAGAAGGCGTTGGTGCAGGAGGCTGTGCGATCGCAACTCACCTCAAACAAAATTGGACTTCCACTCAGTTGCTCAACATAATTGAAAGTTCATTTGCTCGTTATCGTCGTCTAAGAATGAATTCGGTAGGTTAATAATTGTTCTTCTAAGGCTGCAATACGGTTATATGCTGCGGTCAACTGGGCTGTCAGACGGCGAATTTGCGTCTCTGGAGCCAAATTATCGTTGTTGGAGCTAGTACTGCTAGTGCTGCTATTATCATCCACCAAAATATCTTTATGAGTTAGCTGATATTCTGATTCATTAGTCTGTCTACCAAATTTGCTAGAGCTTGAGCTAAAACTAGGTAAAGAATAAGACTCTTGTTCAACACGCTGGGGATGCTGGCTACTCAAACCTTTAACCTGAGATCCAATTTCCTCAATTAGTTGGTGTAGACAGTCTATCTTTTCACGCAATTCGCTAATTTGTATTTGCAATGTATCCATATAGTTTCTAGTAATTAATTGGCGGATTTTTCATCTGCTTTTATGCTAAAAGAATAGTTCTAAATAATCACCACTATTCCTGATTCATTTAACAATTGCTCAACTTATTTTGCTCCAGATTTTAAGCTTACTCAAAACGATTAATTTCAAGGCATAATTGCCTTAAATCTCCTAGTAAAATAGGCACGTTGTTAAAGGAAAAAGTATCCATTTTTTTAAAGTAAATATACTCTCATCTTTTGTTCAGAACATTAATGAACCACCAGTTATCACGCCGTTATTTTCTCCGTTCCACTGCTGCCTTAGCTTTAGCACAATTACTTGGGGGCTGTGGTGGCGGGGAAGCAATTGCACAAATCTTACTTTTAGAAAACTCTATACCTTCGCAATCTATCAGAGATTTTCGTAAATCATTAACTAAAAATAGCAAAATTGAATTCAAACCTCAAATCCATATTTTACAAATCTTTAATTCACTTTATGCTCTACAGGACTACAAAAAGCCAGAGCAAAAAATTATCAATGCTGTTGATCAAATATTGAACCGAGCCGAAGTTTTTCCAAGTTTAGCTACTTTGGGAGATGCGTGGTTATCTAGCGCAATTAAACAGAATTTAATTCAACCTTTGTCGAGTAAATCTTTGCTTAATTGGCAAAAATTACCTAAAATTTGGCAAAAATTAGTACAGCGTAATTCTGAAGGAGATTTAGCAGATGATGGTGCGATTTATGGCGCGCCCTACCGTTGGGGAAGTGCGATTATTGCCTATCGTCGTGATAAATTAGAGCCGCTAAATATAAAAGTTAAAGATTGGCAAGATCTTTGGTTACCAGAATTACGCGATCGCATTTCTTTATTAGATTCTCCCAGAGAAGTGATTGGCTTAACTTTGAAGAAACTAGGACATTCTTACAATCTAGATAATTTAAATATTGTCAGTAATTTAAAAACTGAATTATCAGCTCTCCAGAGACAGGCAAAGCTTTATAGCTCTGACCACTATCTCGAACCCCTGATTTTAGGAGATACTTGGGCTGCGGTGGCTTGGTCAACGGATATCTTACCCTTGCTCAAACGTTATCCTGAGATTGAATTTGTCATTCCTCAGTCGGGAACATCTCTGTGGGCAGATCTTTGGGTAAAGCCTCGATTACCTCAAGCTTTATTAGTAGGTGATAGTAAAGATAAATTTAATCAGACCAAGATTGTAGATCAATGGATCGACTATTGCTGGCAACCTCGAACAGCAAAACAAATATCTCTATTCACCGATGGAATTTCGCCAATTTTAGCTACTCTACCACCCCAAGAAATACCGCAAGATCTTCAAGATAACGTTTTTGTTAACTCCGCAATTTTGAATTCAGATAAGAGCGAGTTTTTATTGCCCCTGAAACCTGAAACAGAGCAGCAATATCGAGATTTATGGCTTAAAGTTAGAAAGTCTTTGTAGTAGGTAGTAGGGGGTGAACGGCCGTTCGCCCGTACGGTAGTAGGTAGTGGGTAGTAGGTAGTAGGAAGGAGTATTTTAAATATGTCCTAACGTTTTTACGTAGTGCTATTTCTATTTCAAGTCTTGATCCGAACTTGAGCTAAAAGCTAAAAGCTAAGAGCTAAAAGCTAAAAACAAAAATTAATGAATTTAAAAGAGATTAATCTACAACAACAGTCAGCTAGAGAAAAGTTTCAGCAGATTTGGGGGTATGAAAATTTTAGACCGCCTCAAGGGGAGATTGTGCAAACTCTTTTAGCAGGAAAAGATGCGCTGATCATTTTGCCGACGGGAGGCGGTAAATCTATCTGTTTTCAGCTACCAGCACTACTGCAAGCTGGTCTAACGCTGGTGGTTTCTCCTTTAGTAGCGCTGATGGAAAATCAAGTCAATCAGCTACGGGAATTGGGTTTATCTGGGGCGTTACTCCATAGTGAGTTATCCAGAAGCCAGAGACAAAAAACCTTAGGTGCGATCGCCAAACAAGAATTAAGCCTACTCTATTTATCCCCTGAGACTTTACTCAGTCTACCGCTCTGGTCAATCATCGCTCAACCAGAGATTAAGATTACAGGTATTATTTTAGACGAGGTTCACTGTCTAACTCAATGGGGAACTACTTTTCGCCCTGCTTATCGACGTTTGGGGGCAGTCCGCCGTAGTCTATTACAGCATAAACCGACAGGAACAAAAATTGCGATCGCTACTTTTACCGCTACAGCCGATCCCCAGGCACAGCAAGAAATTATCAAAGCTTTGGAATTAAAACAGCCTGAAACCTTTTTGATTAGTCCTTATCGACAAAACCTGAGTTTAAATATCAAAACAGTTTGGACACCTAGAGGCAGAAAACAACAGATGCTGCGGTTTATTCAAGCTCACAAAAATCAGTCTGGATTAGTCTATGTGCGATCGCGTCAAGATAGTCAAACTTTGGCAACCTGGTTTAAATCCTTGGGTTATGCTGTTGCTGCTTATCATGCAGGATTGATTACCCAGGAAAGAAGAAACATCGAGCAAGACTGGATCTGTGGCAAAATCCAATTTGTAATTTGCACTTCTGCTTTTGGGATGGGGATCGATAAACCAAACGTCAGATTTGTCGTACATTATCACGCGCCAGAATTACTCGCGGAATATGTTCAGGAGGTTGGTAGAGGTGGGCGAGACGGAAAACCTGCCCAGGCTCTAACTTTAATTAGCGAACCCACGGGATTACTCGATCCTGAAGATAAACAGCGGAGTCAATTTTTCCAGAGCAAGTTAACACAACAATATCGCCAGGCACAACAGCTAGTCAAACAAATACCCAGCCAAGGAAATATTGCCACAATTAAAGAGCAATATCCTGAAGGAGAAATCACTTTAGGCATCTTACACAGCTTGGGCTTAGTTACCTGGTCAGATCCTTTTACTTACCGTAAACAGCCATCTTCCATAACCCTAAATCATTTAGCTAGTAGCCAGAAACTTCATCAGACAAAAATGCAACGATATCTTCAAACTAAGGATTGTCGCTGGCAATATTTGCTCTTAGCTTTTGGTTTTAATCAGGAATCCCAGGGATTTACTTGTGGATCTTGTGATAATTGTCAAAACTGAAAACGGCTGTAAACCTACCGATTAAAAATAGCGAGTTCAATGGCGATCGCTTTTTCAATGGTAATTGGGCTTACTCATCGGCATCTAATCCGTCACCCGTGGTACATTCCCATAATTTAAATTCTGACCATAAATTAGGGTCTTGATTTTGGTCTATGTACGCTGCCTTTAATGCTTCCTGAAGCTGTTCTTTTTTAATCTTCTGCAAAAAATCATTGATCACCTTACTACGGTTAGTTCCTTGAGAATCAATAAAGCGAACTACTTCATCATCTAAAGTGATAGAAATTTTGGTTGTCATGTCATATAATTACAAAACCAATTTAATCATACTATTTTATCTTACTGTTTAGTTGATAGATATTTATGAGACAGTTCGGCAGTATTATGGAGTATCTAAAGTTCTTCGATTTCTAGCTTTCTTTTTAAAGGAATGCGCATCGGTTTAGTATCGGCTTGAGGCAATTCGATTAATTCTTTCTCTTTCTGTTTAACTTCTTTGGGTAACAAGACGGGTAAAGGCTCTTGTTCATCTTGCCAATAGCTAGCCACTGGTAAAGTATGTTCGAGGTCTTCAAGTAATCGAGGAATAATCATCACCGCATGGAGTTCGCCGATTCGTTCGGCTTCTTGCATTCCTGCCTCGATCGCGATCGCCACATTGGCAACTGACCCCCGAATAATAGCAGTACACAAGCCATCGCCAATTTTTTCATAGGAAGCTAGCTGAACATCGGCAGATTTTAACATCGCATCTGCCCCACCAACCATGGCGGGAAAACCTCTCGTTTCTAGCAACCCGATCGAGCGATTACTTAAACGACTATAGCCTCTTCTTTTTTGTGTTAATTCAATTAAATGGCTGCCAATGGGAAATATCGCTTCTAAATTAGGCATGGGACGGGCAATGACTAACTTAGACACAAGCTGACCGAACTTTTCGGCTGTTTTCGCCCCTTCTTCTACCGCTAAACGAACATCGGCAATGTTCCCCCTAACTATCGCCGTACAATAGCCATCACCAATTTTTTCGTAGCCAACCATAGTCACTTCTGATGACTTGAGCATCATGTCTGCCGTGCCAACAATTGCAGGAAAGCTTTTCGTCGATACTAAACCTAACGCACTGTCTTTAAACGGATGTTCGTTGTTGTAGCTGGGTTCTCTACGAACATAACTTGGTTGTGTGTCAACTTTGCCTAATGGTGTTCTACGTTCGATGTTAGACATTCAGTATCTCTTTTCTTTACAAGTGTGCCACGGTGAGCAAGCATATATTCCTCTATATCTAATATAGTTAGGAAAATGAATTATAGCGTCAGTTATAGTTTAGCCGATCGCCTTAAAAGCAAACTGAAACAGCAGGTTTAAATCTAAAATGCTTAATATTAGTTGAATTTATAATTAGCGATCGCTGTAGTCAATCCTTCTAATGTGTATTCGGCTGCTTCTAAATCTACTCTACCCAGCAATTCTCGGCAAGTTTTCGACGTTTGAGGCCCAATTGAGGCGATATAAAGCTTGTCTAGTAAATTATCTTTGATACTCGTAGATTGTAGTTGCTGCTGTAATAGCTGATAAAAATTCTTAACGGTTTTAGAACTGGCAAAAGTAATTACATCAATTTCCTGCTGCTGCAAAGCCTGCCAGACTGATTCATCTATCTGTTGAGGACATTGAGATTGATAGGCAGCTACTTCCACCACCTCTGCCCCTTGAATAGTTAATTCCTGAACCAAAATATCTCTACCGCCTGTTTCTACTCTAGGAAACAAGATTTTTTGTCCTGCCAAAGCTTCAGGAAAGTTTTCCACCATCGAATCGGCGACATAATTGGGCGGAATAAAATCAGGATTTAGCTTTCTGGCTTGCAACACCCCAGCAGTTTTACGTCCCACCACAGCAATCTTAGTTTTACCCAAGGCGCGAGCATCATAGCCGAGATGATCCAAGCGATCAAAGAAATAATTAACTCCATTAGCGGATGTTAATATCAACCACTGAAAGTCTGCCAAATTGGCGATCGCTCGATCCAAAGCTGACCAGTCTGACGGCGGAGTAATAGTCAAGGCAGGCATTTCCACCACTGTTGCCCCCTGTTGTTGTAGCAGGGAAGTAAACTTACTCGATTGTTCCACAGCACGAGTTACTAAAATCGTTTTATTTACTAGAGGGGGAGAAATTTGGGGTGAATTCTGATTACTAAGCTGCACAACCTTACCTATAACAATAACTGCGGGAGAAAGGGATATTTCTGCGGTTTTGTCTACTATATCGGTTAACGTACCCCAAAAAAACCGCTGTTGTGGTCTGCCACAGTGACGAATAATGGCGATTGGTTCATCAGGCGATCGCCCATTGGCAAGTAAATACTGGATAATTTGCGGTAGCGATCGTCCTCCCATCAGGATCACCAGAGTGTCAATTCTGGCTAAAGCTGACCAATCTAAATGTTCGGGTTGATGTCCACTCAGCACCACAAAACCACGGCTTAAGTTTTTATCCGTTAAAGGAATTCCCGTTAACAAGGGTGCAGCTAAAGCAGAAGAAATCCCAGGCACTAATTCAAAATCACAGTTAGCTTGTTGTAAGGCAGCAATTTCCTCATTAGCCCGCCCAAAAATAAAGGGATCGCCACTTTTGAGCCTAACGATCTGCTTATTCTGGAGACAATAACTAACTAACAACCGATTAATCTGAGTTTGAGACGTACTGGCTTGCCCTCCACGCTTGCCAACGCAGATTTGTATACAGCTTAGGGGGGCTAACTGCAACAGAGACTCATCCACTAAAGCATCGTAAATTAGCACCTGGGCAATACTCAACAACTGTTTCCCTCTAACAGTTAAATAATCCTCATTACCAACCCCTGCTCCAACTAAATAAACTTTTCCCACCTGGGTCATATAATATCTTAACTATTGCTCATAGTGATTGCTATGTCATCATATCCCTGAAGGTACAAGGTTCGGAAAACAGTAGCTTTTTAAATACCTGATAGCTTAGGGATTGCTTAGCTCGACTGACATGATAAAAGTTCCCCGCCATCTATTTGAGCGTTTGAGAGATATTGCTATCTATGCTGCCTGATTGGATAAAGTCGAGCTGGTTCAGGATTGTTCAAAAAAACGGACCGTTAAACTGAACAATTGCCAAGTTGTGTCTAATTGTCATAATAAACTGTTTTAAACTCCAAGCGATCGCTATTAGGATTATAAAGAGTATAAGTAGCCTTTCCTGGTTCTCTACCCACATTTCCCACCCCGATAACTCTTCTTTGAGGTGCAGTAATCGTTTGAACGGGTTGCTGACGCTCTAAAGTCATTACCGAACTATTAACCGAACCCCCTTGTAGTTGATATTCAAATACTTGACCCGAACGACCACAAAAGAGATGATTAGCCTGTACTCTTTGCAAGCGGTCTAACATTTGCCAGGGTTGTGTTTTAGGAGTCAATTTATCACTGACGCTCACAGTGCTACCGTGAATTAACAAACAATCCAGTTCAAAAAACCCAAAGTGACAATTCCGTAGCCACCCCACAGTTTCACGAGATACCGAATCCCAGAGTAGTTTAGCTGTTTCTTTGCCAAAGCGATCGATTAATTCTGTTGGTTCAGCTGTCGAACCCAAACCATGTAAAGCAAAACACTGTTCTTCCCACCAGCCGACGCATACTTGGGGTTCTAATTCTCCAGGCAAAGGATTTTGAATACGTTTAATTACTTTTTCGCTCCCTGGATTAGCTGCTACCAAGTCACCCAAGATATACAACTCTTCTGCCTCAACTCTTTCCCGTTTGATATCGGCTAGTACTGCTTCGTAAGCTACTAGATTGCCTTCAATGCCGCTTAATATTGCCCACATTTGGTTTTGAGGATTTTTGGTTATTTTTAATAATGGTTATCATTATCATGATACGATAAATAACAATTTAATATTTGCTTAACTTTTTTGATTTTACTTATGTTGACTCAAATTTTTGCTTCAAGTGTGATGATCTCTGGCTTAGTATTATCTTCTCTGGCTATCTCAGCCTCTCAAGTTAATGCTGACTCTGAGAATAGGCATTCTGCTGCCAGTGTTCAGACCATTTCTGATCAAAATGTTCAAGCATTGGGAAAAGATTGGGGAACTGCCCTCGCTAGCCGAAATGTTAACCAAATTACTGCTCTTTATGCTCAGGAAGCTGTTTTACTCGCTACTTTTAATGATGAACTTGATACTCCTGATGAGATCAAAAACTATTTTATTGGACTAACCCAAAAACCCGATCTCAAAGTAGTTTTTAATACTGAAAATGTTCAAGTTCTTGATGATAACACGGTTACTAATTCAGGGCTTTATACATTTTCTTATACCGAAAACGGCAAGACAGTAGAAGTTCCTGCACGATATACTTTTCTCTATGAGAAAAAAGACGATCGCTGGATGATAGTTAAACATCATTCTTCTGTTCGTCCTGAACAAGCTCAGTAAATAATTTGAGCAGGCAAAGGACAAATATTATTATCCCTTTGTCTTGTCTTTCATCTTACCAGCCTAGTTTTAGCGATCGCCCTTTAAGTTAGATTTTTTTCAAAAAAGCGATCGCCAGGCATTAAAACAACACTATTTACCTTTCGCAAACATGAGTCGGATCATCGGCTTTTTCAGCAAATTCTAGACCTCTAGCCAAACGCCAAGCAAAAATCGATGGTAAACCAGCATCTAGAATCGCAGCGCAGGTTGTTTGATAGTCATATTCTACTTCTCGCAAACTTACTGCTTGTGTCTCCGTGTCATAAATTACATAAGTAGCATTAGGACGACCATGACGAGGTTCGCCTACCGAACCAACATTGATAATTCGTTTCAAAGGTGTACTAAAACTGATGGCAGGTTGTTCATCACTATTAGGCTGATTAACTTTAACTTGTAAATGACCAGAATCTAAGGTGCGAACATAGGGAACATGAGTATGTCCACAAAACAGAACATCTGCATCGCTAGATAAGACTCTTTCTAAGGCAGTAAAGGCATCCATTTCGGGTAACAGATATTCATGGTTGCTACTGGGACTACCATGTACGAAACAAAGATGATCTTCCTTATAAGTATGGGGTAATTGTGCCAAATACTCCCTAACTTCAGGATTTACTTCCTGATTAGTCCATTCGTGGGCAAGTTTACCCCTTGTTTCTGCCAACAGAGAAGGATAACTACAGTCACAGGCACTTAACCCTTCCACAATATCTTCATCCCAACAGCCTTGTACAGTAGGAATATCTAAAGAACGGATTTGTTCGACTACCGCATTAGGATGAGGACCATAACCCACTAAATCCCCCAGGCAATAAATCTTTTCTGCTTTTTGACGGTCGATATCGAGTAAAACTGCCTCTAAAGCCTCATAATTTCCATGAATACAAGACATTACTGCTATTTTCATACTAATTCTACCTCTGGTTCAGTTGCTAAAGATTCTTTTACTTGTTGTTGGTAATAACTAATTGCTGATTCAGGAACACAACAATCTTTAATGGTTTGAGCAATTTCAGCTTGCTCTAGCTTGTTCCCCACAATTTCAAAGCCACTTTTACGAGTTGGTCTACCATCAAGCCAACGAGGTAAATTTAAGGGTTTAAACTCTAATTCAGGTTGATTAGGTATAAAATCACCATAATAAATTTGTCCATCTTCTAAGTCGAAGATTCCTTTTGCCCGAACTACTTCACCATAAGCACCTTGAGTCATTTCCAGCCAAAAGGTTGCCAAACTATCAAAATCTAAAATTTCTCCTGTTAAGACTCCCCGATGAATCTGCCAAGATGTTGTCAACTTAGTAATTTGATTGCCCGAAACAACCTCATCCGCCCAAGTTTTAAATTCTGTGTTGTTGACATCGGCAGAAATTATCGCTACTCGATGAGAGTTCAGCCTTGTTAGTAAAGGTTCGATGCCCGACAAGTCTAAATACCAGGGAATTTCGATATAAGTTATAGTTTGATCTGATTCTGTCAATAACGCTGCTTCTTCCCCTGTCTGGTAAATTTTGAGTTGAGGATATTTACTTTGCAGATAAATCGTATCAATAGGCAAGGAATCGGTTTTGGGACTGAAATAGCCTACAGGTTTATTAGTTTGGGCTATCTGTTGACAAATCCATTCGGTTTTACCTGCACCTGGGGGACTGGCTACAGCAATAATCATAGGTCTTGTGTGAATTTAAAATTATAGTGATTCGTTTTTAGCTATCAGCTATCAGCTATCAGCTTTTTAGATTAGATTTACGTAGCACATCTTAGTCAGTACATTTTTAAAGATGGTCGAATGCGCCAAGAAGCTAAAAGCTAAGAGCTAAAAGCTAAAAGCTACGAACTAGTTCATTTGAACGAAGCTAATCCACATCAGGCGTATCAAATCAATTAACGAAACCCAGGATCATGACGAATTAAACTCATAAACTCCTGGCGGGTTTTCGCATCATCAGCAAATACACCCCTGACGGCACTGGTAGAAGTCCAAGAGCCAGGTTTTTGCACTCCCCGCATCACCATACACATATGAGTTGCTTCCACTACTACTGCTACACCTTTAGGTTGTAATAATCCTTGCAGTGCGTCGGCGATTTGGGCGGTTAGTCTTTCCTGTACCTGCAAACGCCGTCCGTACATCTCACAAATACGGGCAATCTTCGATAGTCCAATTACTTTACCATTAGGAATATATGCCACATGAGCGCGACCAAGAATGGGTAAGATATGGTGTTCGCAGGAGCTAAACAGGTCAATATCCCTAACTAAAACCATTTCATCGGCATTTTCGTGAAATACTGCCCCATTGAGGAGTTCATCTAAGGATTGATGATAACCAGAAGTGAGGAACTTTAAAGCTTTGACTACTCTTTTAGGAGTATCTCGTAATCCTTCGCGGTCTGGATCTTCTCCTAGTCCTAATAATAAAGTTCTTACCGCTTGGCGCATCTCTTCTTCGGAGACAGGAGGCTCTTGTGTAGTAGTTAGTTGAGGTAATTTATAGTTAATGTTATTAAGTTGATTTGCTTCGGACTTAGATAAGGTCATAAATTGGCAATAGATTAAATTAAACGGTAACAGAAGTAGCCAAACAGTCGTTTAACTGTTGGCGGAGTTTATCGGTATCTAGATGACGACCGATAAAGACTAACTGGTTAGCAGGAGGAGTAGACCAAGGTTCGGATTTAATATCGTTGCGTTGTCCGCACAATTGAAAGATGTGACGTAATTTACTTCCTGCAAACCAAATAATTCCTTTGGCTCGAAACACTTCAACTGGAAGCAGATCGTTTAAAAACTTTTGAAATTTATAGACATCAAATGGGCGATCGCTTTGAAATGACATGGAGACAAAACCATCGTTGGCTAGGTGATTAGAATGAGCGTGGTCATGATGGTGTTCTTGATGTTTTTTCTCTGCTTGATAGTTATCTGTTGGGGTTAAATCAACATCTAAAATCAACGGTAAAGGTACTTGAGTATGGTTGGTGTGAATAATCCTAGGATTTTTTTTTAATAGATGCAATGTAAGTTTCTAATACTGTTAATTGCTCCTTGTTGACTAAATCGACTTTATTCAATAACAGAATATCTCCATAAGCAATTTGCTTTAAGGCCACTTCGCTCTCAAAATGTTGTGGGGTAAAGGTTTCGGCATCAACTATGGTAATTACTGCGTCGAGGTGCGTAAAATCTCGAAAATCCGTACCAACAAAAGTCAGAATAACTGGTAAAGGGTCAGCTACACCAGTAGTTTCGATAATCAAACGCTCTACTTTTTCTTCCCTTGCTAGTATTTTTGTTACCGCTTCTACCAATCCTTCGTTAATCGTGCAGCAAATACAACCGTTACTCAACTCCACCATGTCTTCTTCATAGGAAACCAAAAGTTGACCATCGATATTGATATCTCCAAACTCATTGACTAATACTGCGACTTTTGAGTTTTGGTTATTTTGCAGAATTTGATTGAGTAAAGTGGTTTTACCGCTACCGAGAAAGCCTGTGATTATGGTGACTGGTAAGGAGCGTAATTTTGACGGGGAAATCTCTAGCATAGCGGAGAGAAGCAATCTGGTTGACAAAGTTTATTATAACGATAATCATTATCAAAACACCAGATAAATTCAGTTATTTTTTTGAATTATTAGATTTAGGCGAGATCTGTAGATGATCACAAGAAAAATTAGCCCCGAAGACATGATGTAAGAACTCTCAAGACTTATTAAAAAGCTATAGCATCTAACAATTCTGGTTTCACTATTGGGGCATTAGCATTAGGGCGATCGCTAACAGTCAGAACCCTTCTACTAGCTTTCCTGCTTAGGGAAACAAGGAAATATAGTAAAATCTCTATGTAAATCCTATTTTTATCTTAATTATTTTATAGGTAACGTCCCCAACAATAGCGTACAGTTAAAAATAAAATAATCTAATTGTTTTTAAAGCTTGAAGTCAACTAAAGATCAAACTAGATAATTTGTTGTTAGGAATTTTCTGAGGGCAAGATCACTGATTTCAGCTTTCATTCTCAAGCAAATTATCTTTGATGAAGATGAAATGGGTTGCTTTCAGTTGATTTGACCTATCGTTCATTCACCATAATTATGGCAATTACTAATCTGATCCGGTTTAATAACCTGCGGGGTGATCTCTTCGGCGGTGTCACGACTGCAATTGTCTCGTTACCCCTTGCCCTTGCCTTCGGAGTTGCCTCTGGGGTTGGGCCTCTCGGCGGACTCTATGGGGCAGTTTGTATCGGCTTTTTTGCCGCCCTGTTTGGCGGTACTCCAACACTGATTTCCGAACCGACTGGACCAATGACCGTAGTGATGACGACGATCGTTGCGAGCCTCACCGCCAGCAACCCTGAAAACGGTCTGGCAATGGCGTTCACTGTTGTCATGCTAGCAGGATTATTCCAAATTTTGTTTGGGGTTTTTAAATTGGGTAAATATGTCACCCTAATGCCTTACAGCGTTATCTCTGGCTTTATGTCTGGGATTGGGGTGATTCTGATCATTCTACAAATTGCACCGTTTCTTGGTCAGGCTGCACCCAAAGGTGGCGTGTTGGGAACCTTCCTGGCAATTCCGCAGTTAGTTGCCAATATCAATCCGCCAGAAGCGATTTTGGGGGCATTGACCCTAGGGATGATTTTCTTCATGCCCACAAAAATCACGAAGCTAGTGCCACCACAGTTGATCGCCTTGATTGTCGGTACGGTGGTTTCTCTAACGGTGTTTGGGGATGCCGACATTCGCCGAATTGGGGAAATTCCCGTGGGACTGCCTCCCCTACAACTCCCAACCTTTAACACGGGTCAATTAACGGTAATGTTGGTGGATGGGGTGATGCTCGGTATGTTGGGCTGTATCGATACTCTCCTGACGGCGGTGGTCGCAGATAGCCTGACTCGGACGGAGCATAATTCCAATAAAGAGTTGATTGGTCAAGGGATTGGCAATATTGTGTCGGGGGTGTGTGGCGGATTGCCTGGTGCTGGAGCCACGATGGGGACAGTGGTTAATATTCAAACTGGAGCAACATCAGCGGTGTCTGGCTTAACACGGGCGTTGGTGTTACTTGTCGTCGTGTTGGGTGCGGCTAAACTGACTGAACCGATTCCGATGGCAGTGCTGGCGGGGATTGCCCTCAAGGTCGGGATTGATATTCTGGATTGGAGTTTCCTGAAGCGATCGCACAAAGTTTCCATCAAGGGTTCCCTGATCATGTATGGGGTGCTGTTATTGACGGTGTTTGTAGATTTGATCGTCGCGGTGGGTGTGGGGGTTTTTATCGCCAACATTCTGACCATCGAGCGGTTGAGTGAAATGCAATCTCCAGATGTGAAATTGATTTCTGATACCGATGATGATATTCGCCTCAGCAATGAGCAGAAGCAATTGCTGGATAAAGCCCAAGGCCGAGTTTTACTGTTTTGCTTGAGTGGCCCCATGATTTTTGGTTTGTCCAAGGCGATTGCCCGCGAACACAATGCCATGCAAGAAGCGGATGTGCTGGTGGTGGATCTGAGTGAAGTACCTTCCATGGGGGTAACGGCTTCGTTGGCGATTGAAAACGTGATCCGAGATGCCCACGATAAGGGACTCCAGGTTTATGTGGTCGGAGCTAGTAAGAAAATCCAGCATCGCTTGCAAAAGTTGGGGCTGTTCGATCTAATTCAGCCAGAACATGTCATGAGCGATCGCACCTCTGCCCTGCAACAAGCTGTCGATCAGGTCGATTTTCAAGGGGCAAATATTTGACCATCACAACTGTCTTGAAAGATACGATCATCTTTTAAATTAGTTCGAGAAAATAAATCCATTATAATTATCAAGGTAAACTGGGCAGACTAAACTTGTTTGGCAAAATCAAGTCAGCTAAACAGTCATCAAGCTGTTGTTTAATTAATGACTCATCTAAATTACGCCCAATGAATACAATTTCATTTTTTGGTTGCATCGCCCAATCATCAGCTTGCAGATCGTAACGAGGACCACTGAGTTGGAAAATATGTCGTGAGGGACTTTCTTGAAACCATAATATTCCTTTGGCTCGAAATACATTATTTGGTAATTGTTCGGTTAAGAAACGGGTGAATTTCTCAAGCTCAAATGGGCGATCGCTTTGGAAAGAAACAAAACTAAAACCATCATTGGCTAAATGATTATTAAAAGAAGAGCGATCGCGCCGAAACTCGGAAACTTTATCTTGATAATTATCTTCTTGAGTTAAACCAATATCTAAAATTAGTGGTAAAGGTACTTTGCCATATTCGCTCTGTAAAATTCTAAATCCTGGTTTAATATCTTCAATAAATGCTTCTAATTCGGCAATTTTTTCTTTGCTTGCTAAATCAATTTTATTCAAAATTACCATGTCGCCATATCTAATTTGACTAAAAGCAGCATCACTCTCAAAATGTTGGGCATCAAAAGCTGCTGCATCAACTACCGTAATTACCGCATCAAGGCGGGTTAAAAACTCTAATTCTGTAGAGAGAAAAGTCAAGATAATTGGTAGCGGATCGGCGATTCCTGTAGTTTCAATTACTAAGTAATCTATTTTTTCTTCTCGTGCTAAAACTTGATAAACAGCATCAACTAAACTGTCGTTTATCGTACAACAGATACAACCATTATCAAGCTCTACCATATCCTCTTCCATCGAAATTAGCAGTTGCTCGTCGATATTGATATCACCAAATTCATTAACTAAAACGGCTACTTTTAAATTATCTTTGTTTTGGAGAATTTGATTGAGTAAAGTAGTTTTGCCACTACCTAAAAAACCAGTAATAATCGTCACTGGCATTCCAATTTTAGGTAGGGATGGTAAGGCATCGGATAGGGTAAAGTTTAGACGAGTCATATTTTTGCAGCAATTGGGCTTTAGTTTTGGCGATCGAGAGTCATTAAATTTACGCTATTATGATAACGATTATCATTATAATAATTCTATTATGGTCAGTCAGTTAACCAAGTCTTCTTTACAAATTGCCAATTTAGAGAAACTAGAGCGCATTCGCCACACTTGCGCCCATGTCATGGCAATGGCGGTACAAGTATTATTTCCAGAGACAAAAGTTACGATTGGACCTACTACAGATACGGGTTTTTATTACGATTTTGCGCGTCAGCAACCTTTTACCCCTGAAGATTTAACTAAAATTACCAAGCAAATGCGCTTGATTATTAAAGCTAATTTGCCGATTATTCGGGAAGAAGTAGACAGGGACGAAATTAAAGCCGAAATCGAACAACTGGAAGAATCCTATAAGCTAGAGATTTTAGACAGCATTCCTCAAGGAGCAACCATTACTCGTTACTATATCGGTAGTCCCGATGGTGGTAGATTGCCCGATGTGGGAGAGAAACTAAAAGATGCTCTACCCGAACCATCTTTAATTAAACCTGTAAAAATCCCCAAGAGTGTATCTTGGTGGGATTTGTGTGCAGGACCTCATGTCAACTATACAGGAGAGATTAACCATCAGGCTTTTGCTTTAGAAAGTGTCGCTGGTGCTTACTGGCGCGGAGATGAAACCAAAGCCCAGCTACAACGCATCTATGGTACTGCTTGGGAAACTCCTGAACAGTTAGAAGCTTATTTACAACAAAAAGCAGAAGCCAAACGCCGAGATCATCGCAGACTAGGAAAAGAATTAAAACTGTTTAGTATTCAAGAAGATGCTGGTGGTGGTTTGGTATTTTGGCATCCTCGGGGTGCAACTATGCGCTACATCATTGAAGATTATTGGCGTAAAGCACATTTAGATGCAGGTTACGAACTCCTTTATACTCCCCACGTTGCTAATTTAGAGTTGTGGAAAACTTCGGGTCATTTTGATTTCTATCGCGAGAATATGTTCGACTCGATGGATATCGAAGAACAAGCTTATCAAATCAAGCCGATGAACTGTCCATTTCACGTTCTAGCTTATCAAAACGACCTCCATTCCTATCGAGAATTACCTCTAAGATTCGCGGAATTAGGGACGGTGTATCGTTACGAGCGTTCTGGTGTCTTACATGGTTTGATGCGGGTACGAGGATTTACCCAAGATGATGCCCATATTTTCTGTTTACCCGCACAAATTGCGACTGAAATTGTTGGCGTGCTTAACTTAACGGAAAAGATTCTTTCTGATTTTGGATTTAAGGATTATGAAGTAAATCTTTCCACTCGTCCAGATAAATCAGTCGGTACAGATGAAGGTTGGGAATTGGCGACTCAGGCTTTAGTAGAAGCTTTAAATAATAAAGGTTGGGAATATATTGAAGATCACGGTGGTGGTGCTTTCTATGGTCCTAAGATCGATATCAAAATTAAAGATGCTATTGGACGTACTTGGCAATGTTCGACCATTCAAGTAGATTTTAACTTACCAGAAAGGTTCGATATGGAATATGTAGCAGCCGATGGTTCTCGTCAGCGTCCTATTATGATTCATCGGGCTATTTTTGGTTCTTTAGAGCGTTTTTATGGCATTCTGATTGAAAACTATGCAGGAGATTTTCCTTTGTGGTTAGCACCCATCCAAATACGTTTGCTGCCAGTTAGTGAAGAGCAAAGAGAATATGCGGAATCCGTTGCTGCTAATCTCAAACAAGCTGGTTATCGGGTAGAATTAGACCGCACTGGGGAACGTTTAGGTAAACAAATACGTAATGCTGAGTTAGAAAAAATTCCTGTGGTGGCTGTGGTTGGTCAGCGCGAAGTTGAGCATCAAACCCTGAGTATTCGCACTCGCCAACAAGGAGATTTAGGGGCGATGAGTCTGGTTGAGTTACAAGAAAATTTGGACAATGCGATCGCCAATAAAGCTAATGTTTAGATTTTTTGGAATTATAGTCTAGCTCAATTGATTCTTATATAGAATGTTTCTATCATGACAGAATTAGAATTAGACCACATATTTATTTGTGTTGAACCTAATGCACCAGAAGCGATCGCATTATCCAATTTTGGATTGCAAGAAGGTAGAAATCGCATTCATAGAGGACAAGGTACTGCAAATCGCTGCTTCTTCTTTCACAATGCCTATATCGAACTTCTCTGGTCTTGTAACTCTACTGAAATTAAATCCTCTTTAGTGCAACCACTTCATCTGTGGGAACGCTGTCATTGGCGAAATACTTCTGCTTGCCCTTTTGGTATTTCTTTTAGATCGACTAATAATAGCTTAGACAATTTACCATTTTCTACTTGGAAATACTATCCACCTTATATTCCTGAAGGTGCTTTTCTGCCGATTTCAACTAATAGCCAATTTACAGACGAACCAATAATTTTTTTGTCGCCTGTTAGCCAATCACCAGCTTCAGTGTCTCCTGAGAGAAGACCACCTTTAGAACATAGTGTTAAGTTAAAAAAGATTACCAAAATTGATGTTAGTCTAACTAAACAAAAATCTTTTTCAGCAGAAATAGATATTTTGCAATCACTAAGTTTAGCCAATTTTACGAGCGGGCAATCTTATCATTTGCAATTAGAATTTGATCGAGGCATGAATGGCAAAAGTTATAACTTTGAACCAGATTTACCACTATCGTTTCGGTGGTGATATTTATGATAACTACTGAAAGTAATTTCAAATCGGAAGTAGCGATCGCTTTAAAAAGATTTAAAGCAATAAAATTGATGGTCGATCAAACAACTTGGAAATTAACAATTGCAACCGAACGACTCATTATTCGTCCTCAACAGCCTGAAGATTATAAATTATGGTACGAAGGATACGCTAGTAGACAAATTGATCTGACTGGTTGCGATCAAGACTGGTTTATCAAATTATGTCAAAAACATCAAAAACTTGCACTGGAAGATCGATGTTATGTCTTTTGGTATTTTTTGTCAAAATAGTGGACAACATTTAGGCAATATCGATTTGTCAACTATTCGTCGTGAGGAAAATTATTGGGCAAACTTGGGCTATAGTATTCACGATCCTTATAAACGACGAGGTTTTGCCAAAGAAGCAGTCAAAGCTTCCTTAATATCAGGTTTTCAACAATTAGATTATCATCGCATCGAAGCAGCCATCAATCTCGATAATTATGCTTCAATTGCTTTGGCTAAAAGCGTTGGCATGAAACAAGAATGCATTGTCGTGGCTTTTATTACGAAGACGAACAATGGGTTGATCATGTCGTTTTTGCTGCGATTCCTCCAGATTTAGGTCTAGCTGAACAACCACCAAAAGATTTCAATTAATAACTGAGATAAATTTAAAAGAGAATTGGAGTGTTATTATTAGTCGCAGATGTATTATTCAACCAATTTTGCTGTTTGAGACGTTCCCATGCTTTTTTGTAGATGACTTGGTTTGAATAGTTTGCGCTTCCTTTCATTCCATTGTTGCACTAACGAGATCGCTCTTTCAGAATCTTCTGCTGCTTGAAAATCTTCTTGCGTAACTACCCAGTGAATTGTTGCTAGCATTTCCATTCC
>JAAUOU010000187.1 GCA_012034765.1 Pleurocapsaceae cyanobacterium CSU_1_1 | reverse complement strand
GGCGGGTTCCCGCCATGACCAATCGAGGCGTTGGAATAATTAATGTGCGTCATCACCGTCCGCTGCCTAATGGTGCAGTTTTAAAGCAAGCTCAGATAATTAAGAAACCTGACGGCTGGTACATTAATTTGAGGCTTCAGGATAATTCCGTCCTAAAGGATACCGCTTCACACATACCTGACTTCAAACCCAATATTATTCCTAGTTGGAGTAATTCCTTGGGGATGGATGCGGTACTGTATGAAGATGATTATCTGGCTACTAGCGAAGGTGTTAAATTGCCTAGCCTTAAGTCTTTTCGGAAATCACAAAACAAACTAGCTAAGGTATCAAAACGGAAGTCTAGTAAGAAAAAAGGCAGTCAATCTAGACGCAAGCTAGCCAAAAAGGAAGCTAAGACGCATCAACAGATAGCTCGTGCTAGAAAAGATCATGCTTACAATACTGCTCACGCGCTACTGAAAACGGGCAAAACGGTTTTCTTTCATGAAAAACTTAATCTAGCTGGATTAAGTCGAAAGAATAAAGTTAAAACTGATGAACAAGGTAACTTCTTACCTAACGGACAGTCACGCAAATCAGGACTCAACAAGTCCTGGGCTGATGCTGCCTTTGGTCAGTTTTTCAACATACTGAAATTCAAAGCTGAAAAAGCTGGGGCTTTGGTGATACCTGTAAATCCACAATACACCTCAATGTTGTTGCCGTACAAAGATAAATTTGTCTTTACTGATTGCGGAATCAGAGAATATTGGGATGAAGAATATCAACTCTTGATTGACCGCGACATATCAGCGGGATTAAATGTCAAGAGAGTGGGGCTGGACTTGTTCCCCACTATAAAACGCCGTAAAGGGAATCCAGTAGTGGTTGCATCTACTACTAATAGTACCTCAAAGGAAGTTCTGTCTGTTCTAAGGAATTTACAGAAGCCCGCGTTGTATGCGTAGCATCAACGTCGGGAGAAGTCACTAAGATGTTTGTATTGACGATGGCTGCCTCGCGTTCGAGCCAGATACCACCCATCTTGTTCGATTTGTTTGATTATATCTCTAACTTTCATCCCCCAATTTTAGGCGATCGCTTTGACTTTTTCTTAAACTAATTCATAAATTTAAAATATCTTAGAAAAATGCGATCTCGCTATTTAATCAAGATATTTTGTATTGTACATTTTACATTTCACATTCCATACCAAAATCACGATTTTGAGGAACAGGAATAACATTACAAAACTTTACCCTCAAACATGAGCTACCTCAAAGACGGGATTGAAACTTGATGTCAAAGTAAAAGTATCGAGTTGGAGATAAGACTCATGACAACTATTCTTGATTTTGCCACTGCACCAGGTCATCAAATTTTAGCAGCAGCAGGGAAGAAAATATTACGTCCTGGAGGAAGAAAAGCAACAGAGCAACTGTTTACTTGGGCTAATTTTCAGCCTGGGGAGACAGTATTAGAATTAGCAGCTAGTTTTGGGGAAAGTGCCATTGAAATCGCCAAAAGATTTGATGTCCGTGTGGTGGGAGTGGAGAAAAACCCCGATAGCGTAGCTAAAGCCAGAGAAAATATTCAAGCTGCGGGATTATCAGAAAAAATAACGATTGTTGAAGGGGATATCTTTCAGTTAGATAAAATTAGCGATAAATTTGATTATGTCTTAGCTGAAGCTATTTTGACCATGCAATCGAATGCAGGAAAAGCCAAGATACTAACAGCAATTAAAAACCATCTCCAATCTGGGGGTAAGTTTCTTGCTCATGAAATGTTCGTCCGTAGTAATGAATTAGAAGTGCGTCAGAGTTTATCTCAAACTATTCGGGTCAATGCTAATCCTTTAACACTCTCAGAATGGTCAAAAATTTGTCAAGAAGCTGGTTTAACTATACAGCAACAGCAAACAGGGGCGATGGGATTGCTCAATCCAAGTCAGATGATACGGGACGAAGGGTTATTAGGAACAGTCAAAATAGCCTGGAATGTTTTAATTAATCCCAATTTACGCCAAAGAGTTTTACAAATGCGCCGTAGTTTCCAACAGCAGGAAAATAATATCGGCTACATCGTTTTTATTAGTCATTAGCAAACAAAGGACAAACAACCAGGAGGAATTATGACAGTCGCAACACCCAACCATTCTTTTACCGCTACCTTACAAGATTTGATTGAATATCCTAGCAGTGGCATCTTGAGCAAAGTTTTACTCAAAGATAACAACAGCCAATATACACTTTTTTGTTTAGCAGCAGGTACAGAAATTGAAGAACACACTTCCACTCGCAACG
Organism: Pleurocapsaceae cyanobacterium CSU_1_1; assembly: GCA_012034765.1. Taxonomy (GTDB): domain Bacteria; phylum Cyanobacteriota; class Cyanobacteriia; order Cyanobacteriales; family Xenococcaceae; genus Waterburya. Next base: position 1,720 of record JAAUOU010000187.1, on the reverse strand, counting down.
CTGTCATCACCGTAGTAGAAGGAAACGGAAATCTGAACTTAGAAGGTAAAGATATTGCTTTAGCACCAGGGGTATTTGTGTTTATGCCCGCTAATGCACCTCATGCTTTACAAGCTAAAGAAAATCTGGCATTTATCCTTACTTTATCAGAACAGGTTTCTAGAGCAACCTTGTAGAGTGGGCAATGCCAACTATATATCTAAAATAATTCGTCAAATTTTATCGCAATTAAATCTTATGACCACTACGATTAGCCAACAAACTATCGATATCGTTAAATCTACTGCTCCTGTATTAAAACAGCACGGTCAAGCTATTACAACTCGGATGTACGAGATTATGTTTGATCGCTATCCCGAAATAAAGACACAGTTCGATATGTCGGCACAAGCAATGGTACTCAACCAGCAAAACTTGCTGCTGCGGTGTATGCCTATGCTACCCATATTGACGATCTCGATGCTTTGAAAACAGCAGTGGATAAAATCGCCCACCGTCACGTTGCAACCCGTGTTTTATCAGAACAGTATCCCATTGTCGGGGAATGTTTATTACAAGCAATTCAAGACGTTTTGGCAGACGCAGCCACAACAGAAGTGATGACAGCCTGGACGGAGGCATATCAAGTATTAGCCGAGATTTTCATCAATCGAGAGCAACAAATTTATCAAACGGTTGGTCATTGATTTTGCAACTAATAAATAGTAACGTTTAAATGCAGCAAGGGCTAGAATAAATTGTCGTCGAGTCGCCATACAAAATACCTCAAATATTTTGTTGTTTTCTATCTGCAAAACACCGCGAATTTTTGCAGCAATAAAAGGGGCTAGGGTTAGCAAGACTAAACCAATGGGCATTAAGCCACCTTGCAGCAAATTATAATCAGCAGCAATTTGTGACCAGGAATAGCCCAAGATTAAGTGACCTAATACTATCTCGAACGTAACAGTCAGCAGTAGCCACAGTATACCAACATAAAGCAATTGGGAAAAACGCGAAGCCTGAAGCCAGCGCACAAATAAACTGGCGATCGCCAATATCAATATCGAACCGATAACAAAGGAGATTTGATCTGCTAGGCGATCGCCTAAAAATGGCACTAGCCATAAGATCCGAACAGTTCCATTGAGGCTCTCGGCGAGGATAAACACAAGCCAAACAACAATGCTTTTTAAAATGAGCATACCTAACATCTTATACAAAGCGCATACCTAACTTAATTCTGTTGAGGATGTTGCTTCAAAATGCTTTTAGACGGATACTACCTCGCCTTTAACTACTTTTACTTTCTTCCCGTCGAACTTGGTTAGCATGAAGCCATCAAACTGCTCATTGTAGGTGCGACTGTAGTCGCGCAGCATACTAATTGCCAGATCCTCTCCTACTCCCATCCCTTGACTGCCATCCGTCCGATAGTGAACGCCGCCAGCATCACGACCGAGGGAAATGTTGCTAGCCAGTTTATTAATCTCGTTACCAAGCGTAAGAGACTCACCCTGCCAGGGTTCTAAAGCAGACCCATCCAGCTGACGGGGTGACAACCCCGCTAGGTTATACTCTGTATGCGTTCCATCGCTTGAAGACCTCGGAGATAAATGGTAGTTTATTGATAGCTGTTTTCATTAACTTTTCAACCCACACCCAACATATGTCCATAGATAATATCCATGTCGTACCGTATAATCCCGTCCAGAAATAACTGTGTCTAGGGCGATTTTTG
>JAAUOU010000186.1 GCA_012034765.1 Pleurocapsaceae cyanobacterium CSU_1_1 | reverse complement strand
CCTCCACCTCTAAGTACTTGGCAGTCTCAGAATCAGTTCAGCAATGGAGAGGTGCAGTAATGAGTCAGGTAAATTCTTCCAATAACGAGCATCAGCCAAAAATTACTAAACCTTCACCCTTCGCCCGATTCTTCTTTCTCCGTACCGTATTTGGCATATTATTAAGTCTTTTATTAGTAGTCGGCGGACTATTAGCTTATGGCTCGATGATTAAAGAGTCCAATCCCGATATAAATATTGCTACAGCTACGGTAACTACTACCTGGGGTGGTGCTGACCCCGAAACTATCGAACAGGAAGTTACCAATGAATTGGAAAAAGAGATTAAATCGGTAGAAGGAGTAAAAACTCTTAAAAGTGCTTCTTATAGCGGATATTCTCTAATCAACGTCGAATTTAACTCTAATGCCGATGTTAATCGCTCGATTCAGCTTTTACGAGATGCGGTATCTAAAGCCGAATCAGAAATCCCCAGAGAAGCGGAACAGCCAGTGGTGCAGCAGGTTTCAGTTAACGATGCGCCGATTCTCACGGTGGCTCTATTTGGCGATTTGGATTTAGCGGTTCTCAATCAGTCAGCAGAACGCTTACAGGATCGTTTAGAAGGAGTGCCTGGAGTGACAGAAGTTACTCTAGGCGGTAGTCGCGAGTCGCGTGGTGACAAATACAGTTAAAACCCCAGTCGATTAAGCATCCTTGGGCATTTCACCCACTACTGTAGCCAGTCGTCTCCGTACTGCTAACCGCGATGCACCCTTAGATGAAATTGAAAGCAGCACCATTGGTACTCAGGTTAGATTTTATGGTCGCTTTCGCAGTCTGAAGGAATTACAGCAGCTACCTATCGCTCGTTTAGACGGGCGGGTAATTCGTCTGAGCGAGATTGCCGAAATCCGTCAGGAATTAGAACAGGAAGATACCAGAGCATTTATTAGCTGGCAGGGTGAAGACTATAAACCCGTAGTCAGCGTGGCAGTTAAGAAAGTCCCAGGGCAGGATTCAATCAAGGTAATTGAAAACGTTAAAGCGGAAATAGAGGCAGCTAAGACCGACTCTAATCAATGGGCTTACGGTATGGAATATCAGGTAATTGCCGATGATTCGGAAATTATTTGGGAGCAGCTTGGTAGCCTATTTGTTAATTCCCTACAGGCAATGGTAGCGGTGTTTGCGATTCTCTTTATTGCCCTCTCCTGGCGCGAGGCTTTGATTGCAGGACTTTCTATTCCTCTAACATTCTTGGGAACTCTAGCGGTGCTGTGGCTGTTGGGTCAAACCTTAAATAACATGGTGCTAATTGGCATGGTGTTAGCTTTAGGTATCTTAGTTGATGTCTTTATCCTGATGATGGAGGGAATGCACGAAGCAATCTTTGTCTCTGGGCTTTCCTTAACCAAGCTGCGCTCAAGACGGTTAGGACTTATGCAGCCCCAGCTTTTGCAGGACAGCTTACTACTATTCTAGCGATGACTCCTTTAATGGCAATTGGGGGAACAATGGGTAAATTTATCCGCGTCCTACCGATTACCGCAGTAGTCTGTTTGATTCTCAGTTTTGTCATTGCTTTACTCGTTGATATTCCTCTATCCCGCTTTTTGCTAGCCAATGTCAAGGGTAATCATCAGCCATCAAAGATCGATCGCCTGAGTGAAACGGCATCGAAAAAGTTTGCCCGATGGAGTCTCAACTATACTGTCCGCAATAAAGCTACCGCTCGTGCCTGGAGTTTGGGGGCAGTGGCACTATTTATCTGTGCTATCTTTGCCTTTACTCAAATACCGACTACTTTCTTTCCCGAACAGGATGGACGTAAGCTGAGTGTTAACGTAGAAATGCCTCCTACTACTACCCTAGTTAAGTCTCAGCAAATAGCTGACGAACTAGGCAGTATCTTACAAGACAAAGCATACTTCACTAGCGTTACCAAATACGTCGGTCAACGGAGTAATTTAGTAAGTTCTGGAGAACTACAGCCCAATGAAGGAAGTTACTTACTCGGTTTCTCAGTGGTGTTTACGCCCGAAGATGAACGAGACAGACTATCTTATGAATATTTAGATGAAATTAGAAACGACCTTACCCCAACTCTAGCCAACTATCCAGGCGCATCTTTAGTCTTAAACTCCGAAAGTTCTACAGGTAGTGGCGAACCAATTCAGATTGAGATTACGGGTAGCGATATCGGCGAACTACGAAATATATCCGATTCGGTACAGCAAGCTTTGAGGCAGATTCCAGGCACTAGCGACGTGCGCGATAACTTGGGAGACTTACAGCCCGATTTGAAACTGCTGCCCAAACGTGAAGCACTCGATTTTTACGGCATCACCGAAGAAGAATTAACCAATCAAGCCCGTTATTACATGACTGCAACCGACGTGGGAAATTTTGACCTCGGTGGCAACTCCGAAGATTTAGAAATTCGTCTCAGTACCGCCTGGAAATCTCGTAATGGTGCTGTAGGAAGTCCTACCCAAAGAGAGGAATTAAGACTGATTCGCTTCTTTAATAACGATGGTGAAGCAATCCCCGCAGGTTCGCTAGTTAGGGCTGTTCCCGACCAAGCACCCTTGTCTATTACTCACCGAGGGGGTAAACGTACCGTTACTGTTCTATCTAAAAATGTCAATCGTACTGTGGGCGAGATTCTAGCTGACCTAGAACCCCAACTAAAACAGATGAAGCAAAACTGGTCTTCTGGTTACGACTACAGTTTTGGTGGAGAAACAGCAGAACAGGCTGAAACCTTTGGTTCGGCAGGTCAAGCCCTCGGTTTGGCAATCTTTCTCGTCTTTGCTGTCTTAGTTTTACAGCTTGGTTCATTCCGACAGCCGTTTATTATCCTGCTGGCAATTCCTCTAGCCTTGATCGGTACAATGGGCGGTTTCTTCCTGGCTTGGATTCCTTTTTCCTTCTCCGCATTTATCGGCATTATCGCTTTAGTAGGCATTGTAGTTAACGATGCGATTGTGATGGTAGATACGATGAACGCTTACCAGTCAGAAGGGATGAAAGTTCGTGAGGCTGCTGCTTTTGGAGTCAGCGATCGCCTTCGACCCATCTTAACTACCAGTGTCACCACCATCATCGGTCTAATCCCCTTAGCACTAAGCGATCCGTCTTGGATGCCTTTGTGCAGTGCGATTATTTTTGGCTTGATTGCAGCTACCATGACAGCGTTAATTGTCATTCCCTGTCTCTATCTTCAATTCACTCCCAAAACTGAAATAAATGACTCAGAACTAGCTTAAATTATTTTCCTATACCAAATTAAAGCACTCACAAATTATTATTAGAAGTAACGACACCCCGCGATAAATCGACGGGGCTTTATCCCTAAGCGTAGTTGATCGGTAGAAGAGGCAATTGCCCTTCGAGTTGACAAACTATACCTGAGATTTCGGGATGGGTTACATACACCCCCGAAAGTTGAGAAATTACTAAACCAGCGTTGATATCAGCATTATGCGACCAGCCACAACTACCACATTTGAATCTTTCACCACTCCGATAAGATTTACCTTTGACGGGGTGGACGTGGTGGCATCTAGCGCAAGTCTGCGAAGTATAGGCTGGAGGAACAAAGACTACTTCTACCCCTGCTATAGCAGCTTTATAGATAACGTATTGCCTCAATTGGTAGAATGCCCAATTGTTAGTTTTACGCCGTTCCTTTTTGCTGCGAGGCTTTTTGTTGAGAGATTGTCTTATCCCTTTCAAATCCTCAAATGCCAAAGCACTATTTGTTTGTTTGGCTTCAGTGACAAGCTGTTTAGCTATATTGTGGTTCAACCACGATTGAAACCGACGTTCTCTCCCAGAGAGCCTGCGAAGCAATCTTTTTGCTGCTTTGCTGCGTTTGGATTGAACGTTAGCTCTGACTCGACTATATCTATCTCTGATTTGGGTAAGCTTATTCCCATTCCACGTTTGACCCGAAGATGTAGCAGCTATGCTGCGTCTACCGAGGTCAATCCCAATAGTTCTAGGAGTCTTATGGAGTGGCTGAGTAGGAATGTTGACGCAGATTTTGA
>JAAUOU010000185.1 GCA_012034765.1 Pleurocapsaceae cyanobacterium CSU_1_1 | reverse complement strand
TTGGGACGAGCGCCATACTATATTCTCCCTAAATTTATATTTTTGTCAAATAGATTAAGTTTTTAAGAAATTTAAACTTCTTACTTGTCAATCTTAAGATATTTTTTACATCTAGACTAATATAATTTGCTACTGGCTTCAAAATAACTTCAGTATAACGCCAGTTTTCCACTTAAATCAGGGAGTAAAATCGGTTAAATGATGATTATTTTTGGTTTGCTTCTAAAAGCTTGAGACTATTGATGCAAATAGAATTATCGCTTCGAACTTTAATAATTCCCTGACGGCGCAATTTTCCCATCAACCTGGTTACCGTAACTCTAGTTGAGCCGATCGCACTACCGATTTGAGCATGGGTTAAGCTATAGGGTAGACAGCAGTATTCTTGTTGTTCTACGCCATATTCTTCGAGTAGAAGAGTGAGGAAACTAGTGAGGCGATCAATTGTTTTTCTCTGCCCCAAAGCACTAAGCCAAAGTAATTTACGCTGGTGTTGATAACGAAAAACTTCGTATAGCTGTTGCCGAAAACCAGGCCAGTTTTTGAGATCCTGCCAATATAGCCAAGCAATGTGAGTTTCATCCACATGAGCATAAGCCTGAATCTGAAAACTAGATTGAGTCACAATTTCAAAGGGTTTTTCGACCCCTACAAAACCCAAAAATGATTCTTCCAAAAGATCTAATTCTGCTTCAGCCAAATTTATCTCAAGCATTTCTGGGGTCACATTTTTAGTCTGGCTTACCAACCGCACAGCCCCTTGATTAACTAAGTAAATTAGCTGGGGACGAGCAGGTATTTGTTCATCCTTGTGAAAAATGCGATCGCGATAATGAATTTGCGCCCAGTCAATGATATTTTGCCAGGTAAAGTTGGTGTTAGATTCCTCGGACGAGTTTTCGGCAGGTTGCATAGTGAAAGGCAAAATAAAATTAATGCATATTTGATTTTACATGGACAGCAATGTATCAAAAAAAACAAATTCACATAACTTTTTTAAACTACGATTTAATCAGAAAAAACTAGGTATTTCTGTAAAGAATCTATTAAAACAAGAACTACTATTAATTTTAGATTTATATCAACACAAGCTGAAGGTTAAAATCGAACCAAAGTTACTGACAAATCTACTAGCAGCTAAAATTGCGGTTTTTTCTGGAAAAAGTAGCCCAACATCTTGGCAAAATTACTGCTTGAGAACCAGTAGTCATTTAGCGCAAGTGCAGTATCTGCCAATTATTTATAGTTGTCCTCTGGGCATGTCTTTGGCTGCAAATTTAGAGCAGTCGCCTCAAACAATTATGGAACAACTAGCTTATTTACTAACTTCAAAAGACGATCTCGATTTAGAGCGAAGGCAGCTATTAACAGAAATAGTTTCCTCTGGTTGGATTAACTTTTATCTAGATGCCAAATTGATTGCTGATTGGTTAGGGCGATCGCTTTTCTGGAGTCAAAGTAACGGGATTAATCAACTACAATTAACTGCTAGAGCAATTGATACTCTAGATCCTACCCCAACTAAATTATTTCCTGCTCAATATATTCATGCTCGTTGCTGTAGCTTGCTACGTTTGGGAGCAAGAGAAAACCTGATTACCTTAGCAGATAACCAAGCACAAATTACACAACCAGAATCAATTCCCTGGTTAGATCGAGAACATAACTTATGGCTTTCTGAGATAGCCGAATATAATTTACTCCAACAGTTAATGACTATATCCGACTCGTGGGTAGATAACAGTGATTGCCGTTGGTCAAAACTAGCTTTAAACTTAAGCCAAAACACAGCAATTTTTCTAGCGGATTGTCGCTTCCTGGGAGAGGTTAAACAGCAGTATCCACAAAAAGCGATCGCTCGTCTGGGATTAATCGCCCTAGTTCAATTTTGGTTAGAAAAAATCCTCGTGGAAAAACTAGGAGTAGCAGCACCCAGAGAATTATAAATGCTAGGGGCAAGGCACTGCCTTGCCCGCACAGAAGTTAAGATATACCAGCAGTCGATCCAGAATAAAATAGCCATGATCAATACCGAACCTGTCGTTAGCGTCATTATTCCCACATATAATTGCGATCGCTATATTGTTCAGGCGGTTGAAAGCGTACTGCAACAAGAAGACTGTAGTTATGAAATTATTATTATCGATGATGGTTCTACAGATGCCACCGAGGAAGTATTAAAACCTTATCGCGATCGCTTACGCTATGTAAAACAAAAGAATCAGGGAGTAGCAGCAGCTCGTAATCACGGAATTGCGATCGCCAAAGCTGATTTTATTGCCTTTTTAGATGCGGATGATTATTTTCTACCAGGAAAGCTAACTCTTCAGGCACAAATACTGCTTAAACGACCAGATTTAGGCATAATTCATAGTGGCTGGCAGCGAGTCGATCATCAAGGAAATAAACTACTAAATGTACGCCCCTGGCAGCAAATTCCTGAATTGAATCTTGCCAACTGGTTACGCTGGAAGCCTGTATTGCCCAGCGCCATGATGTTTCGCCGAGAATGGTTGCAGTATGTGGGGGGATTTGATGCTCGTTTTCCTCCCGCAGAAGATACCAATTTAGTTCTCAAGCTTGCTTTAAAAGGCTGTAAAACTGCTTGGCTAAGACAAATAACCGTTTGCTATCGTCAGCACGAATCTAGCGCTATGCACAAAGGTTTACCTCAAGCTCGCTCCCTAGTAGCGGTGACCAATGATTTTTTTAGTCAGCCTAATCTACCACCAGAAGTTAGATTAATGGAGCATTCTGTGCGTCACGGTACTTTGGTCTGGATTGCTTGGTATCTTCATTACACAGGACATCAAGTAGAAACTATAGAATATCTTCGGCAAGCCTGGAATTATCGTTTCAATTCGGGTGCTGAAACTTTAATTACCTGGATCGAAAGTTTTGCTGATTTTGCTCATAACTGGGGAGTTGAGTTTGATGCCATCAGCTTAACTAGTTCGCCAGAATGGCAAGAACTGACTAAGTTATTGCTCCACACTCCAGAAAAACAACTCTAAGTTAAATTGACGTTGACGGCGACTGTCAACTGTCCAACAGTTTTAGACAATATTTGCTATATGATGAAAACTGTTATGACTTCAGAGTGACTTTTCTCCAATCTCCAATCATTGTGTTGATGCAGCTAAGATTCATAATTCTAATTCAAATTCAAATCGATAATCAAGAACTGTATATTTTGCTATGACTATTGCTCGTACAATCTGTGTCGGGTTTCTTGCTGTAATCACAATTGGCACCTTACTTTTGATGATGCCTTTTACCACAAATTCAGACACCTTGAATTGGCAAGGTTTAGTCGTGGCTCTATTCACCTCTACTTCCGCAGTCTGTGTAACTGGTTTAGCGGTAGTGGATACGGGAACTTATTTTTCTTTTTGGGGACAGTTAACTATTGCCCTCTTGGCTCAAGTTGGTGGTTTGGGCTATATGACTAGCACCACGTTTTTGATTTTGCTTTTAGGGCGAAAATTTGATTTAAGACAAAAGTTTGCCATTCAAGAATCCTTTGATCGCCCATTTTTACAGGGAAGCAGCAGTTTAATGAAGTCGATCATTGCCACCACAATGCTCTTTGAGATTACTGGCATCTTTTTATTATTGATCGCCTTTGTTCCTCAACACGGTTGGTCAAAAGGACTATGGTATGCAACTTTCCACAGCATCAGCGCCTGGAACAATGCTGGGTTTAGTTTGTTTCCTGATAGCTTAATTGGTTATCGTTCAAGCTGGATAGTGAACTCGGTTATTTCTGCTTTGATTATCTTCGGCGGTATTGGCTATCAGGTCATTATCGAAATGTACCTATGGACTGTTAGCAGAATCAAAGGCAAGGCTGAAAGATTTTGTTTTTCCCTCAATTTTAAAGTAGTAGTAACTACGACTATTTTACTGCTTTTAGTAGGAACAGTGGCATTTTTCTTGACCGAGTTAAATAATCCTAAAACTTTAGAAGCCTTTGGTTTTAAGGACAAATTCTTGGCAGCCTGGTTTCAGTCCGTGACGACCAGAACTGCTGGATTTAA
>JAAUOU010000069.1 GCA_012034765.1 Pleurocapsaceae cyanobacterium CSU_1_1 | reverse complement strand
CAGAATCTCATGTTCAAGGAGTAATGATGGTTATCAGAAGAAATCAAATTGATGAACTTCAAAAATCAATTGATGCTCTCAGAGACAGTTGGTCAGATTTATACTCCGATCTAGAAGAGAAGAAAAAATCTTAGTTCTCGATTAAGACCCGCGAACTCACTCTTCTTTTTGTCCCGCCTTAAGTTGGTTGTCGATATCCTTAGCAATGCGGTAATTGCTGTAGGTGAAATCATGGCGATCGCCTCCTAACTCAATCTGGCTCATTGCTCACTGCTTGGTTTTTTCTTGGGCAAAATAGGACGAGCTGTGGCACTAGCTCTTTGCGGGCGAGCGGACTTAAGCTGAATTTTTTTAGGATCTTTCTTAAATTGGGGTTTGCGTTTTTGAGCAAAGCCTAGATCTGTTCCCTCTTCAATCATCAAATCTTCTCCCTCAAGACGCACTTTGAGATCCCAAAAACGTCGCAGGGGTTTATCGCCCAAAACTCCCTTGAGCTTGAGCTTGAAAAATTTCGGTTTATCACCTTCTTTGCGAGGAAACTGCTTAACTTTGACGATCACAACTTCTTCTTCGGTAGAGTAAAAAATCACTTCGCCTCGAATTGAGAAATAACCGTGTTGAGCTTCTCTCCCCGATGCCTCTGGTTCATCTGAGTCTTGGCTGAGGGTTTCGGGTTCCCATACCCCAACAATTTGGGCATGAAGACGATCTTCTTGTATTTTTGTGCGGGGATAAACTACCCACAAATGTTGTTGTTCCAAGTCAAGATGATTTTTAATCAGGCTAATAATCCGACCTAGCAGCACTGCTTCAATTTCTGCCCCATCAGTAGTCAACAGAGTTCCTTGAGTCATCTGATCGGCACTCTGCTGATATTTAGCTTCGATTAGACCAATAGCACGATATTGCCGTGGATGGGAAGGAGGAGGAATTGGCTGCTTCCTAGCTGAATTTGGCTGGGATTGAGTATTAGGTGGGACGGAATCCTGAGAGTGATTAATCATGGTAGATTCGGCCAATTGATTGACAGCAGTAGAAAATTGATTGGGTTGTGTAAAATTATTGTGAGCCGAATTCATAGGGCGATAGTATTTCAATTAATGGGATATTACATCCCACTGGTCGAAACTGCATTTAAAAAATGTCAGAGAAATTAAAATTGTCCAAGAAATCATACTTTATATTCTCATGAAATTTAAACTAACCTATAGTTTTATCTATCTAAATCGAATTGGCTTCTCCTTTAGAATAAACGATAGAAGGGTTCGTCTGATGACCTTAATAAACAAATCAAGTATAATCTGCTGATCGTAATTTGGTGATAAGAACATGAAGAAAAAGCGCAGTAGTTGGATTTATCTGGTTTTAGGGATGATGTTATTTTCGCTCATAACTGTTTCTGCCCTTCCTTTAGTGGGTAGCGTAGTGGAAGGGCAACAATTTGTCAAAAATCCCCATGAAGAAGTAATCACCTTTTCACAGCGAGAATTGGCGCTCATCGAAGCAGAAGCTTCTGGTTATCAAAAAGTTCTAAAGCGTGAACCAGATAACGACACAGCTTTAAATGGTCTATTGAAAATCAGATTACAGGAGAAGGATATCAATGGCGCGATCGCTCCTTTAGAAAGATTAGCTAAACTTCATCCTGAACAGACGGAATATGGTACTCTTCTAGCTCAAGCCAAGGAACAAATTGAAGACTATGAAGGAGCAGCAGCAGTATATAACCAAGTGCTAGCAGAACATCCTGGCGATATTTATGCTCTTGGTGGCATTACTAATCTGTATCTAACTCAAGAATTGCCCGAAAGAGCGATCGCTTTGCTCAAAAAAACAATTAAACTAGCTCAACAGGATGATAGCCCCATTGGCATTAACCAAAAAGCCGTAGAATTATTATTAGGAGAACTATATGCCAATCAAGAAAGATATGGAGAAGCGATCGCTCTCTATGATGAATTAGCCCAGGTAGATCAAACTGATTTTCGTCCTATTCTGGCTAAAGCTTTGGTCTTAGAAAAAAAAGGCGATTTGGTCGCAGCCCAGCCAATATTACAAAAAGCTTATATAGCTGCACCCGCACAGTATAAAGATCAGATTGGCAAAGAAATGGAGCGAATAGTTAAAAAATCAGAGGTTAAAAGTCAAAAATCACAGGATTGATCGAGGTAACGATCAATCTGATTCAGTACTAGAGCTAATTAAATAATATAGTTAAAGACTGTAATGTTATTTATTTTTAAGATCATTTTGTGGAAGGGAAACGAGAGTCATTTGCTAACTGGGCATCGTATCATTTATTGAAATGGTCAATAGTTAGCCCTGCCCTACATACCTATTTTCGCCTGAATTTGCACGGGGCAGAAAACGTCCCCCATTCTGGTGGGGTAGTTGCCGTGAGTAATCATGCTAGCTATTTCGATCCGCCGATCTTATCCAATTGTGTAGGTCGTCCTGTAGCTTTTATGGCTAAAGAAGAATTATTTAAAATTCCCCTATTGAAGCAAGGAATTAAGCTTTATGGAGCATATCCTGTCAAACGCAGAATGGGCGATCGCGCCGCTTTGCGCGCAGCCACTAAAGCAATAGAATCAGGCTGGATCGCCGCCGTATTCTTACAGGGAACTCGCGATCCCGATGCCCAAATTACCGATCCTAAACTTGGTGCGGCTTGGATTGCAGCTAAGACGCAAGTTCCCCTCTTACCCGTGAGCTTGTGGGGAACAGAAAAGATTTTAACAAAGGGTTCAGCTTTGCCCAAACCAGTCCCAATTACAGTTCGGATTGGCGAAGTGATTTCTCCGCCCTTGTCTACCAAAAAAGAAGATTTACAGGCTGTTACCGAGCATTGTGCTGCTGTGATTAATGCTCTCCATGATTTAGGGAGATGACCCGCCAAAATTACACATTGTGATCTTAAATAATCAAATTTTTGTATATGACTCATTCTCAAGATCTAACCACCCTAGCCCGCTGGATGGCCTCGGACTTTAGTAACCAGGCTCAAGCCTATGCTAATCCCCCCTTTTTTGCTCATATCCGCGTCTGTATGCGTCCTTTACCTGATGATTTGCTAGACGGTACTAGTCTATTTTTAGAACAGGCTTATGATTTTATGCTCAATCAACCCTATCGTCTGCGAGTCATTCGCTTAAGCTTAGTGGGCGATCGCTGGAACTAGAAAACTTTAAGGTCAAGGATCAAGAACAGTTTTATGGGGCATCCCGCAACCCAGAATTATTAAGCACTCTCACCGCCGATGTAATTGAAAAGATGGACGGGTGCGATATGAATGTAACCTGGACAGGAAATTGTTTTCAAGGACAAATTAAGCCAGGAAAAGCCTGTCTTGTGGAGCGTAAGGGCAAGATAACCTATCTCGATAACAGCTTTGAAATCACCGACAAACAGCTAACCAGCTACGATCGCGGACGAGATCCTGAAACCGACGAACTAGTTTGGGGTTCGATCGCGGGCCCATTTGAGTTTTTCCCAATTAAAAGTTTTGCCGATGAGGTGTCTCCTTAAGATCGAAGTACGATTTAGAGGTTGTATACCATCTTCGGATTTTACTCATTACTCAATTTAAGCCCTATGGGCTTGGTAAACTATTCATACACCGTAAAAAAATACCTTGCCTGAACTGCCAGAAGTAGAAACAGTCCGACGTGGATTAAACAATTTAACCCTCAAGCAAAAAATCCAGGGTGGGGAAATTTTATTACCCAGGAGTTTAGCTTACCCGCCAGAGATTGAGCAGTTTTGGCAAGGAATTACGGGAGTGGCGATCGCTCAGTGGCACAGAAGAGGCAAATATCTTCTAGCTCAGTTAGCCCAATTAGAAAGAGATCCGAAGGCTAGGCTTAAGCCTAATCGCCCCGCAGGTTGGTTAGGGGTTCATCTGCGCATGACAGGACAACTTTTATGGCTACCACAAGATTCTCTTTTACAAAAACATACTCGCCTGCGTTTGTTTTTTCCTCACAATCAAGAATTACGCTTTGTTGATACTCGCACCTTTGGCAAAGTTTGGTATTGTCCCCCTGAAACCGAAGTTGAATCTGTCATTACAGGGTTGCAAAAATTAGGACCCGAACCCTTTGAAGATAATTTTTCAGTTAAGTACTTCACCCAAAAGCTCAATAGTTCTCGTCGCCAGATCAAAACCCTACTATTAGATCAAGCTATTGTGGCAGGAATTGGTAATATCTATGCCGATGAGGCTCTCTTTAAAAGCGGAATTTTGCCCTATACGGTAGCTGCTGAGTTAAAACCAAAGCAAATCAAAAAGCTTTACCAAGCTATTATTGAGGTTCTGCAAACCTCGATCGACAAAGGCGGAACAACTTTTAGTGACTTTCTCGATCTGCTTGGAGTGAGCGGTAATTATGGTGATGCTGCCCTGGTTTATGGCAGAAAAGACCAACCCTGCAAAGTTTGTCATACTCCCATTGAAAAGATCAAACTAGGAGGACGATCTGCTCATTTCTGTCCTCACTGTCAAAAGTAAGTTCAACATCGAGGATTTTCTAAAAGTATTTAAATTGAAGAGCAGGATTGGCGATCGCTATTTAGAGTAGAAAATATAGCATAGCAGTAACGCGATCGCGAATTTTGTATGATCATTTTTATCATGGTGATGATTAAACTCTTTAAACATACTGATTTGAGCAGAAACACACTTGACTTATAAGCAATCTTGGGTTATCTCAAGAGAATTCTAATTTAAAGCCAGTCTTGTCATGATCAATATTCTCATAGCTGACGATCAAAATTTTGTCCGCAAAACCTTAGAATCATATCTGCAACCAGAATCAGATCTTCAGATTGTTGGTTTTGCTAAAAATGGCGAAGTGGCGATCAATAAAGTGGCCGAATTAAAGCCAGATATAGTGTTGATGGATATTGAAATGCCAGTCATGGATGGTTTTACCGCTACTAAAACTATTGCTCAAAAATATGCTGATACTAAAGTTTTAATGCTTAGTATTCACAATCAAAAGCAGGATGTTGCTCGTGCTTTGAAGCTAGGTGCAAAAGGCTATTGGCTCAAAAACACTACAGCTAAAGAATTAGCTAATGCTATTCGCTATGTCCACAAAGGATATTTTCAACTGGCTTTAGAATTAGTAGACAAACATTTTGCTAAGACTGCATCATCTGATTCGTTGCCAAAGCAAGAACAGGAGTTGAGCCATAAGCTAAATATGGTAGATATGGTTTTAGCCAAAATAGAACAAAAAATTGATTATCTTGAAGAACTAACGCCTCTCAGCTTAAATGAAACCGTAGAGGTGATTGTCAAACAGGAGATGTCTCTCAAGCAAGAGCGTGATGCTAATTTACAGTTTAAATTTGATCGGCTTAAACAGCAATTCAAAAGATTCGAACAGAAAACAAATTTCGCTATTAAAATCCTGACCGCCTCCAATATAATTTTGTTTCTGGCTATCTTGGCGCTGAGTCGCTTGATTTTGGCTAAGTAATTTAAGTAATTTCAACCTAAACAATTAACTGTTGTTGCTAATGCTATTTGTAGATGGCAGTAAATCGCTTATGCTGCCATAAAATAAAAAAATCAGATTGATACGTTAAGTTTATTAATTAAATAAAACAATTAAAATTTTTTTTCATAGATTAAATACTATAATCGTCTGGAGATAGATATACTTGAATCTATTTTTATCTAAGACAGAAATAAATCTATGAATGGAATTTTCAATCAGAGTATCTGGCTTGTACCTCTGTATGCTTTAGTGGGTGCCACATTGGCTATTCCTTGGTCACCTGGAATCATTCGCCGTACTGGGCCTCGACCATCGGGTTATATCAATATCTTCATGACTTTGGTAGCTCTAGTACACAGTATCTTAGCCTTGCTAGAAACTTGGCAGCAGCCTGTACAATATCTTTCATTTCCGTGGCTTGAGGCTGCGAATTTGCATATTTCTTTCGATTTAGAAATTTCTACAGTCAATCTTGGTGCGTTAGTTCTCATTACCACTTTGAACCTACTTGCCCAGGTTTATGCTGTTGGCTACATGGAAATGGATTGGGGTTGGGCGCGTTTTTACTGCATGTTGGCTTTGTTTGAAGCGGGAATGTGTACCCTGGTGTTGTGCAACTCGCTGTTCTTTAGCTACGTCGTGCTAGAGATTTTGACTCTTGGGACTTATTTGCTGATCGGTCTATGGTTTAACCAGTCTTTGGTAGTTACGGGGGCAAGGGATGCTTTTTTAACCAAACGGGTAGGTGATTTAATTCTCTTGATGGGAGTTGTGGCTTTGCTGCCTTTAGCTGGAACTTGGAACTATACCGAGTTAGCAGAGTGGGCAAGCACTACTAATATTGACCCAACTGTCGCCACTTTGCTTTGTTTAGCCTTGATTGCTGGTCCTTTAGGCAAGTGCGCTCAATTCCCGCTGCATCTTTGGTTAGATGAAGCCATGGAAGGGCCGATGCCAGCAACGATTCTACGGAACACAGTGATAGTTTCTACGGGTGCTTGGGTCTTAATTAAGTTACAACCTGTATTAGCTTTATCTCCCTTTGCCTCTAGCTTTATGGTGGGTATAGGGGCAACTACGGCTATTGGGGCAGGTTTAATTGCGATCGCCCAGATCGATATTAAGCGATCGCTTTCTTATTCTGTCAGTGCTTATATGGGTTTGGTGTTTATTGCCGTGGGTACACAGCAAGATATTACAGCACTAAAACTCTTGTTTACTTATGCGATCGCTATGTCGTTATTGGTGATGAGTATTGGCGGGATTGTCTTAAATACCATTACGCAAGATTTGACAAACTATGGCGGTTTGTGGTCGCGTCGTCCAATTTCGGGAATTTGCTATTTAGTGGGCGCTGCTTCTTTAGTTGCTTTTCCTCCTCTGGGTTGTTTTTGGACGCTGACAGAATTGGCAGATCGTTTATGGCAAACCCATCCTTGGCTAGTGGGGGTCATGCTGATTGTTAATGGTTTGACAGCGTTTAGCTTGACTCGCGAGTTTTGTTTAATCTTTGCTGGTAAAATCAAGCAGATGACGGTGCGATCGCCTGAAGGCTTATGGAGTGTAGTCTTACCCATGACGGTGGGGCTGGGACTCGCTTTGCACGCACCTATCTTGTTATATCAGTGGGGTTTATTACCGCAGTTATCAGATTTGAATTTAACTATTGCTAGTGCTTTAACTCTTGCCACTTTAGTCGGTGCAGGGGCAGCTGGTATAATTTATCTCAGTGACAGCATAGCTAAACCGATTCAACTCAAGTCCAAAGCAGTACAAGACTTCTTTGCCTACGACCTTTATACCGAGAAGTTTTATCGCCTAACCATTATCGCTGTGGTGGGTGCAGTTTCTCAGGTAGTTTATTGGTGCGATCGTTATTTAGTTGATGGGATCATCAATTTATTTGGTTTAGCAACTATTTTTAGTGGCGAAAGCTTAAGATACAACACTTCTGGTCAGACTCAGTTTTACTTTCTCTCAATCTTGTTAGGAGTCTTTTTATTCGTCGGAATAATGTGTTCTCCTTGGTTTTTTAATTATCTCTGATGACTTGTAACTAAATACAAGTTTTCATTATTAATCTGTCAATTTTTTCAATTTTCTAATTAATTAAAGGTGTGATAACAATGACTAACAATATCGAACTACCAGTTTTGGCTGAATTAGTTGCTGCAAATCAGTTGAAAATTGTTGGCGGATATTTTGATTTTACAACTGGCGCACTAACTTTAGTTGAAGCCTAGTTAGTAATTAGTATTTATCACAACCTTAATAGTAAACAAAATAGAGATTGTGATTACATTTTTATAAAAGCTTAGAGCTTAGAGCTTAGAGCTAAAAACGATATCATTACCAAGTTCATGTTCCCCACCAGCAACTTTTAACAATCAATTTATAACAAAAAAAATCAATGCTTAGTTTCTTACTTTGGCTACCTGTAATAGGAGCAAGTATTATTGGATTTATGCCTGGTAAAGCAGAATCGGGACAGTTACGTCAGATCACCACCGTATTTGCCGTAATAACTTTCGTCTGGGCAATTTGGCTATTAACTCAATTCGACATAACTCACGCAGGATGGCAATTTAAGGAGTATTTACCTTGGATTAAACCCATCGGTTTAAGTTATAGCTTGGCAGTGGATGGTCTGTCTTTGCCCTTATTAGTTCTCAATGCTTTACTGACGATTATTGCCATTTATAGTATTGGCGAAAACATTGAACGTCCAAGACTTTACTATTCTTTGCTGTTGTTAATCAATGCAGGAATTACAGGTGCATTAGTAGCGCAAAACCTCTTGCTATTTGTCATTTTTTATGAAATAGAACTGATTCCTTTCTATTTAATGATTGCCATCTGGGGAGGGGAAAAAAGAAACTATGCAGCTATTAAGTTCTTACTCTATACGGCAGTATCAGGACTACTAGTACTGGCAGCTTTTTTAGGCATTGGTTTCCTCAATGGAGTAATCAGTTTTGATTACGATACAATTTCTACTCAAGGTCTATCTCTGACAACTCAACTTGTTCTTCTCAGCGTCTTATTAGTTGGTTTTGGTATCAAGGTTCCCTTAGTTCCTCTTCATACCTGGCTACCCGATGCCTATACAGAAGCTTCTCCTGCTGTGACCATCCTTTTAGGCGGAATCTTAGCAAAACTAGGTACTTATGGCTTAATTCGCTTTGGTTTGCAGCTATTTCCTGAAGCCTGGTCTGTAGTTGCGCCAGGATTGGCAATTATCGGCACAATCAGCGTACTTTATGGCGCATTGAGCGCGATCGCTCAAAAAGATATTAAGCGCATGGTCGCATATAGCTCGATTGGACACATGGGCTATATCTTAGTGGCTGTTGCTGCGGGAACACAGTTAAGTATTTTGGGTGCAGTAGCTCAAATGATCGGACACGGTTTGATCTTGGCTTTACTGTTCCATTTAGTGGGTATCATCGAACGCAAGGTAGGAACTCGCGATCTCGATGTCCTCAATGGTTTGATGAACCCCATTCGTGGGTTACCTCTCACCAGTGGATTGCTAATTATGGCGGGGATGGCTAGCGCGGGTATTCCTGGTTTAGTTGGCTTTGTTGCCGAATTTATTATTTTCCAGGGTAGTTTTAGCACTTTTCCGATTCCTACTCTGCTATGCATCATCGCCTCTGGTTTAACAGCAGTTTACTTTATCATCTTGCTTAATCGCACCTGTTTTGGCAAATTAGACAACAATTTAGCCTATTACCCTACCGTATCTCGTGCTGAAAGTATCCCTGCCTTTGCGTTAACCATAATTATTTTATTTCTGGGTATTCAACCAAATTGGCTACTACGTTGGACTGAACCCACTACAAATCAGTTAGCATTGAACAGTGAGCATTTAGCATTGAACAATCAAATGTTTAATCATCAATTATCATTGCTCAATGTAAATATTGGCTCTTTTTACTAAAAGACACTGGATATATAGATATGAAATCCTTCGATAGTATTCATCAAGATGCATATCAAATTGCCAAGATATTATTTTCAATTCTGAAAACTACCAGAATAAAAAAATAATCAATGCTAAATGTTAAATGCTCAATGTTAAATGAAATGACCCAAACAACAATTAAATCAACTAAACTTCCTCCCTCAGAACATCAATATGCTGAGGTGATCCATCGCTTAGAGGCTGGCGGTTCGATGTTGCCTGATACGCCAGAAAACTTGATGCAGATTATTGGGATTTATAAAGCCTATGCAGTACCAATGGACTTCTATTGGCGAGATTTACTTTATATCGCTGAAAGAGTGTTTCTAGAACCATTGCCCTTCTTTAAGTACTTTTTACCTCAGTCTTATTTAGATCTGCCCAATCACTATGCAGGAGATGATGCCGACTTGAAAATCTGGCGGGGTAGAGCATCCGCCCACCCAGAGTTATTAGAATTTATGAATAAGGGTGAAACTCGCAAAATGCCGAAACTGCTTCATCATTTGTGGCACGATCGCATTAATATGGAGTTTGCAGAAGCCTGTATGCGAGCGATGTTGTGGCACGGCAGGGATATGGGGATGGGTAAGTTTGATGCTTATCTCGATACTGAGGAATATCGAGCCAATGCCGACAAAGCAATCAAAGCTTATTTTAAAGGTAATCTTGTCATGTTGGGGCTATATAAACTGTTCCCTGATATGTTTGTCGAACAGGTAAAACAACTCTCCTACTATTCCAATCTCGGTTTATTTTGGGAAGTGATGGCACCTGTTTTCTTTGAAATGTCTGATATTTATGATGAAGGTGGGTTTAAAGGTGTCCCTGATGCGATGGACTTTTTGGTTAACGGCATTTTTGCGATCGCTGGTAGACCAATTTACCATCATGTCTATATTGGAGATGAATGCTTAGAAATTATCCCCAAGTCAAAAGGCTTTACTTGGTTATATGAAGCGGCATTGCCCTATGTCGAAGCGGTTTTTTATCGTACTGCTCCTTTTCGGGGGACAAAATCTTATAATGCCCAGGCACAACAAGTACCTAGCGATCAAAAAGACTTTCATTACGGTATTTTATACGCAGATGTCTTTCCTGTGGGGACAGCGGGCATTCCTCCCACTTTATTAATGGATGATATGTACCATTTTCTGCCAGATTACCTTCAGGAATACTATCAGCAACATTGTCGAGGAGAAGACGATATCTTAATTCAGCTAGGAATCACCTTTCAACGTTCAATGTATAACGTTACCTCGGCAGTAATTCAAGCTTTGCGTCAGGCGCTACTTTACCCTCTAGACGATTCTAATCCAGAACATCTACAAAAAAATCGAGCCTTTTTTGAAGCACAGCTGGATCGTTTTCTGCGCCCTGAAGCTCGGTTACCAAATATTCAATCTTCAGATTATCGTTAGGAATTTTGAGAGATTAGTTGGATTGTGGCGAGCCGTAGGGTTCGGAGTACTTTAGGGAAGCCTAATTGTTTTTAATAAATCTAGATTAATAATGGATAGGTTTTAATTTTAAATTAATATACTGTCCATTATTAAATATTTAATTATCCCATCAAAATAACGTTATCAATAACATGAATAATTCCATTATCTGCTTCAATATCTGAGGCAATTACAGTTGCATTTTTAACTTCAAAAACACCATTACAATTAATTGAAATCGGTGAACCTTCTACCGAAGTAACCGAATCAACCTTCGCTAAATCTGCTTTGGTTAATTTGCCAGAAACAACGTGATAAGTTAGAATTCTCGCTAGCTGAGGCGGATTTTGGACTAAAGTTTGAATTGTGCCAGGGGGAAGCTTGGCAAAGGCATCATCAGTAGGAGCAAATACTGTAAAAGGGCCTGGGGTTTTTAAGGTTTCAACTAGGCTAGCTGCTGTCACAGCAGCAACTAATGTACTAAATCCTGCTGTATTCACTGCAATATCAACAATATCTGGCATATTTATGAGTACTTTTGCTCAAAAACTTAAAATTTATTTATTTGCTAATTATATAATATATTGACTTTAATAAAACGCAAAAAATAAGAAAACACCAGACTAATATTACCTTAATTATTAACCTATTTTGTAATTTATCTATAGTCAAGTTAAATTCTTGTTTGTAGATTTAATTGCTTTTTTTGAAACTAAATAACTTAAATAACTAATGAGCAATTTATTAGCGATCGCCCAAGGGCTGGTGATGTATTTTATAAGCCTTTTCAGGGAAAAGGCTTAATTACTTAATTAATCAATTAATCGTTCTTTTATGGTTTTGCCGAAAGTAGGGCAATACTTGTAACGGCGATCGCGCTAACAACAAACCCAGCTATAATGGCGTTAAACTTATCTTGCTCACGAAGAACTCCGTATTCGTCTTTAGATTTAAAGGCGTGCCAGACATGACCACCCAAAAACGTAGCGCAAAGGGTAAACTGTACTCCTGAAAACTGTCCTAAATCCGCACCATACAGTTCTGGAGGAAAAGCAATGTCGTTAAAAGCGACAAAGTAGCCCGAAGTAAATGCCATCAATGCTACTCCTGCCAAACTATAGGAAAGTATAGCGTGTCCATTGTAGGTTAAAGAATTTCTTGCCCATCCAAAAGGCTCTTTAACAATATGCCAAGCACCACCAACAATACATGCCACTCCCACCCAAATATGACCGCCGATAATATCTTCTAAATTATCCACCGCAGCCATTCCCAAGGGATTCCAAATTCCATCCTTTAAGCCAAAAAGATAGCCAAAGATAGTCACAGGATTTAAAGTAGGCTCGGTAACAAGGCGTACATTTCCTGCAACAGAATCATAGATTCCGCCGAAAAACATAGCTTTAGTTACAAACAAGAGTGCAGCAGCACCTAAAAATATCAGATGATGACCCAGAATAAAGCCTAATTGCTTGGGATCGTTCCATTCATAGTGAAATTTAGCAGCCCGCCCCGAAGCTTCCTTAAGATTGGCTACACCGCGAAAGACATGAAATAATCCTCCTGCACCCAAAACCGCAGAGGCAATTAAGTGCAGCATTCCGATGACGAAATAAGGATAGAGACTAATAATGTTACCTGATGCACCTACACCCCAACCCAAACGGGCAAGATTGGGAATTAACAATAATCCCTGCTCGTTTAGGGGAACATTTGGCACAAAACGATCTATCTCTAACAGAGTAATAGATCCCGCCCAAAACATAATTAATCCTGCATGAGCAATGTGCGCCCCCAATAGTTGACCCGATAAATCTATGAGACGGGCATTGCCCGATAGCCAACTGTAATCTTGTCTAGAAATGTCTGTTGTAGCTGTCATAAGTTTTAAATATTTTTCAATTTGTATCTAAAAGAAAAGAAAAGCTCAATGCAACCTGATATTTGCACTAAGCTATAAATGAGAACACGATAAGAACAATGCAGTTGGAATACTTCCTAATCCCCAGCCCCCTCTCTAGCTGGTTTCTGTGATGCTGATGGTTTGCCGACCATAGATTAACCTGATTGGGGAGTTCCAGCATTGTCTAAAGCTGTAATGACTCGTTTAAAATCAAAGCCGATCGCCCGTAAAGCGTGCCAAAGATGACCCTGTAAGAAGAAAAAGGCCAGGAAGAAATGGGCGTTAGCTAACCAACAGCGAGCGGTATGAACTCCAGGTGGTAATGCTACGGTATCGACAAAATAAGGTACAACGCCTAATTTGACTTGCAAAGGTGCGCCATAAAATTCTGGGGGATAAGCTAGGGTGTTTACCGCACAATAGTATGCAGCCACAAAGCCCGCCAGAGCAATACCACCCAGGGAATAGGACAAAATTGCCTCTCCTGAAAAGATTAGCTGTTTTTTCGCCCAGCTCAAAGGAGGGATAATAATATGCCAAATCCCACCACCAATTAGTAGAAAGCCCACGTATACATGACCACCGACTAAATCTTCAAGATTATCTACCGACGCAAAATGGGTTTGATAACCAAAAATAGTCGCAGGATTTAAAGTAGGATCGGTGACGACTCTCACATCTTGGATATTGACATCATAAAGTCCACCAAAGAACATTGCTTTAGCAACTAATGCTAATGCACCTATGCCTAAAAACAAGAGATGATGACCTAAGATAATTCCTAGTTGTTTGGGATCGTCCCATGCAAAATGGAAATCGCTGGCTTTTCCTCTCGCCTCTTTTAAATCCGCTGGTGCTTTGAAAGTATGGAAGAGCGCACCCGCACCCAATACAGCCGAAGAGATTAGATGCACAGCACCCACTACGAACATCGGATAGGTATCAATAACTTGTCCCCCTTCACCTACGCCTAAGCCTAAAGTGGCTAAATGAGGAATGAGTATTAACCCTTGCTCTCCCATTGGTAGAGTGGGATCGAATTTGGATAATTCAAAAAATGTAAACGCTCCTGCCCAGAAAACTATCAATGCAGCCTGAGCAGCATGAGCAGCAATAAATAAGCCAGATAAATTGGCAAAACGAGCATTTCCTGCCCACCAATCGTACTTAACTTCCGGTTTATCGTATGTTTGCAAAACGAAACCTCTTAATTAATTTTGTCAACCTAGTTACTAATTATTATTTTCAATAAGCTAGCAACAACTTAATTTTGCATTATTGAGAAATAATTGCAAGTTTATGTTGAAGAAACTTAATAAAAGTCAAAAAGCGATCGCCTATAAACTCTCTAGACCAATAGTTAAAACCTAAACTTTAATTTGCTATTTGCACTAATAGCCAAAGCTTTTAGCATATTTTAATTAGACTTTTCTAAACTATAAAAGAAAAAATCTTGTCAATAAACCTGTTTTGCCTGTATGGTTATTTATAAACTTATTGATAAATGTAAGCAATAGTTAAACAAGGAGATTTTAATTGTGACCGCCGTAATGGAAAATCCCCAAGAAATTAAAAGTCAAAGTATTTCCAATATTCCTTGGTGGAGAGGGAATGATCGTTTAAAAGATTTATCGGGCAGATTGCTAGGGGCGCATATAGCTCAAGCTGCACTAATAGTATTCTGGGCAGGGGCGATGACTCTATTTGAGTTATCGAACTACAATCCTGGCTTGCCGATGTACGAACAGGGTTTAATTTTATTACCTCATTTAGCTGCTTTGGGTTTAGGGGTAGGTGAAGGGGGACAAGTTATTGATACCTATCCGATGTTTGTAGTGGGTACAGTACACCTAATCTCCTCGGCAGTATTAGGTGCAGGGGGTATCTATCATTCTCTAATTGCCCCTGCAATACTGGAGCAAAATGATACTTTCGCTGGCTTCTTTGGCTATGACTGGAAAGATACCGATAAGATGACTACTATTATTGGCATCCATTTAATATTGTTGGGAATAGGTGCATTCTTGCTAGTATTTAAAGCTATGTTTTGGGGCGGTATATTCGACCCTTGGGCGGGAGAAATGGGACAAGTGAGGATTGTTACAGACCCTACTGTAAATCCTGCCACTATATTCGGCTACCTATTTGGGGCTTGTGGTCAAAAGGGTATGGCAGCAGTCGATAACCTAGAAGATATAGTTGGTGGTCATTTATGGGTTGGCTCAATCTGTATTCTAGGTGGTTTTTGGCACATTGCTACTAAGCCTATGAGATGGGCGCGTCGAGTATTGGTATATTCGGGTGAGGCATATCTGTCTTATAGTTTAGGGGCAATTTCTTATATGGGATTTTTGGCAGCTTATTTTTGTACTGTCAATGCTACTGCTTATCCCGAAGTCTTCTATGGACAGGTTGGTATAATTCAAAACGATGCAGGAATAGTTACCTCAAGAGGATGGTTAGCTACTTTCCACATTGTATTTGCAATTCTTTTTCTCTTGGGTCATATCTGGCACGCTAGTCGCGCCAGGAATAAACAAGCAGGATTTAATTTTAATGCTCCTAATCCTTCTCTTGTCGTTTCAGAAGAACCTTTTGTCGGTAATCTAAAAACTCCTCTCAATTCTGCGGATTTTAGTCAGTGGCTATTGGAAAATATACCTTTTTATCGCCCTGGACTTTCTCCTCTGTTCCGAGGTTTAGAAATAGGCATGGCACACGGATATTTACTCTTTGGTCCTTTTGCTCTTTTAGGTCCTCAGCGAAACAGCGAACAAGGAAATTTAGTTGGTTTACTTAGTGCTTGCGGATTAGTTGTAATTCTAACTATCTGTTTGGCTATTTATGGTGCAGCTTCATTCAATAAAGAATGGCGGTCTGATTTTCCGACATATTCTACTGTTAATCCAGATGTGCCGAATGAACTAAAAACAACAAGTGGTTGGAATCAGTTCGCGATCGCCTTTTTTGTAGGTGGTTTAGGCGGTGCTTTCTTTGCCTATCAAGTTTATGACCATCTCGATGTCTTAAAAGCTATTCTGACTGGCAATATCTAACTTTTTTAGTTTTTATTGCAAATTATTAGCAATAAATTGTATGATAATCATGAGGATTATTTCTCACGCCTGACTAGGGATTGGACAGCAACAGACAAATTTTCAATCCCTACTTCTTAATCAAGTCAAGAAGAAAGCTGAGGCTTTGACCAATTAAAATTATCTAATTGAGAATCTTCTCAAAAGCTTTCATGTTTTCAAACAATTAATCTTAATTATTAAGATTGACAACACAACTACAATCTGAATTTGCTCTTTAACAGAGTTGGAGGTTTCTCCTCTCCAATAAGGGGGAAAAGACGGTCAGTTTTTATCCATAATTCTGATTGAGATAATGAGCCAACATTTATTGTGTCTTTCCCCTTTTCTTCTTCTCGGTCTTTTTTACTAGAATCAACTACTCATGCTGCTTCCGCAACACCCGCCTGGATTAATACCAATCCCCGTTTCAAATATTTCTTATCCTTCTTGCTAATTAGAACCATTACCACTATTACCAACAAAAGCCAGAGTCAAACTATCGTGAACTAAGAAGTGGTGTAAGTGATAAGCTCTTTCTTCAGTTTTAAGTAAAATTTGCTCGTATAAATAGCGAGTAGCGCGATCGCCTAAACTTTCTGCCTGAGCAGCTTGTTGACGTAGTAGTTTAATGATTGCTTGTTCTGCCACTAAGTCATGTTCTACCATCTGACGTTCGCCAAACACACCATCTTCTTCTTGCTCAAAGCAGCATAATTCAGCCAGCTTACTAAAACTTGCAGCAGGAATACCACCCAAACCATTTTGACGTTCGCCTATTTCATGAACATGTCCTTGGACTTCTTCATAGCTTTCAGCAAAAAACTCATGCAGTGAATAATATTCAGAGCCTTCAACTACGAAATGATGTTTTTGATATTGCAAGTACAAGCCTTGGAAGCTAGACAAGACAGCATTAAAGCCTTCACATACTGGCGTAGTGACGCTTTTATCTAGCAATACTGGATTATCTTCTACATGACCAAAAGGACGTAATAAACCTGTGGTAGTAGACATAATTCTTGCCCTCTCATTAAATATTTTTCCTTAATAATATTAACCTAACACGAATAGCTTATTGCGAATCAAAAACCCCCTAAATAATTTTCATAAACTTCAAACAAAAAAATAATAATCTTTATAAGGCTTCTTAATTATGACTTACAAGCTATTGTGTTTTGACTCAATCACCTAGATATTAGCTTTTATAAAATACTATTTATTATCAATAAGCAATCAAAACTTGTCGCAACTAGAACATTATACAAAACTTGATTTCTAATTAGGATAATTTATATTTGTTGCTATCTATTAGCATTAAGCTGTATATTAGATCGAAGAATAATAAGCTAACAAAGCTTCTGTACAAATACTTAGAGTCTTCGACTACGTTGATCAAAATACATTTTACTAAAAAACAAACCAATAATTATTCTTGTTAAGTAAAAGCATGAAACCGAGTACTTCGAATCAGCCAATCACTCACTCTATTGAGATAAATTTTAATCAACGCTGGAGCATATATTATCGTTTACAGCAGCTCGAAATTCCTTGTAGCTGTTTAACTAATCAACCTCTACAAGTAGAAATCAATAATCCAAGTGCGATCGCCCAGCTTTGCGGTGTAATCAAACAGTCAACTGCATCTCGTAGTGAGTTGATTGATTGGCTCAATGATTGTTGGAAAATTGAGAGCAAACGCAGAAAAAGTAAATCCTAAACATTGAAAAAGAACTACTAAATACTCGACACGATCGCCATTAGGACAAGTATATCGAAAGCCATGTTCGCCACTAAATACCCCCAGTATTCCTAATGGTTTGACTTTTAAGCCTGTTTCCTCCCAGACTTCCCGAATCAAAGCTTGTGCGGGGGTTTCCCCAGGCTCAATTGCTCCTGCCGGCAAACTCCAAGAATTGTCATCTGTGGGTTGCTGCAACAAAACTCTTCCAGTTTCATCATGAATAACAGCAGCAACCCCAGGAATTTGTAACAGTGTATTGCCAATTTTACTTCTAAGATATTTAAAATGATCTGAAATAGGCATAATTCAAATTACCAACATGATATTTAGATTAAGACAATATCAAGTAGCACCTAAAGTGCCTATCAGTTTCTCCCACCCAAGCAAGCATTGACTTTGGTTAGTAATAAACTCGCTCGTAGAATTAATAAATGTTTGACAATGAGCGATGACGCTAATTATTTATCCATAAGCGATCGCCATCAAGTACTTTATCTTGAAGATGGGAAAGAGAATTAGTTCTATTTTTATGGAAAATCCCTTAAATAATCAGCTAAAAATTACTTTTGTCGAGCAAGAATCAAATAAACAATTACTCAAAAATAATCAAGAAGAATTAAAATATCTTCAAAAATATTTTGAGTACTTAACATTAAGTAATTATGAAAATACGTTAACAAAAGACAGTAATATTTGGTCTTTTGAATGGTAAGATCACTTATCATTATTTTAACTTCAATTGACAAATATAGTAAAAATAAGCAGCAATGAATACAATTAACAAAGTTACTAAAATATTAGTTATTGACGACCACGACGCTGTAATTAATGGAACTGTAAACGCAATTTATAGTAAATATGCTGATGCTAATATTATTAAAGCAAAAACTACAGAGGAAGCTTGGGAAAAACTAAATAGTTTTCCCGACCGAGATGTAGTGGTTACAGACCTTTCTCTGCCTGAAAAACCAGGGAATAAACCTCAGCCAGAAACAGGCATAAAACTCCTAAGAACCATTATGAAGAAATATCCCTCACTCAATCTTGTGGTTCAAAGTGCCGATGCTAGGGCTTTAATTCGCTTACGTCCTCAGATTAATGAACATGAAGGTGGTTTCACCGTAGCAGATAAAAGTGAACCAATAGACCAAATGCTCACAAAGCTTGAATGGTCATTACAGGGAATTAACTTTACTCCTAAAGAAATGCGCACAGGATTAGAATTAAAAGAGGAATGGAATGATTTATTGGAACTAGCTTTTAATAAATCTTTAACCGATAAAGAAATTGCTAAAAAAATGAGTATTGCAGAAAGAACTGTCAGAAATTATTGGACTAAGATTCAAGATGCCTTAGAGGTTTATCCAGAAGATGATAAAAACTTACGGTTGCAAACTGAAAAGCAAGCTAGAGAAATAGGCTTAATTGATTAATTTAATTCCTTGATTTTTAATTATTTGTCCATAACTAATTGTTTGGTGATTAGGTGATTAAATGTGGCAAAAAGTAACTAAAGAAATAGCTGTTTGGCGTGCGGGGGCAATGCCAGGTATTGCTGTAATATTTTTAGTTTTTTTAGCACGGGCTATCGGTGGTTTAGAATTTTTAGAATTAACGGCATTAGATAGCTTTTTGCGCTGGAGAAGTCCTGAACCTGTTGATGACAAGATTTTAATTGTCGGTATAAATGAGCAGGATATTAATAATTTAGCCAAATATCCTATATCAGATCGAGAATTAGCCAATTTAATCACTACTCTTGAAAGTTATAATCCTGTGGTAATTGGTATCGATCTAGTCAGAGACAAACCCCAAGAACCTGGTAGTGCTGAATTAGAAAAAGTATTTTCGCAACAGAAAAATGTTATTGGGGTGGAAAAAGTATTATCAAACCCAAATAATTCCCGTATTAATTTGATCAAATCACCCCATGTACTCCCCGCAGAACAAATTGGCTTTGTCGATATTTTACTTGATCAAGATGGAAATTCACGCCGTAGTTTATTAACTATGGTCAATAATAACGAGCTTAAATTTTCTCTACCAATTCGCTTAGTCGAACAGTATTTAGCAACAAAAAATATTTCTTTGAAAAATGCTCCCGACGATCCTGAAACTATGCAGGTGGGTCAAGTTGAATTAACTAGGGTCAATCCTCAGACAGGTGGCTATATCAGGACAAATGCTGAGGGGAATCAAGTGTTATTGAATTTTCGTCGTGGGGAGAATCCATTTCGGATTGTTTCTTTAGAGGATATGAAGCAAGGTAAAGTTCAGCCTGCTTGGATTAAAGATCGTATTGTTTTAATTGGCATTACTGCTTTAAGCGTTAGAGATGATGTAAATACTAATGCTGTTCGTTCTAATAATACGGGTTTTATCTATGGAGTAGAATTTCACGCTCATGCTGTTAGTCAGATTATTAGTGCAGTTTTAGATGATCGACCATTGCTTTGGATTTGGCATGATGGTGCAGAATATCTTTGGATTTTTGCCTGGGGATTTTTGGGAATTGGATTAGCAAGACTATTAAATGAATCACCTTGGAAATTAGCAATGGTGATTTTTTTAAGCAGTGTTTTAGTAGCCTTAGTTTGCTATTTGTTATTACTAGAATATGGCTTGTGGCTGCCTGTAGTTTCTTCGGTATTAGTGTTATTTCTAAATGGTTTAGGCTTAACTGCTTCCATGTTTTATCGCGATCGTCAAAACTTAAAATTCCAATTAAAAGAGCGGCAATATATGATTAAATATATGGCTTCGACTATTCACAATCGACCCATACAGACTCTCAAAAAGATTTTACGGGAGGCTTATTCAAAAGAACTAGCAGAAGATTGGTTGATCAAAGAATTAAATATTTTAAATGAAGAATTACGAGAGATCGGAAACTTAATTGAAAAAGAAACTATTATTGATGGTAATAGTATTCACATCGGTAAATCAGAAGTCGATTTACAATGTCCGTTAACAGAAATTCTCTATCAAGTATATAGTAATACTATAAGGCTCGACTATCCTAATTTTAAAACTATCAAGTTTAAAATCAACAATTTTGAAGATAGTATTAATGGAATTAAATTAACAGTAGAACAAAAACGCAGCTTATGTCGATTTTTAGAAGAAGCAATTATTAATGTTGGTAAATATGCTGAAGGTGTGACTCGTTTAAAAGTAGTCTGTTTGCAAAAAGATCAACAAAATATGATTCGAGTTGAAGATAATGGCATTGGTTTAGATAGTAATAAAAACTCTGGGGGCGGAACTAAACAAGCCAACGATTTAGCCAAGCAATTAAGAGGAGAGTTTAAACGTTATCCCCGTGAACCTAAAGGCACAATTTGCGAACTAAGTTGGTCAGGGAATAAAGGTTGGTTCTGGCATTTTTGATTTTATTATTTTAAAGCTAACGGGACGCGACGTAAGGAGGACGCGCCCCCCAGGCGCTAATCCTTTAGGGCTAACAGCTAAGAGCTATTGAATATTACTGCTCAAAGGTTTGAGCGATATTTTTCATCGTGCGAAATAGCTTAAATGGTTGTTCGGGAAAAGACCGAAAATCAAAAGAATTTAATAATCAATATGATTATTATTTATCATCAATATGATGTATAATCAAGTAACAAGTAACAATATTGTATTTTCTATCATGAGTATTACTTCGCTATTAGAAGATGCAGAGCTTTCTCCTACTCTCTTGTCAGATCGAGGCGAATATATTAAAGCAGTACGTCAAGGTATTTCTGGAGCAATTCTAAAAGCAGCCATCCAGGAACTAGGGGAAAGAGATCTGTTTATCAGTCTATTAGAAACAACTTCAGCTAACTTAAACCGTTTTTATCATAAGAAAAAATTACCGAGAAGTGCTGCCGAAGGAATATTGGATACCCTGAGAGTGATTCAAGATGCTGCTCTGGTCTTTGGCGACATAGCTATGGCACACGAATGGCTGCATACAAGCATTCCTGCCTTAGCAGGAGAACTGCCAATTAACTTGTGCGACACATTTGAAGGGAGAAAAATCGTTAAGGAGTCACTCAAAGCAATTGAATATGGCGAGTTTAGTTAATGCGCCTGTATCGGATTACAAAACAAAAATATTTAACCAGTTATTCGGGACAGGGAAAATCTTTCCAAGATGGAGCTAGATGGAATAGTCCAGGTTTGCCAGTGCTTTATTTTGCCTCAAGTCCTGCTGTAGCTTTATTAGAGATGGCTAATTACTTGCCTTCTCCCAGACTCATACCCAAAGATTATAACTTGGGGATTTACGATCTACCTAGTAATACCAAGACCAAGACTTTAACCATTGATGATCTGCCCGATGATTGGGCTGATTTTCCCTATCCATTGAGTACCCAGCTAATTGGCAGCAATTGGTTAAACAGCAACCAAGAATTATGTTTAATTGTTCCTAGTGCAGCAATTCCCGAAGGCATGGAGAACATAGTAATTGTCAATCCTAATCATCCTCAGATCGGTGATTTGCAACTCACTTCTACCACGCCAAATTTATACAATAAAAGAGCTTTTCAAGGAATTTAATCTCTTAGCTCGAGTCTATCCAATTAAGCAGCATAGATAGCAATATCTCTCAAACAATTAAAATAAAAGTCAACAGTTATTGAAATAGCTATCCCCCAACAAAGCGATATAGTGGAAATAGAAACTGAATACAGTTAGAACTAACCCTATGACTCAGTTAGATATTACCCAAGCTAAATCTAATTTATCCCAACTTCTCGATCTTGCTATCAAAGGAGAAGAGATTGTTATCACTCAAGACAATCAACCTGTTGCCAAAATCTCACCTGTCAAAAACCCTTGAGAAGAGGGAGTGCTAAAGGTAAGGTATGGATGAGTGATGATTTTGATGAGCCTCTAGAAGACTTTGAGGAAGCGTCTCATTTCAATCAGAAGCTTGGAATTTCTCAAGACCGCGATATCGCGTTGAATTAAATTAGATTTAAGCTATGCTTTTATTGGCTACTGAGAACATTCCCGACTCAGCACCAGCTTACCATTCGCTAAACGATAAGCTCCCTGGGGTTCGACAATCGGATCGCCTGGTTGCCAACTGCTCTGCTTTTCAGGCACACTACGCACCTCTCCCGTCGGAAATTTAGAAGGAATACCGTCCCCTGGACGTACTGGTAAGCTTTCTACTCCAGTAATGATAAATTTACCCTCTTTGCGATCGCCCACTGGCACAACGCAACTATTTGCGACTAATTCATCAGTGTTGAGGGAATTATTCGGTAATTCAGTGAGGCTGTTTTGAATAGAACTCACATCGGGAATATCAACTGCACCAGATGATACTGCTCCTGTAGCATTTATATCAGCGCGGGAGTTATTTTCTAGAGAGTCGGGATTGCTGGTTAAAGAATTAAGAGTAAAGTTTTCGGCAAAGTAAGCAGGAGTATCGAGGGTAATATTTCCGCCTTGTCCATCGGCGGCGAAGGCAAAGATATCGCTATCATCAAAAGCAATGATCGAATCAGCTTCTATAGCAATATTTCCGCCACTACCTTGTCCTAAAAAAATATTGGTAGTAATATCACTGTTTCCCCGAAGTTTTATGTCTCCAGCAGAAATAGTTAAATTACCCCCTGAAGATTGAGAAGAACTAGTAGAGATCGAGCTGTCTGTTACTTGTAATAAATCAGCTACATTGAGAGAAATATTCCCTGCATCAAAAGCTGATTCACTACGGCTAACTATTAATGAGTCTCGATCTACATTGACAAGATTAGAATTTATTTTGAGTTCTCCTGCATCGCCTCGACCAAAGGTACTAGCATCAATTCTTCCGCCATTAGCAAGATTTAAACTATTAGTTGAGATAACAACACCTCCTGCATCTCCTTGTGCGTTGAGTTCTACTCGGCTATCTATAAGGCTAGGTTCTTCTTCGTTCGAAGCTTTTCCGTCAACACTAATATTTTCAGTAGCAGTAATACTAACTGCTCCTGCATTGCCTTGTCCCAAAGTGCTAACGTCAATCCTTCCACCATTGGTAAGATTAAGATTAGCAGTCGAAATAGCGACATTCCCTGCATCTCCAACCGCATCTTTGTCAACCCGACTAAAAATACCACTAAAAAAACCTTCTAAATCTTCTCCAGCAACAAAAATGTCGTTGTCAACCTCAATAGTTATATTACCAGCGTTGCCTTGACCAAATGTACTACTACTAACAGTACCAGCATTGGTAAGAATTAAATTTCCTGTGGTAATTTTGATTCCTTTAGCATCTCCTATTGCTCTCTCGTTGACAGCACTAAAAATACCACCAACATTTTTATCTTCATCAAAAACAATGAAATCTCTAATGTATTCTCCGTCAATATATATAGTATTATCAGCGTCAATATTCACTGCTCCTGCATTACCTTGACCAAATGTGCTGGCATCAATCCTCGCACCATTGACAGGTTGAGATTGGTAGTTGAGATGGTAACACCACTGGCATCTCCAACGGCAGTGATATCGACTTGGCTGGTAATACCACTTGGAATATCTTTAGCATCTGACCCATCAGCATTAATGTCTTTTAACGCAGCGATCTTAACTTTTCCTGCATTTCCTCGACCAAAAGTACTAGCATCAATTTTGCCTCCGTTGGTTAGGTCAAGATTGGTAGTTGAGATAGTGACACTACCTGCATTTCCAACCGCATTAGTATCAACTTGACTGGTAATACTACTAGCATTGTCTTCAAGATCTTGCTCGTCAATAATGATGTTTCCTGAAGCGATAATCTTAATTCCTCCTGCATTGCCTTGACCGAATGTAGAAGCGTCAATTTTGCTCCCATTAGTCATGTTGAGATTAGCAGTCGAGATGTTAATACCTTCTGCATTTCCAACCGCATTAGTATCAACTTGACTAGCAATATTACTAGGAATATCTTCTGGTGACTTCTCCAGACATCGAATCAAAGATTACGATGCTGGCTTCTGAAAACCCCAATCGGGTGTAGTCAGATCTTCCTTTGTGGTACTTCAATTGTTTCCCACTACGGCGATTTAACGTCAGGAGCA
>JAAUOU010000068.1 GCA_012034765.1 Pleurocapsaceae cyanobacterium CSU_1_1 | reverse complement strand
ATATAACTTTTACCCATCATGGTTGAAGCGACTATCTGGGGAAGATTGCGATTAACTAAATTCTTGACTAATTCTGCTTCCGTTGGATGAATAGCAGGCATTAATGCCACATGATCTATTCCTGTGTTGGCGATTAGTTGCGTCAGATCGATTTTGGTTTGGGCATCAAAAAAAATGCCAACCTGTTGTTCTCCATCTCTTAGAGTTTCATCAAAAATAGTGAGAGGGATCTGTTTCATCGCCAAACATTATCACTGCAATATTATAAGATACGCAAATTTGGGATCTAAAGTGCGTTTTCCCAAGTAAATGTCACCTGAATCGGGACTAATTTGCTATAAAGTAACTTTAAATTTCATTTTTCGGTAGTGGGCGAGTTGAGTTTAATTTTATGAATAATTTGTCAGAACAGGGTTGCATTAATCTCTCTGTCGTTCATGGGGCTGTTTTGCCGAGTTCTGTTTTAAGTACTAACCTACCTGAACTGCTTGAGCAGGCTGCTAACTACCCAACGGGAATTATTCTTGTAACTGATAACAATAAACATAATTTTTTATCCTATCGGGATTTACTTGAAGCTGCTGAACGTATCTTACAGGGTTTACGTCAAAGAGGTTTACAGCCACAAGATCGAGTGATTCTTCAGCTACAATCACGACACTTCTTTATTTGTCTGTGGGGCTGTTTTTTGGGAGGATTTGTACCTGTTCCTGTAGGAATTGAGCTTAATCGCGATCGCCATAAACTTCGGCAAGCTAAGGATTTATGTCATGCTGCTTTGGTAATTACCGATCGCGAGATAACAGGTTTGGCTACGGTTCAAGTTGAGGATTTATTGAGTAGCGATCGCGATCGCCATTGGCATCAGGCTAATTTGGATGATTTGGCGTTGTTATTATTGACTTCGGGAAGTACGGGGAAGTCTAAAGGGGTGATGTTATCTGCCCGTAATTTACTTGCCAGCGTTTACGGTATGGCTACGGTAAATTATCTAACTCAAGAGGATGTTACTTTGAATTGGATGCCTTTAGAACATGTTGCTAGTTTGGTAATGTTCCATTTAACGGAACTATCTTTAGGCTGTCAGCAAATCCAGGTTGAAAGCGAATTTATTCTCCATAATACTCTTCATTGGTTAGATTTAATCCATAAATATCGGGTTAATGCTACCTGGAGTCCAAACTTTGCCTATAATTTGGTGAATGAAAAGTTAAGCCAGTTAAGTAATACAGTTAAGCCAGTTAAGCCTAATTGGGATTTATCTTGTCTACGCTGGATGGGGAATGGTGCAGAGGCGGTTGTAGGTAAGACTACAGAGCGTTTTCTTGAATTACTTGCGCCCTTTGGTTTAGCACCCCAAGTAGTTAGCCCTGGCTATGGGATGACGGAAACTACGTCGGGAATAGTCCATTGGAGGGCGATTGACCAATCGCCCCTACAAGATTTTTATCTAAATTTACAGAGGGAATTTGTTTCAGTTGGTGCGCCCATTCCTGGGGTATCTTTACGGATTGTGGACGAGAAGAACCAAATAATTCCTCAAGGCACGATTGGGTTATTGCAGGCGAAAGGAGAAACGATAACCGTAGGATATTATCAACAGCCAGAGTTGAACGAGGAGATTTTTACTAATGATGGCTGGTTTCAGACGGGGGATTTAGGGTTTTTGGAGTCGGGGCGACTGACAATTACGGGGCGACAAAAGGACGTAATTATTATTAATGGGGTTAATTATTATAATCACGAAATTGAGACAATTGTCGAAGCGATCGCAGGAGTGAGCATTTCCTATACTGCTGTTTGTGGCGTGATTGATTCTAACCAACAAGAGCAAATAGCCGTATTTTTTAATACGGATTACGAGGGAGAGGAGTTAAGAGCATTAATTAATACAATCCGCAGGAATGTCTTTACTCAGATTGGAGTTACTCCTACTTATATTATTCCTGTACCTCCAGAGACTATACCGAAGACGGCGATTGGGAAAATAATGCGATCGCAATTGAGCCAAAGATTTACAGCAGGGGAGTTTGAGGCGGTTATCTCGGAAGTTCAAGAGTTATTTAACCAGCGGAATCTAAACTTACAAGAGTTACCAGGTAATGCGATCGAACAGCGACTGGTAGAGGTATGGCAAGAAGTTTTGCAGCTTAATAAGGTTGGAGTTAAAGATAACTTTTTTGAGTTGGGGGGAAATTCTTTGTTACTGATGCAGGTATTGAGCAAGCTTACTCCTGAATATGAGCTTTCTGCTGTGTTGCTGTTTCAGTATCCTACTATTGCTGCTTTAGCTAATTATTTGCATAGCGATCAAGAGTCTATTGCTGTACAACAGGGTAAACGTCGGGGATTGCGCCGTAAAGCTAGAGGAAATAAAGATGTCGCAATTATTGGTATGTCTTGTCGGTTTCCTGGGGCGAATAATCTTAATGAGTTTTGGAATAATTTATGTCGTGGAGTAGAGTCTATTCGCTTTTTTAGCGATCAAGAGATAATTGATTCTGGTGTTGACCCAAAATTAGTTAAAAATCCTAATTATGTCAAAGCTAGTCCGATTTTAGATAATATAGAGGGCTTTGATGCCCATTTTTGGGGCTATAGTCCTAAAGAAGCTCAATTATTAGATCCTCAGCAGCGTTTGTTTATGGAATGTGCTTGGGAAAGTTTGGAAGATGCAGGGTACGATCCTTTTAACTACCAGGGTGATATTAGCCTCTATGGTGGTGCAGCAACTAATACCTATCTCTTAAATAATATTTATCCTCATCGTCATCAGATCGATCAACAAGATGACTTGCAGGTAATGAATTTAAGCTCAATGGGAGGCTTTCAAGTCACTACGGCAAACGATAAAGACTATCTAACCACTAGAACATCTTATAAGCTCAATCTGACAGGTTCTAGTGTGAATGTGCAAACCGCCTGTTCCACCTCTCTAGTAGTGGTTCATTTAGCCTGTCAGAGTTTAATTAATGCTGAATGCGACATGGCTTTAGCTGGTGGTGTTTCCGTTCATTCCCCCCAAAAATGGGTTATCTCTACCAGGAGGGGATGATTTTATCCGTAGATGGTCACTGTCGGGCTTTTGATGCAGAAGCCTCGGGGACAATCTTTGGCAGTGGGGCGGGGATGGTGGTGTTAAAGCTACTAGATCGAGCAGTAGAAGATGGCGATCGCATTTATGGAATTATTAAAGGATCGGCGGTGAATAATGATGGTGGTACAAAAGTGGGATATCTTGCCCCCAATGTAGACGGACAAACCAGGGTTATTTCTGAGGCGATCGCTTATGCGGATATTTCACCTCAATCTGTTAGCTACATTGAAGCTCACGGTACAGGAACAAAACTAGGAGATCCTATTGAAATCAAGGCATTATCCCAAGTTTATCATGATTATACCAGAAAAAGCGATTGTGCGCTAGGTTCAGTAAAAACCAATGTCGGACACCTACAAATGGCATCGGGAATTGTCGGTTTAATTAAAACTACTCTGTGTTTATATCATCAAAAGATTCCTGCAAGTCTGCACTTTAATCAGCCTAATCCGCAGATTGATTTTAAACATAGTCCTTTTTATATTAATACTCAGCTACAAGAATGGAAAACTGAATCTTATCCCCGTCGTGCAGGAGTTAACTCTTTAGGGATTGGGGGGACTAATGCTCATGTTGTCTTGGAAGAGTTTGTTAATCAAACAAAAACTAAAGATCAATTATTGCCTGCTTATTTATTAACTTTATCAGCTAAAAACGAAACAGCATTACAGGACTTAGTTTCTAGCTATCAAACCTTTATTAAAAGCGAGGCTAAAACCTCTCTACAAGATATTTGTTTGACTAGTAACATTGGCAGACATCATTTTAGTTATCGTCAAGGAATTATTGCTCAGGATAAACAGGAATTAATTGAAAAACTATCAACAATATCAATAAAAGAACCAATCCAACATCATAAACTGGCATTTTTGTTTACAGGACAAGGTTCGCAATATGTTGATATGGCAAGACAACTATATGATACTTGCGATGTGTTTAAAGAAAATTGCGATCGCTGTTGGGAAATTTGCCACATTAACACCGTAGGGGCGCTTCGCCCTAAAGGACTAGCTGCGCGTCGCGAAGCGCCCCTACAATGGGAAACGCCCCTACAGGTATTTGACATTAATCAGACGCAATATACCCAACCTCTATTATTCATCATTGAATATTCCCTGGCGCAACTATGGTTATCTTGGGGTATTAAACCTGATGTCATGGTGGGACACAGTATTGGGGAATATGTCGCGGCAACTATTGCAGAAGTATTTAGCTTAGAGGATGCTTTGAAGTTAGTTTGTGCTAGAGGGAAGTTAATGCAAAGCTTACCTGAAAATGGGGCAATGTTGGCAGTTTTTACTAATCCAGAAAAAATTAATTATTTACTTGATAATCAGATCAGTATTGCTGCGGACAATGGGACACATTTAGTATTATCTGGCTTAAAAACTGAAATTGATAATCTGGCAAGTAAATTAGAACTGTTATCAATTAAAGTTCAATTATTAAATGTATCTCATGCTTTTCATTCTCCTTTAATGCAGCCAATGCTGAAAGAGTTTAAAGCAGTAGCTGAAAGTATTAATTATGCTTTGCCTAAAATACCAATTGTTTCTAATCTTACGGGAGAATTAGCAGATCAAACTATAGCTACAGCAAATTATTGGCTTGAGCATATATTACAGCCTGTTCAGTTTGCTAAAAGTATTAAGTATTTAGAGAGTCAACAGGTAAATATATTTCTAGAAATTGGCACTAAGCCAACTTTAATTACCATAGCTCAAGGTATTTTAAATACTAAAAGTAATCATTTATTTTTATCAAGTTTAAATCCAGATAAACCAGACTGGAAATATATCTTAGCAAACTTATCGCAATTATATACAGCAGGTTATGAGATCGACTGGCAAGCTCTAACCCAAAACTATAACGCTCAGAAAATATCTTTACCTACTTATCCTTTTCAAAGACAAAAATATTGGCTAGATATCCCGACAAAAGTTACTCATTTGCAATCTATTACCAAGCAAGTTCATCCTCTATTAGGGAAGTTAATTGATTCGCCTCTTAAACAAACATTATTTAAAGCTTATTTACAAATAGACAAAATTAATTGGTTACAAGAACACTGTTTAGAAAATAAAATTATCTTTCCTGGTACAGCCTATTTAGAAATAGCGATCGCTTTAGGATTATTTCATTCTCAAAACAACCAGTTAATAATTAGAGATATTAATATTAATTCCCCTCTATACTTTGAAAGTAACTTAAAGTTTGAGCGAGAAATCCAAACAATTACATCTCGCCAACAAGAATCTTGGGATTGGGAAGTTCACAGTGCTAATGATGGCGAATGGCAACTTCATTGTTCTGGTACAATTTCCTGTTTAAATATACCAATCACGGGAAAGCTCTTAGCAGAGATTAAAATTAGTTTAAAAGATAGCGAATTAGATGTTCAACAACATTATTTAGCTTGTGAGCAAAATAGAATTAACTACGGTAAAAGCTTCCAGGGTATAAAACAACTATGGGCAAAAGAAAATCGAGTATTAGGATTAATTGAACTACCGAATCATCTCAAGAGCGAAGCATATCACTTTCATCCCGCACTATTAGATGCTTGTTTACAAATACTTGTTACAACTTTACCCAGAGAATTACAAGCTAGAACTTATATCCCCGTAGGCATAGAAAAATTAGCTATACAATCTTTTCCTGATCCTAAAGTCTGGAGTTATCTAGAATTACGGCAAGATCATAATCAGCAGCAAATCTTAATTGCCGATGTCTGGCTATATAACGATAGTGGCGAGTTAATTGCCAAAATTGAAGGTTTAAAATCTCAAGCCATTAAATCGAATCCAGCTTGGCATAGTTGGCTATATCAACCGCAATGGAAACCACAACCATTATTAGCCCCAACTTCTTTAACAAGTATTGGGACTTGGTTAATCTTTGCCGACAGTTCAGATCTAGGTAAACAGTTAACTACCCAACTAGAAACTCAACAACAGCAATCCTATCTTGTTCCTCGTGACGCAATTGCCAATGATCCTCAAGCTTTTGTAGATTTAATTCAAAAACACCCCAAGGTAACAGGGGTTATATACCTCTGGAGTTTAGATAGTAAGGAAAACTGGCAAGAGTGCCAAAGTTATTTATATTTAGTACAGGCTTTAATACAATCTGCCACTCATCCTGGTTTATGGTTTGTTACCCGTAATGCACAACCTGTAAATCACGATCAACTTTTGCCAGGAATTAGAAACTCTTGTCTTTGGGGGATGCAAAAAGCGATCGTTTTGGAACATCCAGAGTTACGAACTGTAGGTATAGATCTCGATTCTGTCGATGGTACAGCAGCACATATTTTCCAGGAACTTTGCGAGTCAAAAATAGAACAGGTTGCCTATCGAGATCATCAGCGTTATGTCAACAGGTTGGCAAGAATTGTAGCGGGGTCGTTCGCGAACGCCCATTGGTCAATCGCCCATTGGTCAATCTCACATTGGTCAATCGCCCGTATATGGGAAAGAGAAAGCAGAAAATTTACAGTTATATATAAACAATCCAGGTAATTTAGATAGCTTGCAATGGCAATCTGTTAGGCGACAGCAACCTCAAGATCGTGAAATCGAAATCGAAGTTAAAGCCACGGGGTTAAATTTCCGTGATGTGATGGTGGCTTTAGATTTATATCCTGATGAAACCAAATTTCTCGGCTTAGAATGTGCGGGGATAGTTACTCAATTAGGTAAAGATGTAACTAGCTTTAAAATCGGTGATGAAGTGATGGCAATTGCCCACAATAGCTTTAGTGAATATTTGGTGGTTGATTCTCGACTAGCTATTGCTAAACCTCCATCTTTTAGTTTGCTCGAAGCAGCAACTATTCCCGTAACTTTCCTCACGGCTTATTACACCCTGATCTATCTGGCAAAACTCCAGCCAGGGGAAAAAGTTTTAATTCATGCAGCAGCAGGGGGAGTTGGTTTAGCAGCGATTCAAATTGCTCAAGACATAGGCGCGGAAGTATATGCTACTGCTTCTCTAGCTAAATGGTCATTACTGGAGTCCATGGGCGTAAGTCAGATTATGAATTCCCGTAGTCTTGATTTTGCTGAAGAGATTATGTCGGCAACAGTAGGGAGAGGTGTAGACGTAGTTTTAAATTCTCTCTCAGGGGAGTTTATTGCTAAAAGTATGGCGGTATTAAATGAACGGGGACGTTTTATCGAAATAGGGAAGCAAGATATTTGGTCACCAGCCAAAGTAGCCCAATTAAAACCCAATATTAACTACTCCATTGTCGATCTCTGGCAGATTACTCAAGATGATCCTCAACTAATTCAGCAGATGCTTAGGGAATTATGTAGTAAACTGCATAAACGATCGCCGCTTATGACTGAAACATTGAAACCCTTACCCTGCATTGTTTTTACTCAAGAGCAAACTATTGATGCTTTTCGCTACATGCAGCAGGGGAAACACCAGGGAAAAATTATTATTTCTATGGATATTGATCGATCTAGTAGGAGCGAACGCCCTAAAGGATATGCGGAGCGGTATGCTTTAGCATTAGCTAACGCGTCGCCGTTCGCCCCTACCCATCAAACATTTACAGGTACATACCTGATTACAGGAGGCATGGGGGCAATTGGTTTAGAAGTAGCCCAATGGTTAATTACTAAGGGGGTAACGAATCTTGTCTTGCTTGGACGTAACCAGATCAAACCAGAATTAACAGACAAGCTGAAAAAAATACAAAACGATGCCCAGGTTAATCTCATTAAAGCAGATATTGCTAATACAAATCAACTATCCCAGGTTCTAATACAAATTGAATCTGAGTTACCACCCTTACGAGGAGTGGTTCACTGTGCAGGAATAGTCAGCGATCGCACTATTGCCCAACAAGACTGGCATAGCTTCGAGCAAGTTCTTGCTCCCAAAGTTCAAGGAGCCTGGAATTTACACCATTTAACTCAAAAATACGACCTAGAAAGCTTTATTCTCTTTTCTTCCGCTAGTTCTCTGATTGGTTCGGCAGGACAAGCTAATTACTGCGCTGCTAATGCTTTTCTCGATAGTTTAGCTCACGTTCGGCGTAATCTAGGATTACCAGCAATTAGTATTAACTGGAGTGCTTGGGAACAGACTGGATTAGCTGCTAATACTCAGATTACAGCAGCTTTAAAACAAAAAGGTATTGGGTCAATTAAACCTAATGAGGGAATTGAAATTCTAGAACAATTGCTATTAGATGCACCTCCACAGGTAGGAGTCATGCCGATAAATTGGGATTTGTGGGAACAAAATAATGCTGTTACTCCTTACTACGAAGATTTGGTTAC
Organism: Pleurocapsaceae cyanobacterium CSU_1_1; assembly: GCA_012034765.1. Taxonomy (GTDB): domain Bacteria; phylum Cyanobacteriota; class Cyanobacteriia; order Cyanobacteriales; family Xenococcaceae; genus Waterburya. The sequence continues at coordinate 16,873 of JAAUOU010000068.1, read as the reverse complement.
TGTTAAGATTAAATCGACAAAAAGTAATGACACTAAACAACAGTTGCTTGCTGTAATTCCTGAGTATAGAGAATCTTTATTAAAAGAACAAATAAGTCAGCAAGTGGCAATTATATTAGGCATTAAAGATTTAAGCAAGATAGATTTAAATACAGGTTTTCTGGAGTCAGGCTTAGATTCTTTAGGTTCAGTTGAATTAAGAAATAAACTCCAATCGAGTTACGATCTTAAGCTATCTCCAACTGTTACATTTGATCATCCAAATATTACAGCGTTAAGTAATTATTTATCATCTTTATTATTTCATCATCAACCTATCAAAAAAAAGCAAGATATTGAAATAAATAATAATCTTCTCAAGATTGAGAGCTTGTCTGAATCAGAAGCAGAAGCTTTATTACTAGAAGAACTAAATAATCTTGATCTTTAAACTTTAGAGCGCTTATTAATCTCCTGGGCGATCGCTTTTAAGGTTTCTTCTAAAGAACTTTCATAAACACCATAAAAAAGAGGCTTCTCTGTCTTATCTCCAGGCTCAACTTCTACCGCATGACTAACCAAAACTTGATCTGGAGATATTTCCTTAATTTGCCATCTGCCGACCAATTTTTTTAAATCACCATCAACAATTTTAAAGTCTATTTTATTAGGTTTAATTTTAATAGCTTCAATCTGTACTGTAAACTTCTGTTTAAATAACCAGAGATCAACTACGTTTACCTGCTCAAACAAAATGCGATCGCCTTTGCTCGAAATGATCTTGCAAGAGGCAATATTAGGTATAAAGCGTTCAAAGTTATCATAATCTGTTAACACTTGCCAGGCAGTATTAATATTTCCTGAAGTCTCAACTTGACCTAAATATATGCCCTTTTGCCCTTTTAAGATCACCTTTCCTTGTTTAAGACTAACCTTTTCCTGTGGAGATAAATTTGTCAGATTATTCCCTGACGCAATTGTATTCTGAGCTAGCACTGTAAAACTTCCGTTAAGATCTGGTTGGATACCAGAGATTAAACCTAAGCAACAAATAAAAAATAATGATTTGATTAAAATTCGCAAATTCATAAACTAAAATTCAAGATTGGTGAATCAATATTAGCCCTACAATTTTAATTTGCTAAATCAATAAATACCAGCCATGGTGATGACTATTTATAATCCTGATGGGGTTGGTTTTGCTGAAGATCCATTCTGATTTCACAAAGGAATGGTACCTCAAACTCGCGATCGCTTGATTTTAGAATTTAAGTTTACCCTCAATAACTACGGTATTATTTTGTAAAAGAAATTACTACCTTCAAGTCAATGTGGACAGAAATTGCTCAAGCTATTAGTCAAGAAACAAAGCAACAATTTGCGATCGCTAATACTAAGTCCGTCAGCGGTGGCTGTATCAACCAAGGTTATCAAGTCAGCAGTGAAGATAGAGCCTATTTCGTCAAGTTAAATGATGCATCTAAAATAGAGATGTTTGCAGCAGAAGCTTTAGGCTTACAGCAAATGCACGCTACCCAAACAATTTCTGTACCGCAGCCAATTTGTTGGGGTACAACAGCCAACCATAGCTATATTGTGCTGCAATGGCTAGATCTAGGAGGCGCAAACAATCAAAGCTGGCAAGCAATGGGGCATAACCTGGCAGCAATGCACCGAGTAGGAACGAATAAAAACTTTGGCTGGTCACAAAATAATACGATTGGTTCGACACCTCAGATCAATACCTGGATGGATAATTGGGCAGACTTTTTTGCCCAACAGCGGATTGGTTATCAATTAAAACTGGCTAAACGTCGTGGGGGAAGTTTTCCCGACTCCAATCAAGTAATTAATGCCGTCAGAAATAAACTTGCCCAGTGGCAGCCTCCATCCTCCTTAGTTCATGGCGATCTTTGGTCAGGTAATGCGGGAATTAGTAGTGATGGCGCACCGATTATTTTCGACCCTGCTACCTATTATGGCGATCGCGAAACGGATATTGCTATGACAGAATTGTTTGGCGGATTTCCCACAGCTTTTTACAATGGCTATAACGAAGCCTGGGAATTAGATAGCGGTTATAGACAAAGAAAAAGTATTTATAATTTATATCACGTTTTAAATCACTTTAATTTGTTTGGCGGTGGATATGCCAATCAAGCTAAGACAATTATTCAGCAGTTAATTTCTTAAGATTTTCCAATAATAGACCTGGTAATTTAAATAAAAAATAAGCATCTAATTATATAGATGCTTGCCAATAGACTATCGAAACCATTTTAAGAAATAATATATTTTCAAACCAATAAAATTAACTATGATCTAATCTAAATATCTAATTTAAATTAGTAAGCTTTCATGCCACTTGATGTTCTAACATAGTGCTTAACTGCTCGATACCTTTATGCAAATGTCGAGTAACAGTCATAGGACTAATGCCAATATGTTTAGCAGCTTCTTTACGGGGTAAATCCCAAAGAAATACACATTCGATCGCCGCTTTAGTTTTATCTTCTAGTTGGTTCATTGCTCTTTGCAATTGAAGCTTATCATCTTCTAGTTTACGCTGCTTCAAATAGTTTGGATCGGCGATCGTATCGCCAAAAGTAATTGATGAATCGAGTGAATTATTAACTACTGCATCTAAACTAATTGGCAGACGATTTTGCAAAGCTAATTGACACTCACTCCATTCTGCTAGGGGAATACCCAATCCAGCAGCTAGTTCAGTATCTCTAGGTAAACGTCCTAGTTTTTCAATTAAATCTTTACGCAGCTTTTTACCTCTGGTATAAAGTTCTTGCCATCTACGGGGAATCCGCATCATGCTACCTTTATCTCTTAAGTAGTGCAGCATCTCCCCACGAATATAAGGAATTGCAAAGGAACTAAATGCTGCTCCCTGTAATGGATCGAATCTTTCAATTGCTCTAATCAAACCTAAGTAACCAATTTGTTCTAAATCTTCATAAGGTTCGGCACATTTGCGACATATTTGATGCGCTACTTTTCTAACCAAACCTATATTTAGCTCAACTAATTTATTACGTAATTTTAAAGAGGGATTGCGATGGTAATTTTTCAATAATTCCATGCAACGATAATTAATTTGAGTAGCCATAGCAAAAAGTTTTTGGGATCAACAATCTATGTATGTGAATCTAAATCTCATTTTCTGTTGAGAATAGCAACAATACCATCGTTGTTTTACGGAAAAACTTAATTAAAATTTTGTATTCTCCGAACAAATACGTATTTTAAATTCAGCTATCTTTTATTAATTAAAGTTAATAAAGTACTTATTTAAATCTTATTAAATTCGGCTTTAATTAAATACAAGTTTTGCTATAACAAAAACTATAAGAATTAATAGCTTAATTGAACAAAAATAGGAAGAGAAAATTCTCTTCCTGTAATGCAAAAAATATTTTAGGTTTAAATTTTAGATTGAGTTATAGTTGCTTTAATTCTTCAGCAAGAATCTCAATCGTCGTCATAATTTGCGCAACCGTATGATTGCAGGTAATAAAAAACCTTAACCTAGCACCATTTTGCGGTACGGAAGGATAAATCATCAACGGCACGTTAATACCTCTTTTAAACAGATTTTGGGATAGCTGAATTGATTTGAGAGAGTCCCCCACAATAATAGGAATTACAGGAGAGTCTTGGCTCATCCCAGTATCAAAACCTTGTTCTTGAGCTAAGTCTAAAAACAATTTTGCTCTAGCTTGGAGAGTAGTCGCTCTTTCTGGTTCGGCTCTCAGCACCCGCACGGCCGCTAAAGTCGCCGCAGCATTAGGAGGAGACATGCCGACACTAAACACAAAACCTGGGGCAGTATATTTAAGATACTCTACTAAAGCAGCAGAACCTGCAATATAACCACCACAGCTAGCAAAAGACTTACTAAGAGTTCCCATCCACAAATCGATATCATTAGGATTAAGATTGTAGTATTCGCTAATACCTCTGCCAGTCTTACCGATCGTGCCAATAGAATGAGCCTCGTCTACCATGAGAAAGGTCTTATACTTCTGTTTAAGCTCAACTACGGGGGGAAGGTTGGCAACATCACCATCAGTGCTATAAACCCCTTCAATAACGATTAAGACTCTTTGATAACGATGGCGGCGATCGCTGAGAATTTTTTCTAAAGCTTCTATATCATTATGAGGAAAGGCGACTAAGCTAGCGCCAGAGAGAAAACACCCCTGAAGAATACTGTTATGGCTTAGGGCATCATAGACAATTAAATCTCCTTTACCAAACAAATGACCGATGGTGGTAACGTTGGTAGCATGACCACCAACTAGAACAATACTGTCTTCTACACCAATAAACTCCGCCAGTTCTCGCTCCAATTCTCGGTGTAAAGGTTTTTCCCCAGAGAGTAAACGACTGGCACAGGCAGAAGTTCCATATTTATCAATGGCATCCTTGGCAGCCTGAGTCACCTGGGGATCGCCACACATACCGATGTAGTTATAGGTAGCGAAATTAATCAGTTCACGACCATCAACGGTAGTGCGATCGTTAACTATCCCTTCTTGAGGAATAAAAAATGGATTACCATTGCCTAAGCTGGCAACCTGTTCTTGTTGAGCTAATAATTTTTTATATTCGGGAAATTCGTTAAATTGATAATTTTCTAAAGGTATATTAGATATAGAATCTGAGCCATGGCTGGGTAACGCTTGAAGTTCTAAAGTATCAGACTGGTTGTCAGACAAGTTTCCCTTAGCTAAATATTGAGCTAAAGTCTCAATATTTTGATAGTCCCACAACAGGGTAGGAGGTAGACGGCAATTAAGATAATCTTCTAAATCTCCCGACAGGTTGATCGCCTCAGCTGATTCTAAACCGTATTCCTCAAAATCTTGTCCGACATCAATTTGATTTGGTTCAATCTCCAGCACTTCTGCTAGCTTATCAATTAGCCAACCCTGTATTGCTTCAGCTTTTGTAGCAGTACTTAAAAGGTTAGACTGACCGTTATTGTTAGCAGAAACATTGGTGCTGTCTTTGCCATTTAAAGTTTCGTTGAATAGTGTCATTGTATACTCCTACACCACTAAATTAAGAATTCACGGAAAAGAAATCTTGCGGGTCATTAAATCTGTTGGTCTAGCCGACACCCTCCAGACCATAACGATCGCGCACGATGGTTATTTTGCCATGAACCCCCACTAGAATACTAGGGTATTCAGCAGGGGTTAGTTTTAGTTGCTTATTTGGCAATCTTAAGATAATGGCGACCTCCTTTCCTGTTATGAATAAACAAATCTACTGAATAATAGATCGAATTTATAACAAACTTGGGGAGATCGCCAGTAATTCCTAAAAATATCTGCTAATTTCAACTAGCTACATATTCTCTAACGTAGCTTCTACGCCTTCTCAACTGAGCTAAAGCCTGATGTTCTAGCTGACGTACTCGCTCGCGGCTAATGCTCATTCTCTGACCAATTTTTGCCAGAGAAAGCTCATTACCATCATCCAAGCCGAAGCGTAAAGCAATCACTTCTTGTTGCTGAGGAGATAAATCTGCCATCAGGCTATATAAGTCTTGACGTAATAACTGTTGAGTCGCATAGCGATCGGGAGAAATACCCTCATCTTCCAGTAATTCCGATAATTCAGTGTCTTGGTTTTCCCCCACCCGAACATCCAAGGAGATCGGCTGACGAGCAATACTAAGATACTCACGAATCTGTTCTGGTGTTAGATCTAATTCCTGAGCAATTTCGCCAACTTCAGCACTACGTCCAAGCTTTTGAGCTAGCTCTCGCTGAGTTTTTTTAATTTTGTTTAGCTTTTCGGTGATGTGAATGGGCAAGCGGATGGTACGAGCCTGTTGAGCGATCGCTCTGGTGATCGCCTGACGAATCCACCAGTAGGCATAGGTGGAAAACTTATATCCTCTAGTGGGGTCAAATTTTTCTACTCCCCTTTCTAGACCAAGACTACCTTCTTGAATCAGATCGAGAAATTCCATATTGCGCTTTTGGTATTTTTTGGCGATCGCCACTACTAAACGCAGGTTTGCCTCGATCATCTTGCGCTTGGCTCTTTCACCTTGTTTAATGATCCTGTTAAGTTCAATTTCACTCAGTTGGACATTGGCTGCCCACTCCTTCAGGCTGAGTTTGCTGCCTAACTCTTCTTTTTCAGCTAACAGGGTCATCATTTTCTGCACTTGCTTCCCATAAACAATTTCTTGCTCGTGGGTTAATAAAGGTACTCGTCCAATTTCGTGCAAATAGTTTCTCACCATATCTGCTGAATAGTTTCCTTTAACACTTGTTTTGGCAATTTTAGCTTTAGGCATTTGTACAGTTATGACTCCTTATGAACTTCAAAAGTCAGCGATACTTCTAAATAAATTTAATTTGAATCCGACTGCAAGTTTAGACGCAGAGGTGACCATAAAGGTTCAACTCGACTAACAAAATATTTAGTGATTTTTATTCAAGGTTAAATATTTCATTTCTAGTATCTTTTAAGCTGCCCAAACATTCAATGTGACAGTATTGCTACTATATGTTATATGATGCCTTGAAAAGATTTATGCATCTACCTATTCTGGAGGTGGATTGCCGAACTTTGGAAGTAGTGCTTAGTCCAATTAATGTTTGGAATCACAGTTGCTCAGAGGTAATAAAGATAGACTCAAAGTCTAAATGAATAACTTGATTGTTTTTAGGCTGCTAAATCTAAAATATATATGCGTTTTTTTAATCAAATTAATTTACAAACTCCAGAAAGCGTTGAGCTTGAGTTCACTTTAGCGGGAATTGGCAATCGTTCTTTTGCCTTGATAATTGACTATATAATTTTTGGGTTAACAATTTTATTGGTTTGGGTGCTTAGTGCTTTTTTGGCTTTCCAACTAGTCCCTAATTTAATTGACGATGGATTCTTGAATCGTTTAGCACAGTGGATCTGGGCAGTTCAGTCTCTGACCACTTTTGCGATCTACGTCGGCTATTTTGTAGTTTTAGAAACTTTGTGGCAAGGACAAACTCCAGGTAAAAAATGGACGAAAATCAGGGTTATTTGTGATAATGGCAAACCAGAAAGACTACCTCAAGCAATTTTACGAGCTTTATTGCGACCAGTAGACGATCTATTATTTATGGGCGTATTTTTTATTATTTTTACTCAACAAGAAAAGCGTCTGGGTGATATGGTAGCAGGTACAATCGTCGTTCAGGAAGAGACATCAATGCTAACCCAGGTTGAAATTTCAACTGAAGCAGAAGATTTAGCAGTTAAACTGAGAATTGAAGCCGAGATTGACAATTTACTCCCCGAAGACTTTGCCACTATCCGCGATTTTCTGCAACGACGCAAAAATATTATGTTGGAATATCAGCACCAGCTAAGTCGTAAATTAGCCGAACAGGTTAGGGAAATTATTTTATTAGACAGTGTACCCGAAGGATATAGTAATAGTCAGTTTTTAGAGGCTGCCTATTTAGCTTATCAGCAGGACGAAATCATCAATTAAAGCCGATTGTTTGTCGCACGCGATCGCTCATATTCTTAACTAAATAAGCCATTTAGCAGAATTTCCGAGAAAATGGTCGAGCGATCGCTTTTCCCTAGCTTTGGTTAGTTTAAACTACAATATTAAGCAAAATTACTCAGTTTTAAAGTTTTAACCGTTGCCAACTTATAAAGCGCCAGCATTAGCTAGACCGAGAATCATTCCTGCACCCAACAGATGTCCTAAACTAGTAGTACCTAATAAAGCAGGTAATCCCATGCCACCAAACAAAGCGGGAGAAGGCAATTGAGGTCCCGCATTTTTATATTTAATGGTGAATTTTCCTATAGCGATCGCCGCAATATTGCAGGCAATCATGATAAAAGCCACTTTAGGACTCCAAGATACGGTATGAGGAGCAGTCGCCGCTAATAAAGTTAGATAAGTCACAGTATATTTCTCCTAAATTTTGATTTTTTTCCTGAACTGATAATAAATTTATTTCTTTAGATAACAGGAAGTATGAATCGATGTTGCAATATTTATTAATCTAGTTAAGTTTTATATACAAAAATATCTTTATTTAGATTCCCTTGGTCTTGTTGGTTTATCTTGATGAAGATCCTATTTGAGATAAATCTGAGATAAATAAGGGGCTGTGGCTCAGTTGGATAGAGCAAGTGCCTCCTGAAACATCGGGCATAATGAGGGAAACTTCATTGATGAATGTGGTCAAATTCAAGGAAGCCTAAAGTTGTTGACGAGTTTGTTTACGACCAAGGTAATCTTGAGCCAAGCTTTATAGTTCCTGGTAAAGAAGGTGCAGAGACTGGTTGCAGATATAAAAGCAGGGAAGAGTATATTTTTGGTCTAGTTACTAGAACTGTCTGCAACATAACGGCCACCACCTAAAGGTATTTTGCCCAAGGTGAAGGGATAGTCCAGAGAGTAGGGAAACCTACACCAATCTGAAGCGCTAGGTCGCCAGTTCAAATCTGGCCAGTCCCGTTATCTCATTTTCCTTGAAATTTTATTGCGTAGATGTAATTTAAGAGGGAAGAAAATATACACTTCCCTACATAGGAAGAAAAATTTTACAGCGCAATAATTTAATCTATGGCTTATTACTGGTTTAAAGCATTTCATCTGATTGGAATCGTGGTGTGGTTTGCAGGGTTGTTTTATTTAGTACGGTTGTTTGTTTATCATGCAGAAGCAGAACAAGAACCCGAACCAGCACGCAGTATCCTTAAGAAGCAGTATGGCATCATGGAGCAGCGTCTCTACAGCATTATTACTACTCCTGGGATGATTTTAACCGTAGCCATGGCAATTGGCTTGATTTCTACCGAACCAGAAATACTTAAATCAACTTGGCTACATATTAAGCTGGCTTTTGTCATTTTGCTGATTGGCTATCATCATTACTGTAAGCGGATTATGAATAAGCTTGCTGCGGGTGAATGTCAGTGGACGGGACAGCAGTTTAGAGCCTTAAATGAAGCACCGACAATTTTACTGGTATTAATTGTGCTTTTAGCTGTGTTTAAAAACAGTTTGCCCCTTGATGCTGCAACTTGGCTGGTAGCTGCTTTAGTGATCACCATGGTGGCGAGTATTCAGTTATATGCTAAAAAACGTCGTAAAGACAAAGAAAAGCAAGCTCAACTCGAACAACAACCTGAATTTGCTTCTTCCGTAGGGGAATAATTCTAATCGCACAACATTCTGTCCGCCATATTTTTCATTAGCAAGATTATCAATGTATTTAAAGAGCTTGCGTCTGCGATCGTTTCGAAATTATGTCGATCGCCAGATTGAATTTAAGGCACAGAAGACGATCTTAGTAGGTAATAATGCCCAAGGAAAATCTAATTTATTAGAAGCAGTAGAGTTACTCGCATCTCTCAAGAGTCATCGTACTAGTCGCGATCGCGAATTGGTTTTAGATTCTGCCACGGTAGGACAGGTAGAAGCAAGGGTAGAAAGAGCTTATGGCACTAGTGAACTAAAGGTGGTGTTTCGTAAGCAGGGAAGGCGTACCGTAGCGGTAAACCAAGAAAACTTACGTCGTCAGCTAGACTTTTTGGGGGTGTTGAATGCAGTCCAATTTTCTAGCCTCGATTTAGATTTAGTTCGAGGTGCGCCAGATGCTCGACGTAGCTGGCTAGATGGGTTGTTGATTCAATTAGAGCCTGTCTATGCCAGTATTTTGCAGCAGTATAATCAAGTGCTAAAACAGCGCAATGCCTTACTTAAAAAGATTCGTCAAGTCAGACAAGAAAACGAGGCGATAGAGCTGACGACATTTGAACCGCAGCTAAAATTATGGGACGAACAGCTAGCAGCAGCAGGTTCGAGGGTAGCGCGCCGACGCGCCAGGGTAATAGCTAGACTTGCTCCCATTGCTGAATTTTGGCATAAGCGTATTAGTGGAGAAACAGAAAATTTAGAGGTAAACTATCTGCCTAACGTTAAGTGGTTGGAAGATGATCCTGTAATCGTACAGCAGGCTTTTTTAGCCAAGATTAAAGAACGCCGTATGGTAGAACAGTATCAAGGTAAAACAATGGTGGGGACGCACCGCGATGAAATTGAGTTGGCGATTAATCAAACCCCTGCTCGTTATTATGGCTCCCAAGGACAACAGCGTACTCTAGTATTAGCCTTAAAACTAGCGGAATTGAAGCTGATTGAAGAAGTAGTAGGGGAACCACCTTTGCTCTTGTTGGATGACGTATTGGCTGAACTAGATCCCAATCGCCAGAAACAACTGTTAGAAGTAATTGGCGATCGCTTTCAAACTATCATCACCACCACCCATATCGACACTTTCAACCACGACTGGATCAAAAATTCGCAAATTTTGGCAGTAGAAGCAGGAAAGATCAGCGAAGTTTTCTTGAATTAAAATGCAACCTACTGAGAAATACAGGCGATCGCTTTTAAGTAACCTACATATATAGGGTTGATATCTATAAAGTAAAGTTTTCGTATAAAAACAATTGTGCCGTTGCGTGATCCTAAAACAACTGCCAGTCTTGGCTACTTAATCTCTTAAGATGGTTTAAACGCCGATTAACGTAAAAGTCATCTATTCTAGCCCAATTATGGACTGCGGAAGCTTTAATGCTAATTGCCCACGCCCAAATATGAGCCACTTGAGTCAAGGCTTGCAGAGAATTTACTTCAGCATCAGTTAATTGCTGAACATCCTCATAACCTTTAAAAAAAGCATCTCTTACCTTGCGATTAATTCCTGCGCTTAGAGACACCTGTAAAAATTTCGCCAGATCGAAAACACGCCAGCCATAGCCACATTGATCGAAATCAAATAAGGTAATTTGGTTATCTGTAGTGAAGTGGACATTGCCACTATGGGGATCTCCCCAGCAAACGCTCCATAGAGGAGCAGTTTTATCTAAGCAGGTTAGCTGCTGTTTGATCTCCTCAATTACTGCTAATAAATAAGACCGATCTTGAGTATGATTTCGTAGATAGGGATTAATGGTTTCTAGAGAATCATCTAGTAAATACTTCAGGTTTAGACATTGGCGTGGAGTTTCATTTTTAAACTGAAGAGAGGTTTCATGGAGTTTGCCCAAAGCTTGACCCATGATCATGCTCTGCTCAAGATTGAGATCGCCTTGGGGAATTTCTCCTGGAGCGTAGGGAAAAAGAGCCGCATAGCGATCGCCTTCAACTGCATTAATAGTTACACACAACTGCTCTGACTTGGTTTTTAAAGGACTAGCAATAGGTAAATTGTGCTGATCTAGAAAGTCGAGAAATTCAAGCTCGAACTGGATATCAGATTGAGAACGCCAATGGTGATGAGAAATTTTGAGAATATAAGATTTGCGCTTTGTTTCAATAAGATAAATATCGCTTAGACCTCGATGCCAGAATAAACATTGATTAATCGTTCCTAGTTCATACTCTGTCAGTACACCTTCGATCAAGGCTTGGGGTGAAAGAGTAGAATAGATGGCTGGAAATACATCCATCGCTACCATTGATAATAAGACCTTTTACTAACTACAGTACTAACTACAATACTAACTACAGATTTAGTAATCTTCAGTTGGGGCTAAGTCAAGACTCGCGCATTCCTTTGTGCCTATCGGCGAGGAAGGTTTGCCTATCGAGAGCGAAGATTCAAGCGCTAAAATCACCGTTTAGTAACTAAATCCCTGCCTTTAATCAAAAAATTATAGGTAAGCATTTTTCTAATCTACTTGCTCGCGGGGTAAACATTAAGTATCAAATACTACTAAAGTTTGAGATTGCTAAAATTATGTGAGGAAAAGATAACTTTATCCCAATTTATTAGATTAGATTAAAGCAATCCTCGATAGCGAGTAAAAAGTAAGATTGCTGCCCAAGAACCCAAGGCTACTTTAACTGCCACTAAAATATTTAACAGGGGAATAATACCACCGCTAAATAATGCCCCTAATTCTCCATGGGGTAATTCCCATCCAACCAAAGTAATGGCAGCTAAGATAACAAAAATTAGCACCGAAATCTTTTCCCAAGTAGCGGCGTGATACTTTTTGTAAATTCCTTCCATCCATTCAGCAGAAGAGGTGATGGCAATTAGGCCGATCGCTGTTCCCCCAGCTACTCCCGCAGCAAAACCCCCGCCAGGACTAAGATGACCGCGAATTGCCAGTTCAATACTTACGAGTGCAGCAATAGTTGCACCTAGGCGGGCGAGGATAATCGAAGGGCGATCGCTAAATTGAACCAGAGTTCTGATTGGTGTTTCGTTTGCCAGGAGAAACTTGACTCCTAAAATAGCGATGGTAAACACCACCACTTCAAAAATCGTGTCATAAAGACGGTTGCGGAAAATAATTCCCGATACGACATTGCTGACACCAGTATCTTCGACTATTGATTCGACGATGGACATTCCCGCGAATTCTCCTGTGGGATTGGGGATCACAATCATCTTGATAAATAAGGCGATGCCCGCGATAAGATAAGCCCATTTCATGATTATTGATGCTCCTGATTGGCTACGGGTACATAAGTCAGAGTTGTTTCGGATGCTGTTAATTCTTGCTGCATAATTTCAAACAAGCGATGTACTCTGATTGCAGTTTGGTATTTTGCTTCTAAGTTAGGTGGGGAATGCTGCTGTTCGATACAGGTAGCGTGAATTTCTTGACTAACTAATGCCTGTTGTAAGGATTGATTGTCGGGATATTCGACTAGTTCTAAACGTAGATGATACTTATCTAGAACTTTTTTTAGGCTAGTTACTAGTTCTGTAAAATAACTTTCTGGTTCTGATGCATTTTGCTGAAGTATTCCCAGACGCATGACTAGAGAAGAACGTACTGCAATTACATACAAGGTAACTGCCAACATTGTGCCAACTAAAGCTTCTGTTAAAGCCACATCCGCAGCCCCTAAAATAACATAGACTAAGACAGCGATCGCACCTAAAATAGCTCTGATGATGAGGGCATGATAGGGATTTACCTGAAATACCAAGATGAAAGATGCCAAAGGCAGTAAGGCAACAATTATATAAATATATTTATCAGTCATGTTTATTTGTTAGCTGGTTGTGAATTATCGCTAGCGCAATAGGCAATAACATAGCCCAGCACTGTATTCCAGATTGCCAGGGTGATAATTGCTAGCAGTAACAAAGACCATTCGCTGGGTACTTTGAGTAGTAGCCCCACTAAAATTGCCATTGAACCAAGAGTATCAGCAACCGAAAGACTATGAAGTTTAAATAAGACAGATCTATTGCCAATCAAAGGCAAAGTTCCCCAAAACCAGAAGATAATGCCTACAATTATCAACCCATAGCTTAAAATATCAATCATGCTTCATTTATCCTTTAATTAAATGTGCCATTAACATTAATCCTGCATTCCCCACACTGAGAATAATCACCGCCACCACGCCAATTGACCAGTCATCTCTGGAAACCGAAATAACTAGCATCATAATTGAGGTTTTGGTGGCAATACTGGTAAATGCCAATATTTTTTGCCAAATATCATCATCTTGCCAAGCTTCGTAGATAGGGATTAGTAAAGCTAAAATCATGGCGATTAAAATTGAATCCATAGTTGTCCGTATTTATTTTGCTTGCGCTCTTTCTATTTCGGTTTAACTCGATGAACCTCATACCAACCTCTTTCATCGTATTTAGTGACAATAGTTTTAGGGGTAAAAGTAATGAGAAAAATATCAAGAAAAATTAATCCTGGAGTGCGTTTTGCTTTGATTTTTTCTTGAACAAAATCTTCTTGATTATGGGGGCGAAGCATAATTTGAATTGCTTCGATATATGCTTGAGGAATTGCCTTGAGAATCCTCCATAATACCTGTAGCCAATCCTTAATTTTCACTGGAGAGGTTTTACTTTGGGGCAACAAAAAAGCGATCGCCAGACCAATACTAAAATTAAGCAATCCAAAATTATTGGTCAGCAGCAACCAAATTGTTAGCCGTAAAATTAAGTTAAATATTGTGTTTGCGTCCATACAATCCAAAAAAGTAAGATTAACATCAGGCTCATTACTCCCATTAAATGGTCTAGCTGCTCAAAATAGCGAGGTAGTTTAATGACTAGTTTTTTAAAAATTAAAAGATATGCCAGCCAACCTAAAGCAATTGTTACTAAGGGCTTAATCGTATTGGTGATGGTATAAGCTTCATAATAAAATACGTTAACTGCCGCTAAACCTCCCAGTAAAATAACCATTGCCCACCAAAATCCAGGTTGGAGTTGTTTTTTCTTCTCCAGCTCGCTTTCCTTTCCTTGTCGGTGAAAGCTTTGATGTGGGAGAAAAATAAATTTAGCAAAAGAAATAGCCGTACCTAGAGCCGCAATATTCATCGCGATCGCTTGCCAGGGCAGTAAATTTTTACTAGTTAAAACTTTTGCCCCAAAACCAGACAGTAAGGGAAAACCAGAGATCGAAAAACTGGCGATCGCTAAAACTAGCCAAATCTTGTTCTCAATTGGTTGCTGCTGTAATTGTTTAAAGTCGCGACTCGGCAAAACTCCCGCAATCAGAAATAGTGCGGATTTGACTAAACCGTCAGTTAGAGCGTAAAAACCGCCAACTACAGGCGCAGCCAGAACAAAACCTAACTGGGAAATCGTGCTAAATGCTAACATCCGCTTGGTATCTTTTTCCAATACCGCAAAACCAACGCCAAAAAGCGCCGTAGCTACGCCAAAAATCGCACAACGGGATCGATTTCTTCTAACATCAATGCACAACGCACTAAAGGAAATACTCCTGCCTTGACTACTACTCCCGAAAGCACCGCCGAGACTGGGCTTTCTGATTCAGAGTGGGTTAGGGGCAACCATAAACCAGAGACAAAAATTCCCCCTTTGACTAATAATCCGAGAAAAATTAGCGCCACTGCTTCTGGGGGAGAACCGCGCAAACCTGCATAATTAAAAGAATTATGTGCCTGATATACTAGCACTGCCCCTACCAAGTAAAATAGCATGGCTATATTACTGGTAAATAAATAGCGTAACCCTACCCAAATTGATTTGTCCGTTCGAGGATAGGCAATTAACAAAACGAAGCAATACTAATTACTTCTAATGCCACATACAGACTAATAAAATCGGCACAGATAAAAGTAGCGTTGACGCTACCATGGAGAATAATTAGCTGTATGTAAAAGAAGGCGGTTTTACCAGTTTGCCAACAGTAAATAATTACTGCTGCTGTCACCAGAGCGTTAGTTAAAATAAAAAAGCCACTTAATTGGTCAACGGTTAAAGTAACGCCAAAGTTGTCTACTAGCTGAATATTTAAAAGCAATTTCTCAATAAAGATCTGCGTGGCATAAGCAGTGGAAATCACAGCTATACTTAATGCCAAAATGCGATCAAGCTTGGGAAATAGATAAATTACGAATCCTACAAAAAATGGTAAGGATAGCCAGGCGATTGTTATTTCGGTCATGACATATTATTCTTTTCGATCGCCTTAATTTCTAAAGTAGGGTTGTTTTTCGCCAGCTTCATCACTCCCACCAGCATCAAAGCTTGAATCGAAAAACCAATGACAATCGCAGTTAAAATAACCGCTTGTGGCACAGGATCGGCGTAAGCCACATTATTTCTATTCCCGACAATAGGCGTAAATAAACCCGTGCGGGAAGCTACTAAAATATAGTAGGCAATCACTCCTGTACTCATGATGTCCATCGAGACGATTTTCATCACTAGATTTTGCTTAAAAATTATGCCAAAAAAGCCACATAAAACTGTAGCGAATACAAAAGCTTCTAATACTTTCATAAGTTAATACCAGTTGATAGCGTGAAAGATTGCAAAGTTGATAGCTATCCTCAAGGGTAGCTTCTGACAAAGTTACCGATGGTGGAAACCCCTAAGCTATTCGCATCATAGCTTTTTTAAATGGCATTTTTGAGTAAAAATACCATCGGCAAAACCAAGGCAATTCTTAAAATAAAACGAGAAGTAAATTGCCAGACTTTTTGCTCAGAAACATCTATGGTTGAGGATTTGAATTCAATGATGTTGGGCAATAAAAAAACTGCCGTCACAGCATAAAGAGTGAAGCAAAACCAAATCAAGGTATTTTTATCTGAAACTAAATAATTCATGGATTTTTATAGCTTTATATCTATGTAAAAGTGTTTATCATAGTAAATATACTATACAAGTTTGTAAAAAAAAACAATCTATTCAATCATTTGTGACCTAATTGAGATGATCGCCCTCTGAGAAGGCAATTAAATCTTTCAATGTAATCTGTTTTTTCTGCCTCTTGTCAGTGTGGCTTCTCTGGGACTCTGATTGCCAAGCAAGTGAGTCATGTCCGTTTTCTCCCAAGGTAAATCCTTGATTGTCTTGATCTGTCTGTTTAATTAATTCTTGAACGTTTAGCAAAATTGTCTGACAAATCAAATCTAGTGGTAGAGCATTAGGATTATGAGCGAAAGGCTGTTCCAGTTGAGAACCAATTTGTTCAATCCCAAATAAAATAATACTAACAAAAGTAATAGACATCTCCAATAACTTATAATTAAAGCAGAGTAATAGTTTGAGCTTATTAAGTAATCACTCAGTTTATGAGCGATCGCCACGAATTATTAAGCAGTAGAGGTCGTAAAAAGCAAATCCAGACCAAAACTATGATGTTTAATTACATCAATTGTCTTTGAGGAATCAGCAGCTTTAACTATTTCTAAAATTAGACTACCTCTCCTTAATCTAACTAAACCACAAATGGTTAATAAAACTGATCTAAGTACAGGACAAAAACTTGAGAGAGTGAAAGAAGTTAGTTTCATTGTCTTCAAGATTAAGGAATATATGACGTAAGTAATCGAAGCCATGACGAAAAAGGCTCTTAGCTTTGCGCCCGTGCT
>JAAUOU010000067.1 GCA_012034765.1 Pleurocapsaceae cyanobacterium CSU_1_1 | reverse complement strand
CGGAGCGGTATCCTTTAGGACGCGATCGCGACTTGTCAATCTGAGTATTATTTAATTGAGTGTCAGAATTACAGGCGATAACTAGCATAAAGATAGCGATCGCCATAACACAATAACGTAAGAGTTTTTTAATCATGACTTCTTGAACTGCATTAACTATTAATTAACGACAGTCCCTACAAAACATTAGTCGGCAGGATGTCAGTTTTGTTATCTAATGCCTAATATTAACGCGATCAAATATCCATAAAACTCATAAATTTCAGCTTAAAACTCATCTCAGATTAGATAAAACTAAAACTTAGACGCAGTTAATTGCACATCAGCATATTGCCAAGCAAATTCAAATTTCTGCTGCACATCTTTTGCTTCGGCATCCTTGTTCTGTGCTTGCAGACTTTTACTCAAGCCATATAATGACCAACCATTGTCGGGATAAATAGCTAAGTCTTCACGATATACTTTTTCTGCCGCATCATAATACCTTGCTTCTAGTAAAGCGGCACCGAGATATTGTCTAACGGGAATTGACCAATCAGCAGGTTCATTATAATTTAAAGCATCTTCTAAGTTTACTGCCTGACGCAGATAAGCGATCGCTCTAGAATTTTTCCCTTCTTGTGCTGCTATTTCTCCTGTTAATACTTCACTAGCAACCCTAAGTATGGCTTGAGTGGTATTCAGATCCCAAATAGTGACTTTTTCCAATTCAGGATCTTGTGCCAGTACATTTAAAGCTTCTAACTCCTGCTGTGCCTTGGCTATTTCACCTTCGGCATTGAAAGCCAAACCTCTGGCATAGTGCCATACACCTGTTGGATATTTTAAATCTGTTTCTGGCTGGGGTGTAGCTAAGATTTCCTCCCACTGACCAAAGCGAATCATCGTAAATAAAGGCACAACCGAAAAATGTTGTAATGTCCCCATCCCAGGTTCACGCATCATCTGCGGATCGACCATGGCAGCAACGTTTTTAGCTGCTTCTGTAGCCAGCTTACTATCTCCTTCCATCGTGGCAGCAAACCAAAGAAAATGATGATTGTGAGGCATATAAGCTAAGGGATAGACTCCTTGAGCATGGCATTGAGTAATGTAATCATTATCTACGGCGATCGCTTTTTGATTGGCAACGGCTGCATCGTGATATCTACCTACCCGAATATATATATGAGATGGCATATGAACCAAGTGTCCCGAACCTGGAACTAGACTCCCCAAGCGATCTGCTGCTGATATAGCTTGTTGTGGTTTGACGGCTTCTACGGCGTGGATGTAAAGATGATTTGCTCCTGGATGATCGCTTTGTTGTTCCAAGATTGACTCTAAAGTATCTATAACTTTCTGGGCTTCTGGTTTTGGTTTCCCTTCTGTCCAATAGTCCCAGGGCATCGTGTCCATCAATGCTTCGGCATAGATAGTGGCTGCATCGAAATCTTTCGGAAATTGCTGAGTTACTTGTTTCATTGCCTCTGCGTAAGCTAGATCTAACTCACTACGATCTTTTAACGGCTTGTCTGTATAGCGTTTAGCCAACGCATTAATATACGCTTGTTCCGATTCGGTACTATTACCTGCTAACTTAATAGCCCGTTTCATCGCTGCATAAGATTCTGGTACGGCATCATCTTCCATCTTCGCATTGATATTGGGACCCAAAACATAAGCTAAACCCCAGTTGCACATGGCACAATTAGGATCTAATTTAATTGCCTGACGAAAAGAGCGGGCTGCTTCGGCATGGTTAAAACCATAAGCCAAGACTAATCCTTGGTCAAAATAGCGTTGAGCTAAAGGTGATTTTGTCTTGATAGCATGATGATGAGTTCCCATGCCAGTAAATAAAGGTGCAGTCGGCTGTATAGCTTTACTTGATATAGAACTAAACCAACCCAAGCTAACTGTAAATAGAATACTTAAAATAAATATTTGTAGGCGCTTCATAATGTCCTCCAGCGTAAATAAACCATAAAATTCTTTGATGCATTCTTAACTAATCTGATAACAGCGGTTAATCAATTCTCGTTCGCTTAATACCTTGCTCAATCGCGCAGAATTGGTAAACATCAAATAAGCTGAACGACGACAAATTCTCAGCGTAATTTTTCTCTGATTTGACACGATACTTCTCCTGAAATAATTAGCTGTCGAGCGACTACATATTTTTGCTCACAAGTGCTGATATGCAATCAGGCGATCAACTCTTCGATATATACAGGTATAGAAATTAATCGGGATTAACTAGGGAAGAGCTCAATACTTCTCGTTTAACAACTAATAGAAAAACTAGAACAGTAGGGAATTGGGGCATTAGGGGATTGGGGCTTAATCATTTCCCTAAATCCCTAAATCCCTAAACGAGAAGTATTGGGGAAGAGCTTAAATTACCGATAACTGATTTTTGGCGTTGATGATTTAATGTATGACTATGACGTACAAAGTTCCATTGCTGTTCATTGTTCATCGATTACTCATCTCTATTTCTTCTCGATTAGTTTTTAACCTAATAGTTAGATACAGAAAATCTCGTCGCTAAGATAGTTTTCAAATTACTCTGGTCGATCTGATTGAAAAAGTTAAACGCGATCGCTTGTGTGGTTGACCGTGTGCTACTTGTCAGGAGAATATAACAATGAAAATTAATTGGGAAAAACTAATTACAAAAATCTTCTTTTGGTTATTGCTAGAGGCTGTATTCAACCTAATAGATATAGATAACCTTGCCAATTATAGCGAGTTTTTATTAGTGTCAAAAGTTACAGTAGAATCAGAATATTCTTTTGCAGGAGAATTTAATTAAGTAGAAAAACTACTTCCTATTTTTTGTTTATGTCACTCAATATACTGCATAAGCTAACTAAGTCTTATCGAAATTTATCTCTACAAAATATTATTACTTTACCTTTCTTGCTTCAGATCTTTATCACAGTAGGCTTAGTAGGATACTTTTCTTGGCGTAATGGAGAACAAGCAGTTAATAATGTTACTAGTCAACTCACAAGCGAGGTGACAGATAGGGTAGAAAAACAATTAGAAAACTATTTAAAAACACCTCATTTAATAGTTAATTTAAAACAAAATAGCGTTCGTACTGGGCAGTTAAATATTAATAATTTTTCTACAGTACAACAAGATTTTTGGTTGACTCTTCAGTTGTTTGATACTGCACGGGCGATTTATATTGGTGATGAAACAGGTAAATTTAGGTACAGTAAACGGCAAGAAAATAAGTTTTATAGCCAAGAAGTAAAAGAAATTCCCCAACGTAAAACTTATGTTTTAGATAATTTGGGTCAAAAACGAGAATTAATTAAAGTAGATCAATACGATCCCAAGTTACGTCCTTGGTATATTAATACATTAAAAACTCAAGGTAATAATTGGAGCAATATTTATACTTTTACAGGCGGAGAATTAGGTATTACCGCAGCGGGTTTATTGCGGGATAGACAAGGAGATATCCAGGGAATAGTTGGTGTCGATTTAATCTTAAGTGGTATCGATCGCTTTCTCGAAAACATAGAAATAAGTAAAAAAGGACAGGTTTTTATTCTCGAACGAAATGGTTATTTAGTTGCTACTTCTACTCAAGAAAAACCATTTACTTATGATGCATTGTCAAAAAAAGAAAAACGCCTGCGAGCTATTGATAGTAAAAGTTTATTGGTTAAAGAAACAACCGCATACATTACCAAACATTTTCAGAGTTTATACAAGGTTAAACACTCAGAACAACTGGAATTTCAACTCAAAAACAACGATCAATTAGTCCAAGTTGTACCTTATCAAGACGAGCTTGGTTTGGATTGGTTAATTGTGTTGGTGATGCCAAAAGCCGATTTCATGAACCAAATCCAAGCTAATACCCTTAATACTATCTGGTTATGTTTGATTGCTAGTGCGATCGCTACTGTTTTAGGTATTTATACTTCTCGTAGAATTGCTAAACCTATTGCTAATCTTAGTGAAGTAACTAGCGCCATTGCCGAAAGTGCCACAGCAAAAAATACCAGCACAAACTTGTATCCCATAATTAAAGTTAACAGCGTTAAAGAATTACAGTCCTTAGCAAAATCTTTTAATGAAATGGTAATTCAGTTAAAAGCCGCATTTAGAGAGCTGGAAATTTCTAATACAAGTCTGGAAAATCGCGTTAGACAGAGGACACAAGCTCTAATGACAGCTAAAGAAGCTGCCGATGCTGCTAATCGCACAAAAAGCCAATTTTTGGCAAACATGAGCCATGAACTACGCACCCCCCTTCATGCCATCTTGGGTTTTACTCAGGTAGCCTTACAAGATACTTCTTTAAAATTTCAGCAAAAAGAAAACCTATTAACTGTAAAACGTAGTGGTGAACATTTACTAACTTTAATTAATGACATCTTAGAAATGTCCAAAATAGAAGCTGGTTCACTTTCAGTAACCTCTCAACCTTTTAATCTACATCAGTTATTAGACAATTTAGCCAAGATGTTTAAATTGAGAGCTTTAGAGAAAAAGATCGAGCTAACTTTTAATCTACCTAAAGATCTTCCTCAATATATTGAAACCGATCCTGTTAAACTAAACCAAATTCTGATTAATCTAATTGAAAACGGGATCAAATTTACATCCCAAGGAAGAGTTACCCTAAACCTCAAATTACTTACAGAATCTAATCAGACAATGCTCGCCTTTGCGGTTATAGATACTGGACAGGGTATTTTACCATCCCACTTGGAATCAATCTTTGTTCCCTTTATCCAAACTAGACAGTCTGAGCAACAAGGTACTGGATTGGGATTGGCTATCTGTCAGCAGTTTGCGCGCTTATTAGGGGGAGAAATTATAGTTAGCAGTAGACTAGGACAAGGCTCGCTATTTAAGTTTCAAATTCCGATTACAATAGTAAAACAAGTAAAACATCAAGCTACTTTAACTGTTCAACAACCAGCTAAAAGCTATAGCTTCTTTCCAAAACAAGAGCAAGAATTAGCTACATTCGACTTGACAAATATGCCAATCGAATGGATAAAACAATTACATCAAGCTGCGATCGCTATTGATAGCGAGTTAATTTTACAACTGATTAAACAAATTTCACTTACTGAGCCTGATTTAGCAGCGGGATTGACTAGAATGCTCAAAAACTTTGAATACGATGAGATGGTTGAATTGATTGAAAGAAGCTGGGTATAAATGCGATCGCATTTCTCAGAAACACTTTAATTTTTTTATAGAATAAAAAATGGAATTACGCCCAATTAAAACGGAATTAGATTATCAAAATGCACTCAAAGAAATCGAAAAAAATTTTATATTATTTAGAAGCTTGCGGATTATCTCATCAAGATTTAGAGCAATATATTGGCGATCGAGAACAAGTCACAGCGATTTTAAATAGACAGCAGCCTTTGACTTTAGATACAATTCGCCGTTTAAATCAGTATTTAGGAATCCCCGCAGAGATATTAATTCAGCCTTATTTGTTAACTAAAACTTCTGCTTAGTCTAATACAGTCTCCTGTATCGCTAATTCAATCCCCAGATATAATTCAAATAACCTTGAATTGTAGCTAGACTTCATTGCCATAAATGAAATTACCGCAGTTATCTTTGACTACCAAGATAGCCAACTACTTTTTACTGCTGGCGTTAATTACGGTAAGTATTGTCGGTGGAGTGGCTTATTTTCGTGCTAGAGCAGCTTTAAAACAGGCTGCATTTGATCGCCTAAGTGTGGCAGCTACCCTTAAGGAACAAGAAATTACTAGGTGGTTTGAAGATCAGCAGCGAGATTTTTTGCTCACTACGCAGATGCCAGATGTACAGGCTAATTTAGATATTTTGCTTAATTCTCGTAACAAGGAGGCGAAACAAAAAGCATATCAAATACTCAAGCAATATTTGCATCGGCTCAATCAGATTAAACCAAGTCTTAAAGAAATATATATTCTTGATCGCAGTAACAAAATTATTCTTTCTAGCAATAATCAGCGAGAAGGGGAATATGAGATCTTAGCCAACATTACTTATGTCGAAGAAGTGAAAGTTGGAGCTAACTTTGCACCTATATTTTATGCTTGTCCCATTACCAGAAAACCAGCGATTACCTTAGCAAAACCCTTAGTCAATCGATCGGGGATGATTTTGGTAGATTTGGATCTCCAACGTATAGATCGCATTGTTCGAGAAAAGACAGGATTAGGCAAGAGTGGCGAAAGCTATTTAGTCGGCTCTTTAATTAGCAAAAATGCCTTTCTTGCGGGAAAATCTCAGTCTAACCAAGCTACTATCGACAATTTAGACAGTCCAGGTATCAATGCAGCCATGAGTGGTTTGAGTGGTTATGGACTATATCGTAACTATCAAAATTCTGATGTACTGGGGGTATATCGTTGGCTCAATGAACAAGATATTGCTCTTTTGGTAGAAATTAGCCAATCAGAAGCCTTTAATCCTGCTCGTCAACTGGCTAGTACAATTGTTTTAGTCAGTTTAATTTCAGTTGCAGGATTATTAATCGGTGTAAATTGGTTGTCATTGCAACTATATTTTTCGCAACAACAGTTAGAAAAATCCAGTCAGCAGTTACAGTTAAAAGCGCAAGAAGCGGAAGCTGCCAACCTTGCTAAAAGCGCATTTTTGGCGCATATGAGTCATGAATTAAGAACCCCTCTCAATGCGATCTTGGGTTTTTCTCAGTTAATGTCGCGGGATGAATCGATCGCTCCCAAGCAGCAAGAATCTTTAGATATTATCAATCGTAGTGGCGAACACCTGCTTAATCTGATTAATGACGTGCTGGAAATGTCGAAGATTGAGGCAGGGAAGATTTCTCTCAACAACGAACCATTCGATCTTCATTGGCTTTTGCAAACGATTCAAGAAATGTTTCAGATTCGAGCCGAAGCTAAAGGTTTATGGTTTAAATTCCAGTTAGCCGATAACCTACCACAACATGTTGTCGGAGATTCTCGTAAACTGCGTCAGCTATTAATTAACCTGTTAAGCAACGCCGTTAAGTTTACTTACACTGGAGGAGTAACCCTAAAAGCATCATGTTCATCAGAGAGATTAGGCGGAGCAAGTAATCAAGTTAATCAGGTCAAACTCTATTTTGAAGTCATTGATACAGGAAAAGGTATCGCTCCAGAAGAATTAAATAAGCTATTCGATCCATTTGTTCAAACCGCTAGCGGAATTCAATCTCAAAGTGGGACAGGATTAGGATTAGCTATTAGTCGTCAGTTTGCGGAATTAATGAACGGTTCAATTCAAGCACAGAGCAGCTTGGGAGAAGGTTCGACTTTCACATTTAATATTCAAGTAGAATTAGCCGATTCGCCAACCAAAGAAATAAAATTTATTAAGCGGGTAAAACAGCTTGCACCAGGACAAGCAGACTATCGTATTGCCGTTGTCGATGATCATGAAACTAATCGTCTAGTATTAGTAAAACTATTAGCATCAGTGGGTTTCAAACCCCGTACAGCTAGCAATGGTCAAGAAGCGATCGCTCTTTGGCAATCATGGCAGCCTGACTTAATTTGGATGGATATGAGAATGCCTGTAATTGATGGTTATGAAGCTACTAAACAAATTAAACATCAGTCCGATCTAAAACGAACGGTAATTATTGCCATAACCGCTTCTGCTTTTGAAGAACAAAGAGAGAAAATTCTCGATGCTGGCTGTGATGATTTTGTTGCCAAACCATTTACCGAACAAGTTATTTTTGACAAATTAATTCAGCATTTAAACGTTAAATTTAGCTATCACCTAGAATCTAACCAGCAAGAGCTTAAAGCAACAAATAACAATGCCACATCACTTTCCGCGAAGGATTTAGCTGACTTATCGCCAACTTTGGTTAATGACTTAAATCAAGCTGCGATCGCTGTAGATGCTGAACAAATCACCCAGTTGATCGCTCAAATTCCCCACCCTCAACAACATATTGCCCAAGGAATCTCGCAAATGCTTAATGAATATAACTTTGATGGGATTATCAACTTGACTAAATCCTAAACTATATCTAAAACCGAATTAAGCCGAAATGCACTCTAGTTTTCCTCAACTGCGATCGCAGATGCCGATGAACTGCCGAACAAGCGATCGTCAAGTAGAACTTACACCAGGATTAGCTAATGATCTTAAACGAGTTGAAGCTATCTGGACTAATTGTCCAGAGCAAAACACCCAGGCTGGTTTATGGTTATTTGGAGATTTTACTCTTGTTGATGCACAGAAATAATTGAAGAGGAGGAAGTGGGAATTAATTAAGCGATCGCCAAAACTAACGGCTGGTGATTTATTTAGAGGAAGTAGATTTTGTTTCTTCGATCATGGTCACAAGTTTATACTCTCCATCCTCAAAAAGCTGGGTTGTGCGGATTCGACGTGCTTGATCGATTAGGGTAATTAGCTCATTGTAATAGGTTTTACAACCCTGGACTGTTCGACTACCACGATAAACAATCATGTCATCGGTAATTGCCCAAGCAATCCCAGAGAAACCTGTAGCTTTTTCCCCTCCCAAGGTATAAACTTCATCGGTTAAGGGAAAAACCAGCTTATTTTCCTGAAAACTGCCATAATATTGCGCAGTTACCTCTCTAGGGGTATTAATTCTGACAGTATTGGTTTGAACGTACTGTGTCTTGTCAACCTCGATCTTGACTCTTACTAAATGCTCGTCAATTAATTTTCCTACTCGATTAACTCGTCTCGCTGTGCCTTCCCAAGTGCCACAATTCCGCAAGAAAGCCAGGGGAACATTAAATTCATCGTAGCTAATCCGAGGAAAATCTAATCCTGATGTTTCAGCAGATAGAAAGAAGGGAGTTCCAGTTGATGAAGTCATAATTAAACGCTTGGTATGAATTGGCTTCGTTCAAATGTATTGGTTCAAATTGGGGTATTGGAGTTAAATCTGCTCGTGTCGACTCTTGTTCTTGTTCGACAAAAAAGCCCCAGTGGGTTAAACCATGCCCAAGATCGAAGAAATTGGCATAAATTCCCCGACCACGAACATAGGCAATAAAATTACCATCGGTACAAAAAGTGTCATCGTTGACTATGCCTCGCCAAACCAAATCTCCTAAGTAAAAGGGTTTGACACTCGGAACAACAAACTCTCGTACCTGAGAATATAGACCATCAGCACCGACTAATAAATCTCCCTGCCATTGAGATCCATCCTGGAAATCAACCGTTACTCCTGCTTCAGTTTGAGTAATAGATTTAAATTCAGCATTGAGATGGAGACATTCAGCAGGTAAAAATTCTAGTAGCGTTTCTAAAATCGCCTTACGATGTATAAGCATTGCTGGTAATTCATCGGCTGAATATTCAGGAGAGCTAGAATTAACCAATTTACCCTTAAGATTGCGAAACTCAAAATTACTAACTGGAGTTCCAGCAGCCATAATTTTTTCACAAAGTTGGCGGCTTCCAGCTTGTAATGCTTTCATCCCACTAGTAACCAACAAGATCCCACAACCATCTGTGCGGACATCAGGAAACTTTTCAAAAATATCTACTTGATATCCTTGTTGAGTTAGTAAAATTCCTAAAAATAAACCTGACGAACCTGCACCAACAACGCCGATTTTACATTGAGAAGAAACCATCGGGCTAATCTCCTAAGTGAAACATCAATTTTTGAGCAGTGAGCAATTATGAATCATCAGCTATTACTAGTCACTGTAATTTTCAACCAAACTTATGGTTGTTGCAATTGAATGTTAACACAGGAAGAAAATTCATACTTCAAATCAGCAACGCCTTATTGCCTAAATAATTATCTGAAAAATCCCTGTATATTCCCGATTCACTTTTAAGATTGAACTCAATATAAGAGATTGATTGAATTATCAAAATCTTCAGGCGTTTTCTCGGTCAACCAATTCCATTAATTTATTAGGTATAGCATTACGGATTTACGTTCTGACTGTTACTACCTACTACCTACGAGCCGACAACTCAACTATGTCCTAATCTAACTTTGTACGGCTATATATCCTATGACACACATAATTGATGTAGAAAATTCGATTGCTCAAGCCTCTTTGAGAACAGAAGTTAAAAATGCCGAACCAAAATTAATTCAAGAGGATCTATACTTTGGGCGCAATATTGCTGGTGGTCAAGAAGTTTCGGCAGCAGAGTTTCAAGCCTTCATTGATGCAGAAATTACGTCTCAATTTCCTAATGGACTAACAGTTTATGAAACTAATGGGCAGTTTTTAGATAGCAATGGAAACTTGATTCAACAACCGAGTCAAGTTGTTTCCCTAGTCTTTGAAGACATCTTGGAAAATCAAGTCAAAATCGCCCAAATTATCGCATCCTATCAGCAGCAATTTCAGCAAGAATCGGTTTTAGAAGTGGTCAATGAAGATCATCTTCAAATTGGCTTTGATGAATCGGCAGATTTGATCGATAATGACCCTATTCCAGAGCTAATTCAAGAGGATCTATACTTTGGGCGCAATATTACGGGTGGTGGAGAAGTTTCCGAAGCTGAATTTCAAGCTTTTATCGATGCCGAAATTACGCCACGGTTTCCCAACGGATTGACAGCGTATGATGCTGACGGACAGTTTTTAGATACTACGGGGAATTTAACTCAAGAGCCTAGTCAAGTAGTTTCTCTAATCTTTGAAGACACAGCCGAAAATGAGCAAGGCATCGATCAAATTATTGCAGCATATAAGCAACAGTTTCAGCAAGAATCTGTCTTGGAAGTGGTTAATGAAGAAGTCAAAGTTGGCTTTGGTGAATCGGCAGATTTGATCGACAATGATTTTATTCCAAAGCTAATTCAGGAAGATTTATACTTTGGGCGCAATATTAAGGGTGGTGGAGAAGTTTCCGAAGCTGAGTTTCAAAAGTTTTTAGATCGGGAAATAACTCCCCGATTTGCTGATGGGTTGACGGTGTATGATGCTGACGGACAGTTTTTAGATAGTACGGGGACATTAATTCAAGAACCGAGTAAAGTTGTTTCCCTCATCTTTGAAGACACAGTAGAAAATGAAGCTGCAATCGAGCAAATCACTCAGGCATATAAACAACAATTTCAGCAAGAGTCGGTATTGCAGGTAGTTGATGAAGAAATTCAGGTTGCCTTTAACTCTGACACTATTGTTCTGGATGATCTGGAGTATAAGTTTGGCGATTTTAAAGACTTTAAGAATCTTATCGATCGACAAGGCGGAGATGAATTACTACGCGGTGGTACAGGTTATGACATCTTGGCGGGGGAAGTTGGCAACGATACGTTAATTGGCGCACAAGACTTATATTGTGATGCGAGCGCTGATTTTGTAGCTACCGAACAAATTTTGTTTCCAGTGGCGAGCTTTGAGGGTATGCTAGGGGAGACTTCAGCTATTTCTTTAGACCAATTTACCCTAGGGATGACCGCTTTTGATGCTGGCGCAATTTAAAATCTAGGCAAACTTAGGTAAAGTTAGTCAGACATACAGCCAAGCGCACTTGCTGTACTAGGGATTAGTGGAGTATCTTTAGATTTGCCTGACAACTTACTTTTCATTTCTGAACTCTGGTTATTAAGCTTGACCCCAACCCTGACTTTCATCTTGAAATAGCTATGCCTACGGCAACCCTTAACTAATTTCGAGATGCGCGCCCAATAAGACCAAATGTGCTTATTATCATCCACTGGCGATAACAAGGCATAAAGGACTCTAGGCATACGCTCTGAAAGTCGAAAACTACGACGGGCAAGGACTAATGAAGCTGCTGTCCCTGAATTTAACCCATAAAGACTCATGTATTTAATCATGCCTATAAGTGAAGAGTAGGCAGGATTAACTGATATAACTTGAATTGCTTTTAATCGTCCTTTTGATTGAACCAGATCGGCGAATTTAGCGTAAGCAAACTGGGAAAGCATTTTGGCGTAACGTTTGCCATGCTCTCTCAATGTATTTTTTTTGCTGCTAAAGTCTAACTTTTCAATTACTATTGGACATTGCTTCTCTACTGCAATATCTACTACTTGTCCGATAGCTTGAGAAAGAAGGTGTGTTGTTTGTCCTGATGATTTATCTTTGAGATCGATGGCAACTTGACCATGACTGACTAAGTTGCCTTCTTGATCGCAATGCGTCCAAGCAACAGAATCAACATTTAAATCTACTCCTATCGCTCCATTTTGCTTGTGGCTGACCCAAGGTATATCAGGTAGTTCGACTGTAGTGTGGAGATACCACCTACCACTGCGTTTAACAAAACGGTGAGTTACCGCTCTTTCTGTTCCATTGCGATAATTTGACCCACGCTTATGGCGTGTGGGAGTCAGAGCAATGTCAATGAATGTTTGACCGTATCTAAACTTAACTCCATCACAGCTAACGTGAGAACTAAACTCTTTTACTAGGCAGATTGGTACTGTGATTTTCAGTTCACCATCGCTAGTTAACCTGCACAGTTGATTGCCACTAGCGTAGGTTTTTGCTCCCACCATCATGAAATTACTTTGCCTAGCTGCTCTCCAATCTACTAACCATTCATCGTGACTAGAGTAACCATTTTCTTTTAAATTGAACTGTGTGTGAAACAGCTTTTTTGTGCCAAAGCATAGCGACAAGCGACCGTTCAACAACTTGTCTAGTTTTTGCTGCTTGATAGCCAGTCTGCGTCTCTTTTGGTGAACAACAAATCTGTCTTTTCGAGTAACAACTTTCTTCTTAAGACGCTTTTGGATCGCCGATTGAATGCCTCTAATAGTCGATTTTAAGTTTTTAGCTTGAGAGTTTCTTAACTTTGTTATACCTTTGTGCTTACCTTTTAAATCGTGATCAACATTGCGTGTTGTGGTGCTATCTATTTGATACTTTGACTGTAGCGACTTCTCAATAGCAGAAATTTTCTCACCACGCATTAAAGCTACGTGCATATCTTTTTCCACCGCAGAATATAACTCGCTTGTTGTATCGAGAAACGAGTAAATAGATTCTGGCAGCAAAGTAATATATGTAGGCATGAGGGGATTATACCTAATTTTCATTACTTATTTCGGCTAATTTACTCAAATTATCTTTTAAAGCTTTGACATTTTTACGACTTCTCATACTATGTAACTTGGCACTAAAAACAGTAATAATTTCCCAAACGTCTTTTACCAATTCTTCTTCAGGAGAAGCGTCTGGCGTTTATTGAGTATTACTATTTCTACACCATGCAGTTCGCACATGGAAAAAACTAATTCGCTACCAAACCTAAGCAAGCGATCAGTCCTTAATACTAAGTTACGATTGAAAAAGAGCTTACTGTTAAGGAGCGTAAAATAATGATCCACCCGATACAGTGTACTTGTGGCAATCTAAAAGGCAGCCTCAGCAAAAAAATAAATCGATGTGTGTGTTATTGCAATGACTGTCAGGCTTTTGCCCACTTTCTCCAACGCGATCGCGAAATCCTTGATGAAGCGGGCGGCACCGATATCATTCAAACTACCCCTAACAACGTTTCGTACCTCCAAGGGTACTGACTAGTCAGGAGCTAGAGGCGATAAGAAGTGACGGGTGAATTCATTTAGTATCAATAAATCAGCAACGCCAAATAATTTTAGCCAAGAAATTTCCCTATATATTCTCGATTAAATCTTAACTTGAATGCACACAAGAGATTTATCGAGTTATAGGAGCTTTCCAGTGACTGCTACAGCTTTTTCAATTACTAATTTTATTACTGATATTCAGCCTTTTAATACTTTACCTCTAGAGGTTTTAAAGCAGCTTGTAGAGAAACTAGAACCAATCCGTTATAGCTTAGGAGAAACTATTTTACTTAAAGATAGAATACCATCTCATGTGATTATTATCTGTCGCGGACAGGTGCGTTTATTAGGTTACGATCCTCGTCGTCAAAGAGAAATAAGTTTAGCTAAATTAGAATCAAAATCTGTAGTTGGGGCTATTAGTATAGTCAGGCAAGTATATAGTGAAATTGCGATCGCTTCTACTGAGGTAGATTGTTTTGCGCTTCCTTGTGAAGTATTTCAATCTTTATTAGAAAAGCATTCTCACTTTGCTACTTATTATCAGCAAAACACTAGTTTAATCGAAGTATTTGATGTTTTAGGGGCGCAATTTAATCGTCAGGCAGATAGTGCAGCAGATTTAAAACAATTAGCTATGACGGCATTATCTTCAGCGGTAGTGCGTTATTTTCCGCCGAATAAACCAACAGATTTAGATGCAAATTTGCAATGGTACGTTAGTGGTGGTCAATTACCCCAAGAGATTGAAGCTAATAGCAATTTTTATCCTAGTCAAATTAACTCGACTCTCTTAACCAACTCTATTCGTTTACTCGGTATACCTCACGATATTTTTTCTCCCGCGAATTTTAATTCCTTTATCCCCGTTCAGATACCAATTAACTTCATCCCTGCATCAAAGCAAATAACCCCTGCTGATTTTTTACCGCCAATCAAAGAAAGCAAAGATTGCAAGTATCCCTTTTTTGGGGGGAAAGGTTTAGTTAAAGAAACTTTAGCTTGTTTTCAAATGTTATGCGATCGCTTTGAGGTGAAGTATCGTAAGGAAGTGGTGCAGCGGGTGGTGGTCAATCAGCAAAAAACGGGTGCGATCGATCTGAATTTCTGTGCAGCAGTGACGGATTTATTGGGTTTACAGGTACAGCAGATAACTATTCCCGTAGCCAAGCTGGCTAGTATTCCTACTCCTGCTTTAATCGCCTATGAAGATAGTTTTGCCGTAGTTTACGACACCTCGGTAAAAGAAGTGGTTCTCGGTATTCCCTCTGTGGGGATCAAACGTCGTCGCCTCGATACCTTTGCCGATATTTGGGGACAGTCGGGAGAAGTATTATTACTTCAGCCGAAAGCGGATACACCAAAACAAAAGTTTGGTCTGACTTGGTTTTTGCCAGCGATTGTTCGCTATCGTCGGGTATTGCTAGAAGTACTGCTGGCTTCTTTCTTCGTTCAGCTATTTGGCTTGGTTAATCCCTTGATGACTCAGGTAATTATCGACCAGGTAATTGGGGGGAATAGTATAGATACCCTGCAAGTCTTTGGCACGTTGATGGTTATTTTGACATTATTTGAAGCCTTACTCGGTGGTCTTCGCACCTATCTTTTTTCGGATACTACTAACCGTATCGACATGGGTCTGGCTTCCCAAGTAATAGATCGTCTGGTACGTCTGCCGATGAGCTATTTTGGTAAACGCACCACGGGGGAATTAGCCACTAGGGTTCAGGAATTGGAGAATATTCGTTCTTTTCTCACAGGGACGGCATTAACAGTCTTACTAGATGTGGTTTTCTCCGTGATTTATATTGCGGTGATGCTGTTTTACAGTCCGATGCTGACTTTTACTGCTTTATCCGTCGTCCCTTTGCTAATTATTCTCACTGTCGTTTTTTCTCCCATCCTGCGTCATCTATTACGTCAGAAGGCGATTCGTCATGCTGATACCCAATCTTATCTAGTAGAAGTCCTCAACGGGATGGAAACAGTTAAATCCCAGAATATCGAATTGCGATCGCGCATGGCATGGCAAGAACATTATGGTCATTTTATTTCGGCTGGTTTTCAAGCCATCAAAATCTCGGCAGTAGCGGGTTCACTAAATACTTTCCTCAATAAACTCTCTACTCTTTTGGTTCTTTGGGTAGGTGCATATCTGGTATTAGAAAGTAAACTAACTTTGGGAGAATTAATCGCTTTTCGGATCATTGCTGGTTACGTTACTAATCCCCTGCTGCGTCTTTCGCAACTATGGCAACAATTTTTAGAAACTGCTTTATCTATCGAACGTCTAGGGGATATCCTCGACCAAACTGAAGAATCACCCCCAGAACAACAGCACAATTTACCTATGCCTCCCATTGCTGGCGCGGTAACCTACGAAGACATTTCTTTTAGCTTTGCAGGAAACGGTCAGCTACAGCTAAAACAAGTCAATGTAGCAATTCAACCAGGTTCGTTTGTCGGTATTGTCGGACAAAGTGGTTCGGGTAAAAGTACCATGATGAAACTATTACCCCGTTTCTATCAACCCCAGTCGGGCAGAATCTTAATTGACGGTTACGATATCGCCAAAGTCGAACTTTATTCCCTACGTCGTCAGTTGGGTGTTGTGCCTCAAAACCCCTTACTTTTTAATGGTACAATCCACGAAAATATTGCCTTAAACAGCCCCGATGCAGATGTCGAAGCAATAATTGAAGCGGCTAAAATCGCTGCTGCTCATGACTTTATCATGAATCTCCCCGAAGGCTATAACACCCCCGTTGGGGAAAGAGGTGCTGCCTTATCAGGGGGACAAAGACAGAGAATTGCGATCGCTCGTGCTGTCTTACAAAGTCCTCGTCTTCTGATCCTCGATGAGGCTACTAGTGCCTTAGACTATGAAACCGAACAACAAGTATGTCGCAACCTGGCTCAAAGATTTGCTGGACGCACCGTCTTTTTTATTACCCACCGTCTGAGAACTATTCGCGATGCTGATTTGATTTTGATGATGGCAAACGGCGTAATTGAAGAGCAAGGCAGCCATGGGGAATTAATGGCGTTACAAGGTCGTTATTCTTGTCTTTATCAGTAGTTTTTCAGGTGTAATTGTTTTGTTCAGACTGATTAGCTTTTAGTTTCTAAGTCCACAGATGAACACAGATAAACACAGATGATTTATCTGTTTACTAACTAATTTTAGGTTTTTGTTTTTTCATTGACCGTGAAGTTTTCTAAATTTTGCGATTTATCTCTTCAGCTATTTTCGAGAATTAGTACTCAATAATTGCAATTAACCACTAACCACTAACCACTAACAATGAACAACCAACAATTAACCATTAACGAACAACAATTAATTAATCCTCAAGTTTTTTTTAAACAACCTGCTACTTGGTCGCGGGCAATTGTTTGGGTTTTAATTAGCCTTACTACTTGTGGTATTACTTGGGCTAGTGTGGCAAAGATTGAAAAAGTAATTCCTGCTGCGGGCAAACTCGAACCGAAAGGCGCAGTCAAGGAGATTCAAGCATCTGTTAGTGGCGTAGTCTCCGAAGTGTATGTGAAAGATGGAGAAAGGGTTAAAAAAGGCGATTTACTTCTAGAATTTGAACCCACGGCTTTGAAAGCTCAAATTAAGTCTACTAAGCAAGTGAAAGAGTCGTTAGTTAGAGAAAATAACTACTATCGACAGCAAATGAAGCAATTGCCAGTTGATTTGGCTCATCTTGATTTAGCTCCAGAAATGGCTTTATTACTGAGAAATAAACAAACAATCATTGCGGAAACTGAGTTATATCAAGGGTTAGTTACTAATGATTTTCATGCTACTTGGAATCTCGAACAGCAGGCTAGATGGCAAGCAGCAAAAAGCGATCGCAATTCGCGTATTCTCTCAGTCGAACAAGAAATTAAACAACTAGAATGGCAACTTGAACAAACTATAAACCAACAGTCCAACGCCAGAACATTATTAATTACCGCCCAAGATCGACTAACAACAGCTAAAAATAACCTGATTACAGAAAAAGCGATCGCTTCTAATATGGCTCCTTTAGTGGCTGAAGGTGCTGTCTCTAATTTGCAATATCTTCGACAAAAGCAGGAAATTGGTCAGAGTCAAATGGAAATGCAAGCTCAACAGCAGGAAGTTACAACCAAGCTAGGAGAAATTGAGTCCCTCAACCAAGAACAGGGAAGATTGCAAAGTGCGATCGCTCAAGCGCAAGCAAATCTAACTAATACTATTGCTGCTTTCAACTTAGACTTACAAAATAAAATTGCGGCTAATCAACAGCGTATTGCTGAAATTGACAGTCAGCTTGGCAAACAAATTATGGCAAACGATCAACAAATTGCCGAACTAAACAGTAAAATTATTTCTGATCAGCAAAATCTCAAATATCATCAGCTTAAATCTCCCGTTGCGGGAACTATCTTTGAACTAAAAGCCCATGATGGCTTTGTCGCCCAACCCAGCAAACCGCTTCTAGAAATTGTCCCGAATGATTCTTTAATCGCTCAAGTCTATATCCCCAGTAAGGATCGAGGCTTCGTTAAGTCAGGTATGGATGTAGATGTACGCATTGATTCCTTTGACTTTACTGAATTTGGCAATATTTCAGGTAAATTAATCTGGGTAGGCGCAGATGCCCTCGAACCAGATCAGCAGCACCCTTATCCTCGCTATCCTGCCAAAATTAAGCTAGACAAACAAACCATTATGGCTAATGGTAAATCTATGTCTTTAGAATCGGGTATGGCAATTAATGTAAATATTAAGGAACGTAAGCGTCGTGTTATTTCAGTCTTTTCTGGCTTTGTCACCAAGAAATTAGATAGCCTTCAAAAGGCCAAGTAACTAAAATAGACTACTCGTCAACGGCTAGTGTTGCCGACCATTGGTTGGTAAATTAGATAGTGTTACAACGTAAGTTCGGCACAATCAAAAAACAGTAGGTAGCCAAAAGTAGACAAGCAGAATATTATTTCACTCAGGTATTAATTAAGAAAAATTAAATTGACAATATGGTTTTAGAGAACGTTCAAGTTTTTGATGAGGACTTAGATAGTGCCAGTCTAGCTCGCTATTTGGCAGCAGAAGCAGTAGCAGTTGATACCGAAACGATGGGGTTGGTTTTAGGACGCGATCGCCTGTGTTTAGTGCAAATCTGTGACGATCAGGGGTTTGTCAGTGCAGTACGAATTGCTAAAGGGCAAACAGCAGCACCTAATCTACAGAAGTTACTCACTTCTTGGGATGTTATCAAAGTCTTTCATTATGCTCGTTTTGATGTGGCACAGTTTAACGTGACCTTTGGTATTGAAACTGCCCCCATTTTTTGTACCAAGATTGCTAGTAAACTAGCTCGGACTTATACTTCTAGTCATGGATTAAAAAATTTAATTGCCGAATTAGCTGGAGTAGAGTTAGATAAAAGCGTTACTAGTTCTGATTGGGGAAATACGCAAAATCTCTCCTATGAGCAGTATGACTATGCAGCCAACGATGTGCGATATTTGCTAGATGCTAAAGATAAGCTTACGCAAATGTTGAAAAGAGAAGATAGAGAACAATTAGCACAGCAGTGTTTTCAGGTAGTACCTGTATTTGCCGCTTTAGATATCCTGCAATATCAGAATATCTTTGATCATCGTTAGAAATATCTCGTATATTTTCGCTCAAGTAATAGCTCGCTCAAGCGTCTTACTATCCGCTGTACCTGCTTTGGCATCAGTATTGATAAGACTTAATAGCAAAGTTCTTTTGACCAATACTGATTACCGCGCCCAGGTTGACAAATAAATTGTTGACCAGCCCATTTCATTTGCCATTGAAAATCTTCACTTTGAAAATCTATTCTGTAACGAATACTATTCACTGAATCATCAGGTAAATTTGTCTGCACGATTGTTACTATCGCTTGTTCTGGATTACTAGTATCAACCTCAACATTTTCCTTAATAAATCCCTCTACTTCTTCAGTCCCAAAGGCAGTTAAAGCTAATTCTTCAGGACTATTACCTTTTTTGGCTACATTAGCAGGAAGTTGATTTAGATCGATTTCATCATAAGAATTTCGCTGGGGTGAACTAGCGATATTATTAGCAACAGTAAAGTTCGAAGTTGAATTATTTTGGCGATCGGCAATTGGTACTAAATTACAGCTTGCAAGAAACAAGTCGAAGCCAATGCTAAAAATTAAAACAAATGTCATATTTCTCATCAATCTTAGTAAAGATAATTCATCTCAAATTTATTAGTATTAAAAACCTAGAGCAGCTCTTGTCTGAAGACCGACTATTCAATCATCAAGCAGTACCATCGCTCTTTATTACTTCTAAGACTAAACAATAGGGTTGTTTTTGTATGTTGCAACTATATGGTAGATCAATGTATATGTGCTTGTAATAATTTTATTTATTTTCTTTTGTAAAATTTTGTATCTTAATCCATTAGTTCTAATCTTTCTGCCGTCATAAGCTTGCAAAATAACCGCTAACAATAATAGTATAATTACAATAATAATTCTTGATTAAACAAGGATTAACTACAACTCACAAAAGTGATTTATTGATTAGACAATATGGCACTACAGAAAAACATCAAGACATGTTTTGTTCCCTGATAATTGATGTTTCATGTCCTCAGCTAAAAACATACCAGTTGTAGAGTATTTATAGTCATTCCAAATATAAATTTTGTATTTATTTACTATAAAGCCATGAATAAAAAAGTAGAAATATTCTCTTTAGCATTAAGCGAAACTCAAAAAGACGAACGGAAGGAATACCTAGAACGTCAACGACAAGAATATGAGTTCAATCACGAATATCTAGAAGGTTTAGCTTTACTAAAAAAAGTCCCCGATCAAGAAAATTTTTCAGCTACTTATCTTGCAGAAAGAATAACTCAAGGTGCCGATCTGTCAGTGAATATGCTTGCTACTACAGCAAGATCTCTTTTCGATCCTCTAGATGAACTAGAAGATTATCAAGATTTCTTTAATGTCTTACGAAAACCAAATATTATCAAAAATCCCCAAAAAAATTATCAAACAGATAGTACCTTCGCCGAACAAAGATTATCTGGTGCTAATCCTTTGGTAATTAAAAGTTTTACAGAAATGCCTGCTAATATTAATATTTCTCTAAATGA
Organism: Pleurocapsaceae cyanobacterium CSU_1_1; assembly: GCA_012034765.1. GTDB lineage: Bacteria > Cyanobacteriota > Cyanobacteriia > Cyanobacteriales > Xenococcaceae > Waterburya. The sequence continues at coordinate 4,711 of JAAUOU010000067.1, read as the reverse complement.
TCTAGATGAAAAAACTAAATCTTTATTTAGCTTAGAGACAATTAGTTTGCAAGGAGAAATTCAACAAGGACATATATTTATTGCTGACTATACAGAAAGTTCAGCCTTCGTTCAAGGTGAATCTTACGAAAAAGGACGTAAATATTTACCAAAGCCGATCGCTTTTTTTTGGTGGCGTAAAAATGGATATAGCGATCGCGGTGAACTAGTTCCTATTGCTATTGCTATTGAGTTAAATGAAAGTACTTCAAACAAAGAATGGCAGTTTTTTACTCCTCTAGACAAACATTTAGATTGGTTTATTGCTAAACTTTGCGTACAAATTGCTGACGGTAATCATCATGAAATGAGTTCTCATTTAGGGCGGACTCACCTGGTTATGGAAACTTTTGCTGTATCTACCGCACGACAATTAGCAGAAAATCATCCTTTAGGATTGCTTTTGCGCCAGCACTTTCGTTTTATGTTAACCAATAATTATCTTGCTCGCGAACGTTTAATTAATCAAGATGGTTTTGTAGACAGAATACTTGCAGGAACATTATTAGAATCTCTACAAATTGTTAAAAATGCTTGCACTAGTTGGAGTATAAAAGATTTTGCTTTCCCAACAGAAATCAAAAATCGTGGTATGGATGACCAAGACGATCAAGGTAATCAAAAATTACCTCATTATCCTTATCGTGATGACGGTCTATTACTTTGGAATGCAATTAAAATATTTGTAACTGATTATCTCAACGTTTTTTATCTTCCACAGGAGAATATTAAAAATGATGAAGAACTACAAAATTGGGCGAAGGAATTAGCAACAGACATGGTGGAAAAATTAAAAGACATGCCATCTTCAATTACAACTATCGATGAATTAATTGAAATTGTTACTACTATTATTTTCACTTGTGGTCCTCAACATTCGGCGGTGAATTTCTCTCAATATGAATATATGGCTTTTGTGCCTAATGTACCTCTAGCAGGTTATCAAGAAATCACTAAAAAAGAGCAATTTCCAGACGAAAAAAAGTTTAATGCAATTTCTGCCACCTCAAAAACAAACAGCAGATCAAGTAGAGATGATGTATATACTTTCAGATTATCGCTATGATCGCCTGGGCTATTATGATGAAAAGTTTGAAAATATATTTAAAGAGACAAAAGTTGAACCAATACTGGCGAAATTCAAACAAGATTTGAATCAAGTAGAAGTAGAGATTGATAGTAATAATAAAAGTCGTATTATTCCCTATCCGTTTCTAAAACCTTCTTTAGTTCTAAATAGTATTAGTATTTGAAACTCTTTGGAGACGCTCAAGAATTGCTTGAGTTACTGGCTCGAATTGTTCTTGAACTAAATTATGACCTGCATCTAGTTCGATAAATTTATAGTCTCCTTTCATATATTGTTTGGTCATTTCCATCCCCGCACGAGCGATCGCAATATCTTTATTCCCCCAGATCATGGTTGTGGGAACAAAAACCTCACCATATTCAAGATCAAAATTCTGATTGGCTCTGTACCAATTAATAATCCCTTGAAGAGCATCAAATCTCCGAAAAACACTCACGTATTCAGCAACTTCAGCTTTCGTAGAGTGCGACCAAAATCCAGAAGGTGCGATCGCAATAATCATGGTAAATATGATTTCAGGAATCAGCGGTAACTGAAAGAAATCTATATACCAACTGCGCTTTTTTTGCTCTGAATCTGTATTTTTGGCAGTTCTGAATGCAGCCAGATGGGGTATTGATAGAGCCGAAAAGGTGTGAACGCGATCGCTATAAAATTGAATCAGAGTCCATCCACACCCTGCTCCCCAGTCATGTCCTACCAGATGAAATTTTTGAAATCCCACAGCATCAGCAAGGGCAACGATATCAGAAGCAATTTCGTCGATACGATAGCTGTTGACATCTTGAGGTCTTGATCCTGGACTATATCCTCGTTGATCTGGAGCTAGGCATCTATATCCTTGGGATGCCAAAAATTGTAAAACACCTTCCCACATATGAGAAGTTTCAGGAAATCCATGCAACAAGATAACCGCTTCTCCAGTATTATTCATACCGCAAACCCGACAACGAAAGCTCATTCCGTTAGCTGTTAATTCTCGGATCTCAATTTGGGATTCTTGATTAATTTGACTGTCCATAACTAGTTGTTAATTTTTTGCAATCAAAGATAGATTAGCTAAGAAGAGCGTCGCACCTTGCCTACTGTCACCAAAATATCTACCAGCATCTCCAAAGCAAGATCTCTACCTGGGCAGATGCGTCCAGCATGGCGATCGCCTACAGAATGAAAGCCCATGTGAAAGGGACAAAGATTTTCTCTTTGAGAATTAAATTCGTAAGTTGTTTCACCCCAAAAGCTTTTATCCAGAAGACCTAAACTCATCGGTATCAATACCTTAGTTCCTGTCGGAAAAGTTTGTTCTCGATCGGCTATTGTTATGGTAAAAGGAGCAGTTGCCACTCGATGACTAGCACTTACAGGGGCCCAAACCCTGGCACATTCTAAAAGATAAAGTTTCACTGCTTGTCGATCATTGAGATCGAGATTATCCCAATAATCAGTAAGATTGATCTCGGCTGTTTTTTGACCTGGATAAGAGGGCAGAGGTCTAAAACCCATCGAAGTGTAACAAAGATGCAATGGCCCTTGTAAAGCTGCAATACTCATAATTGAAGTCATCATTTTAGCCAGTTCCCGCCTGGTCATCAGGTTCTCATCGGCAATATTTTCCTGGAAGTCTGCTAAAGCAGTTGAATTTTCATAGATCGTCGCTACCTGTTCGATCATCTCTGACAGATTTTTATGCCCCTTAAGGTTAAATTTTTGCAACAGTTTACCAACCACAGCAAAGTAGTGGAGAGTACCTAAATTTGTATAGTACAATTGCGTTAGCAGTTCCATTACTTGCTCTTCGTCAGGATTTAAACCAAAAAGAACATAGTGCAAATAGCGAACCATAAACCTTTTCAAACCCCTTTGATCATCGCTAAAAAAAGAACCCCCAATATCATGAGGCATTTCTAGATAATCTGTTGCCAGGCGAGCAAGTAAACTTTTCGCAGTTTCATCCGACTGCCGTTGTGTTGCATTCTCGTTCAGGATATATTTCTGCATATATTGCCTGAATGTCTCGTGATTACCATTACCACCAGCTTCTAGATCCGACAACGCCAGTGGAAAGACATTCCGTCCTCCCACATCTAAATTGGGAAAAAAATCTTGATCTAACAAAGTAGTTCCCAGTCGCCAAGTACGAGCTTGCGGTGAAGTCAGTGCCGATTCGAGAGTGGCAAACTCTCCCATTACTACTTGTCCAGCACAACAAAAGTTGCGACCTAGATTAAACCTTTTAGAGTACAAATATGTAGGGCTGTTTGCTATCAAACCTTCAACAAAGCTAACAAATGGCAGTAGTATTCTGCTAAATGTTTGATCTGGATTTCGCAAAGCCCAAGCTTGAAAATTGTTAAGAATCTGATCCTTATTAAATTGAAATTTCATTTATTATAGGTTCTGAAACAATTATTTTTCGTTAGCTAAAAATATCCAAGTATTAGAATTAAGAAGGAAAAAGATTAAATCGCTGTAAAGCAGATATTGTGATGGATGTAGAATTACAGCTCCTCAAACATTTAAAGCGAGATGCACGACCAACAATTTCTATCATAGAACGATATTGCTCCGCTGGATAATGGCTTATTTTCTGAAGCTATAAGTTATGAACAGTGGAAAGACAATCTTTTAGATGTTTTTCGTCAATGGGCGATCGCTACAAGAACTCTAGGAAATTTTTAGCTGCGATCGCCAGCATTTTTCAGCATTAAGCACAAACTAGATAAAACAGCTTTAGTCAATTCAAAAATAGTTAATGAATTTACCTCCCGATCGCGCTGCTACTCTTAGAAATGCTTATCGTATCTGTAATCCCGAACCTTTAATGGGTCAAGATATTGAAAAATATTATGTGGATTTATCCTCAGTTCGCAACACAGAAACTATTCAAAATATTACGACAAAATTAGCCTTTCTCGAACCAGCCGAATTTTGTACTATTTTATTTACTGGACATCGAGGTTGTGGCAAAAGTACTGAGCTAAGAAAAATTGAAAAACAGCTAAAGTCGGAATACTATATCGTTTACTATCAGCAGTCATTAAAGATTAAACAAAAAATTAGCGATCGCAATGGTATTGGTGCTTCTTTAGGTAATTTAGGCAATGCTTACCGTTCTCTAGAAGATTATCGACAAGCAATTAGTTATTATCAAGAGTCATTAAAAATTGCCAAAGAAATAGAAAATTGCAATGGAAAAGCAAATTCTTTAATGGGCTTAGGTAATTCTTTTTATTCTCTAGAAGATTATCAAGAGGCAATTAATTATTATCAAGAGTCATTAAAGATTTTTCAACAAATAGGCGATCGCCATGGAGAAGCTATTGCTTGGTTTAATTGGTTCTTCAGTAAATACTATGCTTAACTAATAGTTAAAATGCCAAGTTAATAAAACCCTGTCGCGAAAATTATCAAAGTTTCTAAATCCATATGCTGACCGTTTTATCAGCTTCAATTTATTATTAATTCCTTCTACCACTCCATTACTTATTCTCTCGTCAAAGTAAGGAATAATTTCTCCGAGCCATCTTACTATCGTCTTTTTACTTTTAGGATAATATTCTCCTGCTTCTATTAACCAATCAC
>JAAUOU010000066.1 GCA_012034765.1 Pleurocapsaceae cyanobacterium CSU_1_1 | reverse complement strand
GTAGTATAGTTTCTGCCATTGTTCCAAATTTAATCGCTTTTGTTTCAGTTTTTGCGTTCGACTTCCCATTTCTATCGTCTAATTTTATCTTCTTTATTTTAGGTAATCTTATAGCGGGATGGGAGTAAGCTGGCTAAGATGTTCGGACACTTTTAAAGCCCGCCTCGCTTATCCCGCCCTTGACGACGGCGATCGCGCCACTGAACGACAGAAAGATAGCCAACTCCTAAACTCAATAGCCCTAGAATGCCTATGGCGACTAGAAACAGAGTATTTAGTAATTGATTTGTTTCCACGACTAAAATCCGTTACGACCCCAAACAACCATTGCGATCGACCAGGAAAATAAAGCTAAGATTGTGACCCAGCCTAAAGTTAAAATATCCATGCTTTGTATCTTTGTTTTGAAATATCTATTTGATTTAGTAACTATAAACCTTATCATACTTCTTAAGCGGTATTTTGTGGTGTGAAACCCCACGATAATTATCTTTAACCAAATGGAACAAGAACGAGCTTATTGGTTAGCCTGGTCGCAAATTGAGGGAATTGGGGCGGTTTCCCAAAAAAAAATTCATCAACATTTCGGTTCTCTACAAGTAGCTTGGAATGCTCCAGCGATCGCTTTTGCCGAAATTGACGGCATCAACAGCAAAGCTGCGGTGGCAATACAGAGTAAACCTAGACCCAAACATCTTCCTGCTGAACTTTTTGCCCAGCACCTCCAGCAAAATCCTCACTTTTGGACACCAGACGACGAGCTATATCCCCGACTTTTAGCCGAAATTCCCAGTTCACCACCGTTGCTTTACTATCGAGGACAGGTTGAGCCTGGCGAAAATCTGGGTAGTAAGCCGATGATTGGCATTGTGGGAACTCGCGATCCCTCGGAATATGGTAAACGCTGGACTAAAAAAATTACTCAAGCTCTGGTCAGTCATGGTTTTGGTATTGTTTCAGGAATGGCAGCAGGAGTTGATGCGATCGCTCATCAAACTTGTTTAGAAGCTAAAGGTAGAACCATTGCGGTGTTGGGTACAGGTGTCGATCTGGTCTATCCTTTAAGCAATCGTGAGCTGTATCGCCGATTGACCGAACAAGGCTTAATAGTTAGTGAATATCCTGCCCAGACTCAACCAGATCGGGGGCATTTTCCCGCCCGTAATCGCATTATCGCTGGCTTGTGCCGTGCAGTTTTGATTATTGAAGCACCTCAGCGTTCGGGAGCTTTAATTACTGCCCGTTTTGCCAATGATTTTGGTCGCGATGTCTATGTTTTGCCAGGCTCTTTGGATAATTCTCGCTCTTTAGGTTGTTTGGCACTGCTCAATTCTGGGGCGCATGTCATTTTGGGTATCGAACACCTGTTAGAAATGCTTGGGACAATGCCCTGTCTCGATCGCTTACCTACAAAGCCCAAACCAGAACTCAACTCGGAATTAGCGTGTATTTATGATTTGATCGATCGCGAATCTATAGCGGTTGATGCGATCGCCGAACAAACAGGACTAGAGATTAACCAGATTTTAGCAGCCTTATCTGAATTAGAAATGATGGATTTAGTTGTTCAACTACCAGGAATGCGTTATCAAAAGCAGTAGTTTATGCCAACAAAATATTGACGGCTAGCACAAAAATTTGTAAATCGCTGTGATCGTGTTACTAAGTGTCTATTTTAGGGAACTTTATAGAAGTGCCTTATTTAAAGCATTGAGTGACTAATATGTTGACATCGAATTTGAGCAGCAAGTTAAGCTTAAATCAATTTTTGCGGGTTAATCTATCTGCTTCATTTTTTTTGGCGATCGCTCTTTATTTATGTTTATTAGGATTAAAGCCTCTAAACGCCCAGACTCCAATTAATCACAAGACTACCATCGCCTCAGATCAACAGATTCCTCGGCAGATTGTTGTGAAAAAGTTTGATGTTGTCGGCAGCACTATTTTTAGTCAATCAGAACTGAATCAGACGGTCAAATCTTATCTCAAGCGTCCTCTGACTTTGCCAGAGCTTTTTCAAGCCAGAAGTACTATTACCAAGCTTTATACTGACCAAGGCTACGTTAGTTCAGGAGCTTATATTCCTCCTCAAAAACTAAATGATGGCACGGTGCAAATTACTGTTTTAGAAGGAAAATTAGAAGAGATTAAGGTTGTAGGCACAAAACGTCTATCTACTGACTATATTTCTGCGCGCATTGAAACGGCAGGAAAACCACTGAATGTCAACTCGCTACTTTCAGCACTGCAATTATTACGTCTCGATCCGCTCATTGATAATGTATCGGCGGAACTATCGGCAGGGATTCGTCCAGGTACTAATCTACTTGAAATCACAATTAAAGAGGCGGATGCCTTTAATGTTTCTACCAACTTCAATAACAGTAGATCTCCTAGTGTTGGGACAAATCAAAGATCTATCGGCATCAACCACGGCAATTTATTAGGATTTGGCGATCACTTTAACTGGGAATATGCCAATACCAAAGGGAGCAATGGTTTTGATCTGGCTTATGGTTTCCCCGTCAACTCTAAAAACGGCACGATCAAGGCTGTTGTGGGGGGGAACTCTAATCATGTGATTGAAGATCCTTTTACGGCGATCGAGATTGAATCTAAATCTCGCTACTATGAGCTAAGTTTGCGCCAGCCAATTCTGCTCAAGCCAACTCAAGAATTTGCTTTGGGAGTGAGTTTGACCCGTAGCGAAAGTGAGACTTTTTTGATGAACGACAAGTTCTTTCTGTCTCGCGGTGCTAATGAGGAGGGGGAAACTAGAATTAGCGCCGTCAGACTATTTCAAGAATTTATCAAGCGTAATGAACAAGAGGTTTTTGCTTTGCGTTCCCAGTTTAGTTTGGGAGTAGATGCTTTCAACTCAACCATTAATAACAATGGTGAACCTGATAGTACTTTTGTTTCCTGGCGTGGACAGAGTCAGTGGACAAGACGTTTGGACGAAGACTTTTTGTTACTGTTGCGGGGAGATATTCAACTATCGGAGGGAAGTTTAGTACCTTTAGAACAATTTAGAATTGGCGGTGTCAATAGCATTAGGGGTTATCGCCAAGATTTGAGCTTGGGTGATAATGGTTTATTTGTTTCAACAGAATTACGCATACCTATTTTACGCTTCAGAAAATTTGATGGTTTACTACAGGTTGTCCCTTTCTTCGATTTAGGCACAGTCTGGAATAGTGATGATGTGGAAATTGCTCATGCTACCTTGCCCGCTTTGGGAGTAGGGTTAAACTTGGCGATGGGAGATAGATTTAATGCCCGTTTAGACTGGGGTATTCCTTTAACTGCTATCGAGACAGAAAATAACTCCCTGCAAGAAGCTGGAATTTATTTTTCCCTTAATTCAAACTTTTTTTAAGCTTGATAGCTAATTGAGCTAGAGTCTATTCCACAGCATATTGAGCAGCAATTTGATATTGCGCCCCAGCAAGAACTGTAATTACCTCATCCGCAGCATTGGCAGTCTCAACACAGACAAAATTTTCATAATCGCGATCGCCCAAATCAGCCATTTTTGCCGAAATATCTGCCCCAGGATTCCAAACAATTGCCGTCTTACTATTCGTAGCAGTCACAGTAATTTGACGATTTAAAGCGCGATCGTTGATCGCTAATTGAGCAGGGACATCTAAATAAATGCGATCGCACTCTCCAGAGAAAGTAATCGCCCCAGACTGGTTTTTTGTTGACCGCGATCGACCTTATCTATATAGGCTTTATTTTCTAAACCTAATACCGTGACTTGATTGATGTCACCAATTTTAAAATAAGTATGCAAAGCCTGAGTAATGGCAAAAGACTCTGACCCCGTATTACGAGTAACTAGAGTTATTTTTAAAACCTTACCTACAGTAATCATTACGGAAAAATCAAAACTATAATTCCAGATTGCTCTAGTTTCTGAGGTATCTACCAGTCCCATAGTTACCTGAGTTGCACCATCTTGAGTACTGACAACATCCCGTACTTGCCAAAGGCGATCACGGACAAAACCATGACTAGCTCGTCCTTTCCCTTCAGGATCGGGCCCAAACCAAGGCCAACAGATGGGCGTACCGCCTTTGATGGCTTTACCTGTCTGATAATAGGCTTGACTACTTAAAAACATCAAATCTTCTACCTGACCAACTGGTTTAAAAGACAATACTTGTCCTGCATATACAGAGATCGTAGCTTCAGCGTGTTCATTATTGATTTTTATCAAGGGAAAATTACCTTGACTCTCAACAAACTTCACCTTGTCTGCAATACCGTAATTGGCGTTCAACTGTTCAATATTCATTTTTTCACCTAGTTTAGTTATTCAATATGGACTTGAAAAGTCAAAAGTCAAAAGTCAAAAGTTAAAAGTGATTTACACATTTATTTTTTCAAATTTCAAGATCTATTTATCATGCGGATTTAGTAGCATTAGGCGATCGCCATTGTACGAAATAACCCTTTAAATAAAGCCAGACCATCAGTACCACCAATCGCTTGATCCGCAGCTCTTTCTGGGTGGGGCATCATCCCTAATACATTACCTTGGGGATTAATGATTCCTGCAATGTTGTTCATCGAGCCATTCAAACTATGCTCGGCACTTGTTTCTCCTGATGGACTACAGTAGCGAAACAGCACCTGCTGATTATCTTCGATACTTTTTAAAGTATCTTCATCGGCGTAATAGCAGCCTTCTCCATGAGCCACAGGGAGGGTAAGCACCTGCTGTGGTTGATAGTTTTTTGTCCACAGCAAATCATTGCGTTCTACTTTGATAGGAGCGCGATCGCAAATAAAATGTAAACCACGATTACGAATTAACGCTCCAGGAAGCAATCCAACCTCTGTAAGTACCTGAAAACCGTTGCAGATACCCAAGACATATTTACCTGCTTTGGCATGTTCGATGATGCTATTCATTACAGGAGAAAATTGCGCGATCGCTCCACAGCGTAGATAATCGCCATAGCTAAATCCACCAGGGACAATAATCACATCAAGATCGGCAATATCTGTCTCCTGATGCCACACCATACGAGTAGGTGCAGCTAATAATCCTTGAGTTACGGTTAAAACGTCGCGATCGCAATTTGACCCAGGAAAGACGATAACGCCAAATTTCATAATTTACTCCTGTGGTAATAAATTTAAGTAATAGATTTAAATTTTAGGCTGTAGCCATCTCGGTGAGTTCAAAGCAGTAATTTTCAATCACTGTATTTGCTAACAGGCGATCGCACATTTCATCTAGGTGCTGTTTTGCCTGTTCTTCATCGTTGGCGCTCAACTGCATTTCAATATACTTGCCAATCCTCACCGATTCTACCTCGGTGTATCCCATTTGCTTGAGTCCCGATTCTACTGCCGTACCAGCAGGGTCTAAGACTGAGGAGCGTAGGGTCACATATATACGAGCGTGATATTTGGTAGCCATAGAATGATTGTCAGTAATTATTTAACGCGAGTAACCCTTTTTGATTTTATAGCTTTATTCCCTTCAGGGATAGATAAAAGTTAAGATCAACTAATCTAACAAGGTAAGCTAGACTCAGGTTTGATTTTCCATAGAAATGTATGAAAACGCAACGTACCCGTTCGCAAAAGCGCATTCTGACCTTACTTCAAAGTCTCAAATGTTCTATTTCAGCGCAGGATTTATATATTGAACTCCGTAATCGCCAACAGGATATGGGGTTGGCTACGGTTTATCGTTCTCTTGAGGCTTTAAAACTACAGGGGGAAGTTCAGGTGCGTACTCTCGCCAATGGAGAGTCTGAATATAGTTTAATTAAAAGCGATCGCCACCATCTCACCTGTGTTAACTGTGGCACGTCGATTGCGATCGATGAATGTCCTGTGCATAACTTGGAAAAGCAGTTGGAAACATCCCACACTTTTAAGGTTTACTATCACACCCTAGAATTTTTTGGTTTGTGCCAAAAATGTCATCAAATTAGTTGCTGATTCTCAAAAATCAATTAGGCGATCGCTATTTACTATTCAGACTTACGTGCGCTCAGTGCATAGAAGGGATCGCCTCCTGCTAAACCCAGCATCTGGAGAAACCCAGGTAAAGGAGGTTGATACACGATTACTTTAGGCTCAGAAAAACCATCAACTGACTGGAAGTATTTTCTAACTAAATTTACTCGATCTGTATCTGTCCCATCTCGCCAAGCGGCGATCGCTTTTTGATAAAACATCCGATTAGAAAAGCTGATAATTACCACCCCGTTTGGCTTCAGCACGCGATAAATCTCCGATAAAACCGCTTCAGGATATTGTAGATATTGAATGGAAACAGTAATTAAAACAGCATCAAAATCAGCATTATCTAAAGGTAATTTGGGATTTTGATTCAGATTTTGCACAAAATAATGGTCTAAACGGGGATTTTTGGCTAATTCTGCCTCGTTCATCCCATGTCCTTCTACATGAGCAAACTGCATTTCGGCTGGTAAATGGGATACCCAGCTACTCATTAAGTCTAAAATACGACTATCTGGCTGTAGTTCTTGCTGATAAAGATTTGTCAGGCGATCGATAAAGCCTTCGTCTACATGGGTTACTAATCGAGGCGTATCATAAAAATCGAGATCGTTCGTATCATCTAATTTCGCTCTTTGCTCTGGACGCAGCATAAACGGAATGTTCTATAAAGTTTTGTTAAGCATTATAAATTCTAGCAAAATCTCTAGAAGACTAGAATAAAGCGATCGCTTAGAAGATCGTTTTACTCTTTATTTGCCAGACTAATTGTTTTTAAAATAGCTTCAAATTCTTGGCGAATAGCTATTAATTCTTTCATCCAATTATTTGATAAGGCGATCGCTGCTTCATTTTGTTTTCTGGCATCGGTAATCATTTGTTCTATTTCGCTATAAACTTGTTTGTCAAACTCATAAAATTGAATTTCTACCTGATGTTCTAAGTCTTTAGCTAATTTCTGAAATTGACTAGTAATTTGACGACGTGCATCAGCCATATCTTGTTCGAGTTTTCTTTCTTTAGCTTCCGTCTGGGAAGCCCCGCGTTCTGCCGATAGGCGAACGTCGGGATGAAAAGACGGGCTGGTTTTAAGTTGGTGTGTTTTGATTTTCTATATATTTTTTCAGTAGAGATATCGTAACTCCACCACAAGAAGCAATAAAGTAAGACTCATTCCAAAGTACTTTTTTCCAATAAATTTTGTTTATTTGTTCGGGAAATTCCTGTCTCAATCGTCTACTGGTAACTGATTTAATATTGCCTATGAATTTGGGTAGTTCCATTTGTGGATAGTACTGAAATAGCAAATGTATGTGATTGTCTTCTCCATTAAATTCAATCACTTTGCAATCCCATTTTTCACACAGGTCAGTTATCACGTTTCTGAGTCTACTAATCATGTCGCCAGTTAAAACTTTTTTTCTGTATTTGGTTGTGAGAACTAAATGAGCTTTCATGTCTGATACAGATCTGGCACTAGAGATAAAATCGTAAGAATTCAGGTCTAGAAAAGGGGAATCAAAGAAGGCATAGCAAAGTCACAAGAATGGGCAGAGATCGCTTCACGGAAAAAAGCCATTGCAGAACGAGACTGAAAACGACAGGTTTGAATAACACTGAGTAGATTAGCAGTTTGCTTAAATCGTTCCATTGAACGAGAGCCACCAGAAACTTTCCGCTTGGTTACAGCCAATCGCAATGAACGTTCTGCGAGATTGTTATCAGGCTCCACATTGGGGTCTTCAAGAAAGTACCACCATTGGTCTGCTTTATCTCGTAACGACTTGAGCAACAAACCTGCGGCATACCCGACTGTACCGAGCCAAGTTTGCAAAGCTTGATTCAATCGGACTTGGAAATCAACAGCCCACTGGAAATAAGTCACCAGATCTCCCTCTTCTCGCCACAGCCGATGTTGCTTAAAAGCTTCATTAATTAATTCAATAAATACTGTGGCGACAGCCGCATTATTACTTTTACCAGGGAGTCCCACAGGGCAAAAGCATACTAAAAAAATTGAGGGATACTAAAAAAGAAACAAATAATAAACCTTTGTTAGTGATGAATCCTTCAATTAATCCATCAGCTTCCCTACTAGAGCATTTTGAAAGTATTGATGAGCCAAGAACAGAGTATCTAATTGAACATCAACTGTTGGATATTATAGCCATCACAATCTGTGCCGTAATCTGTGGGGCAGAAAGCTGGGTTGAGATTGAAGAATACGGATACAGCAAACAAGAATGGCTTCAGAAGTTTTTAGCATTACCTAATGGGATTCCATCCCGTGACACTATTCGTCGTTTATTTAGCCAGCTAGACCCAAAACAATTGCAGAGTTGTTTCCTCAGTTGGATTAAAACCATCGCCCAATTAACTCAGGGGGAAGTAATCGCCATTGATGGTAAGACTTTGCGCCATTCATATGACAAAGGGAAAAACAAAGGAGCAATCCATATGGTGAGTGCTTGGGCAAGTCAAAACAGTCTTGTTTTAGGACAAGTAAAAGTAAGTGAAAAGTCAAATGAGATTACAGCAATCCCACAACTGCTCAAAATATTAGAGATTCAAGGTTGTATTGTCACCATTGATGCTATGGGAACACAGAAAGAAATTGCTCAAGAAATTATCGAACGAGGTGGAGATTATATTCTCAGTCTAAAAGGAAACCAAGGAAACATACACCAAGATGTAAAACAGCTATTTGATTGGGGGTTTAAAACTCAGTTTGAGAAGATTCCTCATGAGGCTTGCTCTACAATTAACAAAGGTCATGGTCGCATTGAGATTCGTCGTCATTGGCTTCTTTCTTCAGTTGAACATCTAATCGATGCTCAGTTATGGTCTGGTCTGAAGAGAGTGGGTTTAATCGAATCGGAAAGAAGAATTAAGGGACAACTGCCGACGATTGAGCGACGTTATTATCTACTCAGTTTAGATGGTGGAGTCGAACGTTTTGCCCAAGCGGTTCGTAGTCATTGGAGAATTGAAAATCAATTACATTGGTGTCTTGACGTTGCTTTCAATGAAGATGATTCGAGGATTCGTTCTGGTCATGCTCCAGAAAATATGGCTTTGATTCGTCATATTGCTCTTAACTTACTTGGACAGGAAACTTCTGTCCAAGCTGGGAAGAAAGCTAAACGCAAAAAAGCTGGATGGGACAATGATTATTTAGCCAAAGTCTTAGCTGCTTGAGTATGCTTTTGCCCTGGGGAGTCCCAACACCTTCTTGAAATGTCGCAGCAAATGAGCTAGACTAGAAATGTTGTGCTTTGGCGTGGCAACCATTATAAACACTAAAATCATCAGAACTTAACACTCCCGCAAATTCTGTACCCAACATTGTTTCCAATTCAACTCGCCCACGAGTGTCGGCAGCATGAAATAAACAAAATCCTTCTCCACTGGCTGTCCACAACCATTCTTTCACTCCCATCACGCACCAAGGAGTCTCATCCACATGTACATTTGGCCTGTGTGTTGCCCATGCCCATAAATCATCTAGAGCTGGTGCTATTGCCTCAGCTACTCGTTGGTTTGTTTTCTGAAGTGTTCCAGTCCCTATCTCAATTCCACCTAATTCCCACACTAATTCTTGTTGCTTTTCATAGGATAAATGCCCATAGTTCCCCAACCATACTAATAGTGCTTGGAGATTAATGTTCATGTCTTGCCTTGGCACTATTCCCTCTGGTAATGAACCTCGAACTATTCCACCACATTCAAGGCATTTACACGATTGAGTTTGGTACTCCATTGATTTTCTCATCTTGCTTATCAAAGCGATCGCTAATCAGCTTTTTAATTTCTTCCATCGGTAGGGTGGGCATCTCGAACAAGAATAATGCAAAAAATAACCTCAAGTAATGCCCACCAATAATTCAATTTCAAAGATGGTGGGCAAATTTTTTCATTGAAATGCTTTGTATTCAGAGTAGTTTTTTACCCACCCTACATTTCAGCTTAATCTAAAACAAAATTTAATCTCGATTCCAAATAGTTATTCCCCCTGGTTTATCAATTAGAGTAATACCTTGGGATTGTAATTGATCCCGAAGGCGATCGCTTTGAGCATAATCTTTATTGCTTCTAGCTTCATTGCGCTGCTGGACTAAAGTGTCAATTTCTGAGTCACTTAAACCTGTATTACTATTATCTTTGTCAATACTAGCTGTAAAACCTAAAACAGTGGCTAATTGGGTCAAAGTTTGCCATTGTTGCTCTAATTCTTGTACGTCAGTTTTAATTATTCCTTCATGAATCAAAATGTGACCTTCTTTACTCAGATTTTTCGCAATTTCAAACAACACTGCTAATCCACCAGCGAAATTAAAGTCATCATCTACGGCGGATTTAAATCTGTTTACTAGTTCTTGGTCTAACAAATTTGTTCCAGAAAAACCTAATTGTTCCCCATATTGATCGCCAAACAGTAATCCTTCTTTTAAAGTTGACCAACTATTAGTCGCAGTACTTAAGGCTTCATCGGTAAAATCTACAGGCTTGCGATATTGAGCCTGCAAAATAAACAAACGTACTGCCATGGGTTCATATTTATCTAGCAATTCGCGGATCGTAATAAAGTTGCCTAAAGATTTAGACATCTTTTTCCCTTCAACAATAATCATGCCGTTGTGTAGCCAATAATTAGCTAAGGGTTTACCTGTGACTGCTTCCGATTGGGCAATTTCATTTTCATGATGGGGAAAAGTCAAATCTCCTCCACCTACATGAATATCGATGGTTTCTCCTAGTCTTTCGCGCACCATTGCTGAACACTCTATATGCCATCCAGGACGACCATTTCCCCAAGGAGACTCCCAAGCTGGTTCATCCTCTTTAGCAGCTTTCCAGAGGGCAAAATCAAAGGGATATTGCTTTTTGCTATCTGGATCTTGATCGACTCTACCGCTAGCACCTGCCTGCATATCTTCTAATTTTCTCCCCGACAGTTTGCCATAGTCGGGAAACTTACGCACTGCATAGTAAACATCACCTTCAGCAGGATAGGCAAAACCTTTTTGTTCTAGTTCAGCTACTAGCCGCTTAATACCGTCCAAAGTATGGGTTGCGCGAGGATAGGCATCTGCTTGTCCTACTCCTAAACGTTCCATATCTTCAAAGTAGGCAGCGATATATTTTTCTGAAACCGCTTCCATCGATGTTCCTTCTTGGCTAGCGCGCTTGAGAATCTTATCGTCAATATCAGTAAAATTCTGAATGTATTTAACTTCGTAGCCACTCCACTGTAAATAGCGACGTACCACATCCCAAACTAAACAGGTTCTAGCATGACCTAGGTGGCAGTAGTCATAAACAGTTATGCCACAGCAATACATCCGCACTTTATGCTCTTCAATGGTCTGAAACGCTGATTTGTTGCGAGTGAGGGTATTGTATACGGTTAATGTCATGACTAGGGGTTTATTGGATAATCTTACTTTTGCAGACTGCCAAAGATCGAAGTTAAAAGTCAAGGGTAAACTTATACTTTAGCGTTGATTTGAGCAACAGTTTTTTGTTGAAAATCTAATTTTTGAATCTCCATAATGAACAGTGTCCCCTAAAGGACTAGCTTCGCGTCGCACAGATGACACAGATGATTGATCTGTTTACCAACTAATTTATTTTGGCTCTTTCACTGCTTAGGCTGAGAATTTTGTCTGATTTGTAGTGCTTGGTTATAATTTGCTAGACTAAAAAATCTCAACTTAGTTCTTTAGTACTATATATATTAAGCTCATGGCTCTTAACGTAGTTAATTTAGTAGGTCGTGCTGGTGCTAACCCAGAGGTAAAATATTTTGATTCTGGCTCAGTTAAATGTACTTTACCTTTAGCCGTCACTCGCCCTAGTCGCAATAGCGATCAGCCAGATTGGTTTAACCTCGAAATTTGGGGTAAAACTGCCGAGATAGCAGGAAACTATGTTACTAAAGGGAAACAAATCGCGGTGCAAGGTTCTTTCAAGATTGAAACCTGGACAGATCGAAATACGGGAGGATTGCGATCGCGCCCTATTATCAAAGTAGACCGTTTAGAACTATTGGGTTCAAAAAGAGATAATGACTCTAGCGAAGTGAGTGGCTACTCTGGTGGAGTCAGTGGTTACCCAGAATAGGGAATTGGGGGGATTAGGGAATTAGGGGAAACCAGCAATAGACATGAAGGAAGAGGTGGTTGAGGATTCAAGGTTATTTAAAAGAGATAGTCTGTGGGTAATCTGCTTACTCTTAGCTGCGGTAATTCTTTACACCTCTGGTTTAGGAGATTTGCCCCTTAGAGATTGGGATGAGGGGATTGTGGCGGGAGTTGCCCGTAATATCTGGCGTGCTGAACCAGGTAGTCAAACTTGGCTCTATCCCACGATTAACGGCGATCCTTACTGGAACAAACCGCCTTTGATTCACTGGTTAATTGCCCTTAGCTATCAACTATTTGGCGTTAGCGAATGGAGTACGCGCCTAGTTCCTGCTCTTTTAGCCGCCTGTTCTGTTCCTCTGGTGTATTTAATTGCTAAAGAACTCTTTCCTCATCTCTCCATGGCAATTTTTAGCGCCTTAGCCTATTTAACTTTACTGCCAGTAGCTCGTCATGGTCGTTTAGCTATGCTGGATGGCGCGATCGCCTGCTGGTTTTGTTTGGGGATTTGGTGCTTGCTGCGAGGCAAAAAACATCATGCTTGGTTACTCGGTGGAGGAATTGCCCTAGGACTGATCTGTCTGACTAAAGGCATCATGATGGGGGTTTTGTTGGGAGGAATTATGTTGCTCTTTACAGCTTGGGATAGCTCTAAGCTACTGCGCAATTCTTATTTATGGCTAGGTTTACTATTAGGAATAATGCCAGCGATCGCCTGGTATTGTCTCCAATATTTTCATTATGGAACGCAATTTTTAGGTATCAGTTTGGGAGATCAGACCTTTAAACGCATTTGGTCGCCCGTCAGCACTATTTCTGGCTCTCCTTGGTACT
This sequence comes from Pleurocapsaceae cyanobacterium CSU_1_1, assembly GCA_012034765.1. GTDB lineage: Bacteria > Cyanobacteriota > Cyanobacteriia > Cyanobacteriales > Xenococcaceae > Waterburya. Next base: position 12,432 of record JAAUOU010000066.1, on the reverse strand, counting down.
ATTTGCTAGAAATAGCCAAATATAGCCTTCCTTGGCTCATATTTCTGCCTCATGGAGTCAAACTAGCGTGGGCTAATCGTCATCTTAGTTGGGGAAAACTAACTTTAGTCTGGACGGGAGTTTATCTGCTGGCGATCTCTTTGATGAAAACTAAATTGCCCTGGTATGTGATTCCTTTATATCCAGGATTATCACTGCTAATTGGCGTTAGTTTGGGCAAAATTTGGCAAAAAAAGCAGTTAGCTTACTTTTGGCAGGTATCCCTAAGTTTCATTACCCTAATTTGCTGGTTGGGTAGTATCTACTATAGTTTTATCGCGCCAGTACCACAAATCGATTTAGCCTTAATCTTATTGATAGTAGCAATTAGCTTCACTGTGGCATCAGGATTAATCTGGCTACGCAATCGTTATTTTATGTTAGTTGTAGCGGTTGGATTCTATCTGGCTTTATTACTGCTGTTTAATTCGAGTTATTGGCTATGGGAATTAAATAACGATTTTCCAGTTAAACCTGTAGCTACCATGCTGCAAGCACAAACTCCTGGTCTAGAGAAAATATATACAAATCATCCTTATTTTCGTCCCTCATTAGATTTTTATAGCGATCGCGTAGTAATTCCTCAGTCCAACGAGCAACTAGAGCAGCTATGGCAAGGATTACAACCCGTTTATTTGCTAATTAATTCAGATATATTACCCGCCCCTAAGCTAGATAACAAACAAGTTGTAGGAAGTGTTGTATCATGGCAACTGATTACCAAGTCCGAAGGGCTTAAGTAATGAGTAATGAGTAGGGGCGATTGGCGAATCGCCCGTACATGAGTAATGAGCTAATCCTTTAGGACTAATTACTCGTGAATCGTCGCGGCAATTGACAGCATGAAAATTAATGATATTCTGGATACCAAATTAGCGATGGTTAAGTATTTACGAGCCAATTATCGTCAAGTAATCTTTGTAATTAGTAAATAACTAAATAACTAGCAGTGGAATTAAAATACGCCCTAGTCCACGAGTGGTTGACTCCTAATGCGACTGGAGGCTCTGAGCTAGTAGTCCAAGAAATCTTAAATCATATCGATGCTGATTTGTACGCTCTCATTGATTTCGAGTCCACTAATCCTCAGAGTTATCTTTATCAAAGAGCAATCAAAACCACTTTCCTGCAAAATTTTCCTCAAGCTCGTAATGGTGTACAGAAATATTTACCACTTTTACCAATCGCGATTGAGCAACTAGATCTAAATCAATATGATGTCATCTTGTCTTCTTCTCATGCTGTGGCTAAAGGAGTTTTAACCAATCCCCATCAACTACATATTTGTTACTGCCATACTCCAATGCGCTATGCTTGGGACTTAACCTTTGATTATCTCCAAGGCGATCGCCAAGGGAAAGGAATAAAAGGGTTGATTGCCCGATATATTCTGCATCGAATGCGAGAGTGGGATGTTATTTCGGCTAACCGAGTTGACTATTTTATTGCCAATTCCCAACATACAGCCAGGCGTATTTGGCGCTGTTATCGTCGCCCTGCCAAAGTTATTTATCCGCCAGTTAACTTAGATAAATTTGATTTTCAGCCAGAAAAAGCCGATTTTTATCTGACAATTTCTCGATTAGTGAGTTATAAACAAATATGCTTAATCGTCAAAGCATTTAATCAACTAAAAAAACCACTGGTAATTATTGGTACAGGCTCACAATTATCAGAAATACGTCAACTAGCCGAGTCTCATATCCAGGTTTTAGGTTGGCAAAGCGATCATGTCGTTCAGGAGTATATAACTAAAGCTAAAGCCTTTGTTTACGCAGCCTGTGAAGATTTTGGCATTGCCTTAGTTGAGGCTCAAGCCTGTGGTACACCAGTAATTGCCTATGGAAAAGGAGGCGCACTAGAAACAGTTAAAGATATTCGTCAATGTCCTGAAGATGGCACAGGTTTATTGTTTGATACTCAACAACCAGAAGCCTTAGTTGCTGCGGTCAAGAGTTTTGAACAGCTACAAACCCAAATTAAACCAGAGAATTGCCGATTACAAGCTAATAAATTTAGCCCCGTGGTTTTCCAGCAGTCCTATTTAAAATATATTGAGGATTGCTATCAAGAATGGCGATCGCCAGCAAAAATAATCTAAAATAAGCTCTAAAATTGGCAAAGATCAGCCAATTCAAGCTTGATCGATTTATCATTGAACGGTGTGGTGTGATGTATGAAGGAGTAAGATGACTGCAAACAGCCAGCTTGTTTCCGTCAAGATAGTACAGGGACTAATTAAAAAAAGCGGTCAAGCTTTATTCAATCCTCAGCGATTGAAATTATCCTTTTTAATCTTAAACGGAAATTTTCACAAACGAATATTTGATATAGTTTTTTCTCTATTAATCTTAACTATATTCTCTCCCTTATATTTGATTTTGGTAATTTTAGTTGCCTTAAATTCTCCAGGACCAATATTTTATGTCCAAAAGAGAATTGGCAAGAATTATCAGGCTTTCAACTGCATTAAATTTAGAACTATGATTGATAATGCTGACGAAGCATTAGAGGCAATCATGCAAGATTCTGACCAAATGCGTCAAGAATTTCAAGCCAGCTTCAAGCTTAAGCAAGATCCCAGAATTACTAAGATGGGTCAATTCCTACGCTTAACTAGTCTTGATGAATTACCTCAATTCTGGAATGTTTTAAAGGGAGAAATGAGTGTAGTTGGACCAAGACCATTAGTACCAGAAGAATTACCAAAATACGGTCGCAAAATCAATATAGTGCTTAGGGTTAAACCAGGAATTACTGGACTGTGGCAAGTTTCTGGTCGAAACGATATTCCTTACCCCAAAAGAGTAAAAATTGATGTTTATTATGCTAATAATTACAATTGGGTAATGGACTTATGGATTATCTCCAAAACTATTGGTGTTATGTTATTTCCTCGTAAAAATGGTGCTTATTAAAAGCTTAATTATTGACGCGATCAATTTGTCTTAATAAAATCTCGATCATTGTTCATTGTTGAATAGCTATTTATCTAGACTATCAATATCATCTTGAAATGTATTTTATTGCCGATGTATGATCAGAGCAATAAAATATATATAGCATCAAGCATTAATAATTAATAGGTAAATTATATATAATGAATGAACGTAAAGTAGCTTTGATTACGGGTATCACGGGTCAAGATGGTTCATATTTAAGCGAATTTTTATTAGATCAAGGTTATGAAGTTCATGGTATTATTCGGCGAACTTCTACCTTTAATACCGATCGCATTGATCACATTTATATCGATCCTCATAGTCCTGAAGCTAAATTATTTCTGCACTATGGTGATTTGACTGATGGCACTACCCTAAGAAGAATTCTCGAACAGGTTAAGCCAATCGAAATTTACAATTTGGGCGCACAGTCTCATGTTCGTGTGAGTTTTGATTCTCCTGAATATACTGTTGACTCTGTGGCGATGGGTGCTTTACGCATCCTCGAAGCAGTTAGAGACTATCAGCAAAGAACTGGAATTGAAGTAAGATTTTATCAGGCTGGCTCATCTGAAATGTTTGGTAAAGTCATTGAAGTTCCCCAAACCGAAACGACTCCTTTCTATCCCCGTAGTCCATATTCCTGCGCTAAAGTCTATGCTCACTGGCAGACGATTAACTACCGCGAATCTTATGATTTGTTTGCCTGTAACGGTATTTTATTCAACCATGAATCTCCTCGCCGTGGTGAAACCTTTGTTACCCGCAAAATTACTCGCGCCGTAGCGCGGATTGTCGAAGGTACTCAACAGAAACTTTACTTGGGTAATCTAGACTCTAAAAGAGATTGGGGCTACGCTAAAGACTATGTCAGGGCAATGTGGATGATGTTGCAACAGGACCAACCCGATGATTATGTTGTAGCTACGGGAGAAACCTACGAAATCAAAGAATTTCTCGATATTGCCTTTGGTCACGTTAATCTAGACTGGCACGATTATGTTGCTTTTGACCCGCGCTATCTTCGTCCTGCGGAAGTAGATTTATTAATTGGCGATCCGACTAAGGCGAAACAAAAATTAGGCTGGTCGCCATCAGTTACCTTTGAAGAACTAGTTAAGCTAATGGTTAATGCTGATTTGATCAACCTTAATCTACCAACTCCTGACGGCAGCAAAGAGGTCGATAGCACTTTAAATCGTCGTAATTTTGCCAGCATTGTTGATTAATTAGCTATAAGCCCTTCGGGTTCGGCATTTGCTCATGGGGCTTGCACCGCTTAGTTTGGTGGAAACCCTCAAGACCGCAATGCCTCACTATAAGCTTTTCAAGGTAATTTAAGCTGAGTGATGTCTTATAGTCATCACTCAAAATACTTACATATCCCAATCTTAATTAGTAATGTTGAGTTTACAAGATAAAAATATCCTAGTGACGGGTGGCAATGGTTTTCTAGGTAAACAGGTAGTCCATCAGCTATGTCAAGCTGGAGTAAGCATCGATAGAATTAGTACACCGCGATCGCATGAATTAGACTTGTGTAAGTGGGAAAATTGCCAACAGGCAGTTAAGCAACAAGAGATAGTGGTTCATTTGGCTGCTCACGTGGGTGGTATTGGTTTAAATCGAGAAAAACCCGCTGAACTGTTCTACGACAACCTGATGATGGGGACGCAGTTAATTCATGCTGCCTATCAAGAAGGTGTGCAAAAGTTTGTTTGTGTTGGCACAATTTGCGCTTATCCTAAATTTACTCCCGTACCGTTTAAAGAAGATGACCTGTGGAATGGTTATCCTGAAGAAACTAACGCTCCCTATGGAATTGCCAAGAAAGCTTTGCTAGTTCAGCTAGAAGCCTATCGTCAACAATATGGTTTTAACGGCATTTATCTTTTGCCTGTTAATCTCTATGGTCCTGAAGATAATTTTGACCCCCGTAGCTCCCACGTAATTCCTGCGTTGATTCGCAAAGTTCATGAGGCACAGGAGCGAGGAGATAAAAAGTTACCCGCCTGGGGTGATGGTAGTCCTACTCGTGAGTTTCTCTATTCGACTGATGCTGCGCGGGGTATTGTCATGGCGACTCAGCGCTATGATGAGGCTGCTCCAGTGAATCTAGGCACAAATCAGGAAGTAAGGATTAAAGATCTAGTTGAAACTATCTGTGAGTTAATGGATTTCGAGGGGGAAATCGTCTGGCAAACAGATCAGCCTAATGGACAACCTCGTCGTTGTTTAGATACTCAAAGAGCCAAAGAAAAGTTTGGTTTTGTGGCGGAAACTGAATTTCGCCAAGGCTTAAAAAATACGATTGAATGGTATCGTCAACATGCAACAATTTCAGTTTAATTAAGTTTACTTAAAATCTGCAAGTTAGCTATTTTGCCGATCGCTTTGAGGGGTAAGTTAATTCTACTCTTGGCGATCGCTTATTTTTTTGCCAAACAAAGCTTGGATTACAGGGGCGAAAAACCAGTAAATTCCAGCAATTAATACAATTAACAGTAATTGATTTCTAATTCTTGCTGTGTCTGGCTTGAGACAGTTTTAAACTTTGTTGTGCCAATTTACTACCTGTAATAATACGGAGAAAAATACTCTTAAGTTATCTCACCATAATAAATATAGGGTGTATGGAGAACATTAAAGTTGTGCCTAATGATTTATTGCCACTATTCAATCGTTTATTTACGGCTATTTTGCTGGTAGCTCTATTATTTGCCTGCCAAGAAACGCCTGAAGCTAAAAAAGTCGAGGGAATTCAATTTAATTATCAAGGCAAGTGATCTAAAACCGATTTCAACTTAAAAGTTATTTGGCTCTCATAACAATTAGTATCTGAAGTTGTATTTGGTTTACTATAAATTAAGTTTTTTTCTGAAGGATTATTTTCACGTTAGAGTAATTGAAGATAATGGCTTTTAGAAATATGACAGCAAGAGATATTCTAATTGTGGGTGGTGGTGTAGTTGGTTTAGCGATCGCCATCGAGTTAAAACGTCAGGGTGCAAAAGTCACCGTAGTTAGTCAAGATTTTACCCAGGCAGCATCTCACGCCGCAGCAGGGATGTTAGCACCGTTAGCAGAACAGCTTTCCTCTTCACCATTGCGAGATTTATGTCTACGCTCTCGCTGGCTGTATCCTGAATGGACGCAAAAACTGGAAGAATTGACGGGAATAGAGACTGGCTATTTACCCTGTGGGATTCTCGCCCCTACCTATACTACCTATAGTCTACCCGAAGTAATTGCTGAAGATAATGGTACATTTTGGTTGGATCGAGCAGCAATTAAGCAATATCAGCCAGGACTAAGCGATCGCGTAGCTGGTGGCTGGTGGTATCCCGAAGATGGACAGGTGGATAATCGTTGTTTAATGCGATCGCTGTTACAAGCTGCTCAAACTTTGGGGATAGAGCTAAAAGAAGGAGTTAGAGTTAAGGCTTTGCAACAAAAGCAGGGTCGAATTGACGGCGCATTAACCAATATTGGGCAGCTAACAGCACAGCAATATGTTTTGGCTGCTGGCTCATGGTCGAGTCAGTTGATGCCTATGCCTGTGCGTCCAGTCAAAGGGCAAATGCTTTCCCTGAGAATGCCCCAAAAGCTACATCAGCCTTATCCTCTACAGCGAGTTCTATATGGGCAAGGGGTCTATCTAGTTCCGCGACAAGACGGTAGATTAATTGTAGGCGCAACAGTAGAAGAAGTAGACTGGACTCCCTTTAATACACCGCAAGGTATTCAAAGCTTATTGGCGAAAACGATAGAACTATATCCCGCAGCCGCAGATTGGCAAATTGAAGAATTCTGGTGGGGTTTTCGTCCTGGAACACCTGATGAACTGCCAATTCTAGGTCGTAGTGCCTGTGAGAACTTATTCCTGGCTACGGGACATTATCGTAATGGAATTCTGCTGGCACCGATTACCGCTTCCTTAATGGCAGATTTAATTTTAGAACAGCAGTCCGATCCTTTACTGGCTGAATTTAGCTATCAACGTTTTCATCAACCTGCAAATATGACTCTAAGCAACCCCAGACTACCCCTACAGATTAAATCTACTCCTCAAGCTCCCTTATCTGCTGCTACAACTGCTTTATTAGACGATCGCACTATCGAAGACGATCGCCCTCTAATCATCGCTGGACGCACCTTTAAATCCCGTCTGATGACAGGCACAGGGAAGTATCCCAGTATGCAGGCTATGCAAGAAAGTGTCGCTGCTAGTGGTTGTGAAATTATCACCGTTGCCGTGCGCAGAGTCCAAACCAAAGCACCAGGACACGAAGGATTAGCCGAGGCGATCGACTGGAGCAAAATCTGGATGTTACCCAATACCGCAGGCTGTAAAACTGCCGAGGAAGCTGTTCGAGTGGCGCGTTTGGGTCGAGAGATGGCAAAACTGCTAGGACAAGAAGATAACAACTTTATTAAACTGGAGGTAATTCCTGATGCCAAATATCTGTTACCCGATCCGATTGGGACGCTACAGGCAGCAGAACAGCTAGTTAAAGAAGGTTTTGCGGTGTTACCTTATATCAATGCAGATCCGCTACTAGCAAAGCGCTTAGAAGAGGTAGGGTGCGCTACAGTAATGCCATTGGGTTCGCCCATTGGTTCGGGACAGGGAATTAACAACGCAGCTAATATTGCCATTATTATTGAAGAAGCAAATGTCCCCGTAGTAGTAGATGCAGGGATTGGTACTCCAAGTGAAGCAGCTTTAGCGATGGAGATGGGCGCAGATGCTCTGCTAGTTAATAGCGCGATCGCATTGGCACAAAATCCTGTAGCGATGGGACGAGCAATGGGTTTAGCTGCGGTTGCAGGAAGACTCGCTTATCTATCGGGTAGAATCCCTGTTAAGCAATATGCTACGGCTAGTTCTCCTTTGACTGGAACTATTAATTAGTTGTCTGCCTCGCCGTAACTTGATCTAAGTCACAGTCACATACAATTTACTAGCGTAGAATTGGTGTAACAGTTAATACAATTATTATTTTTTTACAAAAATAGCGTATCTTCTGTTACGATTCTTATTGAGTCAAAAGATTTTGAGAGTTGTCTCGTTGGGGAACGCGCAGCTAAAGATTTTTCCAGACTTAAACAACAACAATTTTAATTAGCCAGCGATCGCGATCGCTGGTATTTTTTTGGGTCATAATTAGTCTAGTAATATAGGATTCGCACCATCTTATGAGTTATGAACAGCATTTAGATCCAAGTAAAGCCGTACTGTCTATCGAAGAGGAAGAAGATTTATTCGACTATTCCTATGAACAGCCAGGAAGTATTCCAGGGACGCTTAATATTGAAGATGATGCTGAGATCCCGAACATAGTGTTAATCGACTATAGTAGCGATCGCGCCCAGAAAACAACCAACTTGACCCCAGAAGCCTGTGCAGAACACATGACTACAGAATCAGTGTCTTGGGTAGATGTCAAAGGTTTGGGTAGCGAAAACATTTTGCAGAGGTTAGGGAAAGTGTTTGGGTTGCATCCTCTAGTATTGGAAGATATTGTCAATGTTCCTCAAAGACCAAAAGTTGAAGATTACCCACAGCAGTTGCTAATTATCACTCAGATGGTAGTGCCTAAGCCATCAGGGACCGGCTTTTCTCTAGAACAGGTAAGTTTGGTAGTTGGCAAAAACTATCTTTTGACGGTACAAGAATATCCTGAAAAAGACTGTTTTCGACCAGTACGCCGACGCATTAAATTCAATAAGGGTTCAATTAGGAACATGGGTGCAGATTATTTAGCCTATGCTCTTTGGGATGCCATTATTGATGGGTTTTTCCCTGTACTAGAAATTTATGGGGAAAAAATTGAAGATCTAGAAGATGAAGTGATCTTTAATCCTAGTAATCAGAGTTTGGCAAAAGTATATCAAATCAAAAGGGAATTACTAGCGCTACGACGAGCAATTTGGCCTCAACGCAATGCTTTAAACACCTTAATTAGAGATGGCAGTAGTGTAATCAATCCAGAAATCTTAGTTTTTTTGCGCGACTGCTATGACCACGCGGTACAAATTATCGACATCATCGAAACCTATCGCGAACTTGCTTCTAGTTTGACAGATATTTATCTTTCGGCAATCAGCAACAAAATGAATGAGGTAATGAAGCTGCTAACAGTGATTTCTAGTATCTTTATTCCCCTAACCTTTATTGCTGGCATCTACGGTATGAACTTCAACCCTGATATTTCACCGTTTAATATGCCCGAACTTGAGTGGTATTGGGGTTATCTTTTTTGTTGGGCAATTATGCTGGCTACGGCAGGAAGTTTAATTTATTTTTTTTGGCGCAGGGGTTGGTTTGAAAATTTTTCCAGCACCATCAAGTAAGCTTGTTGTTATGTGTTGAGAGTATGACTTAGTTATCTTGGTGATCTGAATCATTGCCAGAAAGGGAACAATAAATTATCGATCTATTAATTAATGACTGCTCACTAAATTATGGGTTCTATTGTAAAAAATAAATTTCAAAACTATCGGGATTACTCTTCAGGAAAATATAGTGATCGCACTGTCGGTAGTCAACTTCAGGTAATTCCCATTATTACAGTTATCAGTATTATTTTTTGGGGAGGTATTAGCTGGCGCTTGTATTATCTTCAGCTACAGCAAGGAGCAGTCAACCAACAGAAAGCTGAGGATAATCGGACTAGGATTGTTCCCAAACAACCTGTACGGGGCAATATTACAGATCGTAACGGTAAAATGTTAGCGACTAGCAAGCAGTCTTATTCAGCATATCTGTGGCCCAAAGCCCAAAAAGAGCAGAATTGGGCAGTAAATCGCCAGATTATTGCGCAAATACTCAAAATAGAGCAAAAAGAACTTCAACAAAAAGTAGCAGAAGCAGGATTCAACTATCCTAGCCTGATTCCGATTGGGCGTAACCTAACTCCAGAGCAAGTAACCGCCTTTGAAGAATATAAGCCTCAGCTCAAATGGGTAGAAACGGATATTGATAAAGTACGTTATTATCCTCAAGGTAAGCTAGCAGCTCACATTTTGGGCTATACAGGGGAGCTAAACCAAGAAGAGCTAGAAGAGAGAAAGTCTCGAGGTTATCGCCTAGGAGATGTCATGGGCAAGATGGGCATCGAATCTAGTTATGAAACTCAGCTAAGAGGACAATGGGGAGGCTTAAAACTAGGAGTAAATGGCGCAGGGCAGGTCATTAGCTGGTTAGGGGAAAAACCAGCCGAATCTGGGGAAAATCTGACTTTAACCATTGATGCCAAGGTTCAACAGGCTGCGGAAACTGCATTAGGTACAAAAAAGGGTGCCATAGTTGCTCTAGATCCTCATAATGGCTCTGTCATAGCCATGGCTAGCTACCCTAGCTTTGACCCTAATATTTTCTCCAGCAACGTTACGCCCAAAGTCTGGCAAGAATTGCAGTCTCAAGGAAATCCTTTTCTAAATATGGCTTTACGGGCTTTTCCTCCCGCCTCTACTTTTAAAATTGTTACTGCTACTGCTGGGATGGAAAGCGGGAAATTTTCTCCCAATACTGTGTTAGGGACTTATCCCTATTTATCGGTAGGAGGTACGAGATTTGGCGAATGGAATAAAAGCGGTTTTGGTTCATTAGGCTTTGTACAAGCGCTTGCCTGGAGTAGTAATACCTTTTTTGGTCAAATTGGGCAGGGTGCTGGTGGAGAAGACCTAATCAAATATGCGAGGCTATATGGCTTCGGTAAACCAACTGGAATTGAGCTAGATGGAGAAACAGGGGGATTGATTGCTGATGATGCCTGGAAACGGCTTAATTTTGACGATTGGGGCTGGACTGTAGGTGACACGGTAAATATGTCCATTGGTCAAGGCTTTACTAGCGCCACACCGTTACAGATCGCGGTCATGTTTAGTGCGATCGCCAATAATGGTTATAAAATACACCCTCATTTGGTACAAACAGCAAAACCACCTGAAAAGGTTAATCTTCATTTCAAACCAACCACTATTTCTACCATCCAGAAAGGACTTAGAGCCGTAGTTGATGGCGGTACTGGCACAAAACTTAACTCCCCTAATATTCCTCCAGGAGCAGGCAAAAGTGGGACAGCGGAAGCTCCTCCAGGAGACTCTCATACCTGGTTTGGCGCTTATGCCCCTTATGAAAAGCCTGAAATTGTAGTCGTAGCTTTTCTCGAACATTCTGGCGGTGGTGGTGGCTCTCTATCAGCACCTTTAGTTAGACAGGTAATGGAAGCTTACTTTAAACCGCAAAACCAACATCAGAAGAAAAAAGAGAGTAACAATAAATCCGATTGATAAAGGTAAAGATCAATTTACTGACAACTGATTTGTCCTAAAGGATTAGCTCCATTAGGACTTCTGACTTAAAAAAAACTAGATCAACCATCTATCTGTGTTAATTGATCGCGATTATAAACTATAGTCGATATCCTTACTTCTGCATGATTACCAACTGTTGAATACGTTCTCCTATTTGCCATACCCCTTGAATAATCTGCTCTGAATTAATTCCAAATGTCACTTGCAACAAGATGAAGAGCGCTGCAATTATCAAAACTGTCTTGATAGTTGACTTGAGAACATTTAGTAACCAACTAAATAACAGCAACAGAATGATTGCTGCTGCGATCGCAATAATTATTTCTAAAGACATAGGCTGAAGGACATTGCCGATCTTAAATATGAGACTGATAAATTATAGCTGTTGGTCGTTTCGTTCTATCAGCCGAAGCAAAGATTAAGATGATCGGCAATCAGTTGCCACTTATTAATTATTAATTTTAATATTAGAGTTAGCGATCGTCGACTCATTTCTCTCATTTTATTAATCTGTTTGTCCTATAGTTTAGCTACTTTTATCGAACAAAATATCAAGTCTAAAAGTCGATGGCTAAAAACTAATAGCTAATGGCTAGGAGCGATCGCCATTTTACCAGTTGTTCGATCAAAACGGGCGATCGCTAAAAAATATCATGGCTTGTTTACATTTCAAGCCAATGTTTTCAAGAAATCTACGAGCTAACTTTGACAGGCTGATTATCAATTCTTTTCAAAGACTTATTTTAAACTTCAACAATTTCTGTTGTGGACTTTAGTACTGGTGATGAAATTGATCTATTATTTAATATAGTTTGAATAGATTGAAGCAAAGACTTCGGATTAATAACAGTGATACCAGGATATTGCTGGGTTTCATTAGCAGCTCTGGTTTCACTAAATTTAAAACAAACCACTAAAACATTTTGTTTAGGAAGTTTTAAAAATTGTCGATTATTATCTGAATATTTTTGCAATTCATCATCTTGAGCGTTACCAGATTTACATTCTATCCAAATAAGATGACCTTCAATTGATAAAAGCAAATCAAGTTCATGCTTTCTATATACTCTATTATCGTTTTCTTTGAAAAAATTAGCGTATGGATTAAGCAAAAAATTCATATTTTAGT
>JAAUOU010000184.1 GCA_012034765.1 Pleurocapsaceae cyanobacterium CSU_1_1 | reverse complement strand
CCACTACCGATCAAACCACTACCGATCAAACCACTACCGATCAAACCACTACTGATCAAACTACTACCGATCAAACTGAGATTGATCAAACTACTACCGATCAAACTACTACTGATCAAACCGATACTGTTGTAGCAGAAAATGGTGGCAACGTCATTAATGTTGATAATGATTTTGGTGGTGATCTAAAAAGTGCGATCGCGGCAGCTAACGATGGGGATGTAGTTCAGTTAGGGAACAACACCTATTCTGCTTCAGGAGTTACCATCGACAAGGACATTACACTTGATGGTCAAGAGGGTACGGTAATTGATGGTGGTGGCTCATCGGAACCGATTTTAAACATAACTCAAGATGCTGATGGTGCAACTGTCCAAGATATAGAATTAACTAACGCTAATATTGGTATTAACACCTATGGAGCAACGGATCTAACTTTACAAAATCTAGATATTAATAATATTGGTATTAGCCAACCAAACACAGACGGGCAAAACAATACTGGAATTAACCTCGACAGTGCCGATGGATTTCAGGTTCTCAATGTCAACATCAGTAATGTAGGCAGAAAAGGTATTGGCGTTGGCGATACTAGGGGCGGTACAATCAGTGGTATTAACGTACAGGGTGTTAATTTAGCTGCCCAACATCCCCAAAATCATGATGCTGGTGGGGCTAAGTTTTTTAATACTACTGACGTTACTCTTAGAGATAGCAGTTTTTCTAATATTAATGCCCATTTCATATGGAACGATACTACCCATGGCACTACGATTGAAAACAATACTGCCCAAGGTGTTGGCAATGACTATATTGGTTACGGCTCAAATTCGAGTGTAGGATTACCTATATACGGTCTTTATAACGAAAAAAGTGAAGATTCGTATGTTAGTAACAACAACATTACTGCTATTGATGGATTTACAGCTTTTAACTCCACAGAATTTTCTACTCAAACGCAAAGTCTTAACACCAACGAATTTTCAAGTCTAGAGACTGGTTCTACAGACTATTATGCCAATGAGCAAGCTGAAATACTGGTGGCCACAACTGAAGATCCATCACAGGCTGGTTTTGAGTTATTTGCCGCGGAATATAATGGGTATTAAATTGCTATAAGTCTCAGGTTCTAACTACAAGTTCTAATTCAACTAAAAAAGTTGATTTCATAAGTAAAACAAGAGTCTTTCTAATCATATTAGGGAGACTTTTTTAGTCAAGATAATATTGCCAACAAGAAGTCTATTAGAACTAAATTCACCTTTTGAATAAAAACGATCGCTGCTATATACAACCAGAAATAGATTTTCGCTTTTTTTTGTCACATCTACAACCACAGATAGATTGTTGTTTTTTTCTGATAACATCTGATAGCATTACGATGAACATTTAATCTGTTCTTAATATTTTCATCTCAATTTTTGAACATTAGTCATCCATTAACAGAGCAGTTATAAGAGGTAAATTTGGCATTAAACATTCTAATCGCTCCTTCTGGATTTAAAGAAAGTCTCGATGCCAAAGAAGTAGCCGATTGTATCGCTACAGGCATTCTCAAAGTATTACCGGATGCTTGCATCCGTAAAGCCCCTTTGGTAGATGGTGGCGAAGGCTTTACTAAAGCTTTAGTTGCAGCTAATAACGGTACTTTACATTCTCTTAAAGTAACAGGGCCAGTAGGTGAGGCAATAGATTCACACTTTGGTTTATTGGGTGGAAAGATAACAAAACGGCTGTCTTGGAATGGCAGCAGCAGCAGGGCTACGCCTTGTTCCTTCAGATAGGCGAAATCCTCTGACAACAACGACTTACGGCGTTGGTGAATTAATAAAAGCAGCTTTAGATGCTGGGGCGGAACGTATTTTAATTGGCTGTGGTGATTCTGGTACTAATGATGGCGGTGCTGGAATGGCGCAAGCTTTGGGGGTTAAATTACTCGATCGCACTGGCAAACAATTAGGTTGGGGTGGTGGTGAATTAATTAATCTCGATCGCATCGATTTATCCGAACGAGATGCACGTCTGGAACAAGTACAAATTGATGTCGCTTGTAACTGGCATAACGTCCTTTGTGGTGATAAGGGTGTCGCTAGAGTTTTTGGCCCTCAAAAAGGAGCTTCCGCAGAAACTGTCGAGCAATTGGCTTTGGCTTTAGATCACTATGCCGAAATAATTCAACGTGACTTAGGTATCGATGTTCGAGAAACACCTGGTAGTGGTGCTTCTGGTGGTTTGGGTACGGGTTTGTCCGCTTTGATTGGTGCGAAATTATACCCGCGCTACGAAATCGTGATGAAGTATTTAGACATCGATCACTTGTTGCCAGAGTCCGATTTAGTCATTACTGCTGAAGGCTGTTTGGATTATCAAACTCCCCAGGGCAAAATCCCTGCCGAGGTTGCTTCGAGAGCCAAAATGTACGATTTGCCTGTCATTGCTTTAGCAGGAAGCCTGGGTAAGGGTGCAGAGGTAAATTTGCAACATGGAATCGATTATTTCACCAGTATTGTAGATCGCCCCTGTCAACTGAGTGAAGCGATCGCCGATGCAGCAAATCTATTAACCAATTCAGCAGAATCTATGGCTCGTTTAATGTTAGTTGGACAACAAGTAATAAGTAATAAGTAATAAGTAATAAGAGGATTGATAAAATGGATAACACAAACAACAATCAATCAAATTATTTCTTAACGGCAGAAGATTATTTTAATTTAGGCAAATCCGATGCTTGGATGGGAACAATCGAATACGCACCGACTCAAACCGAGAATAGCTAATGAGTAAAGCTTCTGCAAGCAAAGAAGTAGATAACAAGACGCGCTCAAACGAGACTAGTATTTGGTCACGCTTTGAAAAACCAAAAGCAATTACTACAAGACCACCAAAACGTAAGTTTCGCTGGGTTGTGGATGCTGTATTGCCGATAACGCTATCGCTTCTAGCTGGAATTATTGTTTTATTACCAACTTCATTACCGACTGAAGGGCGTTTATCGTTATTTACTTTTGCGATCGCGATAATTCTTTGGTCTACGACATCGCTGAATGCAGCTTATGTTGCTTTAGCAGCAGTTATTTTACTAATTCTCTCTGGCGGTAGCGATCAAGAAAAACTCTTTGAAGCACTTGAATCAGATGTCATTTGGCTGATGATTGGTGCTTTTGTGTTGGGTGGGGCAGTACAGCAAACTGGTTTGGCTGCCCGATTGACTCAAGTTGTTGTTTCCCAAGCTCATACTGTTGGTAACGTTTTTTGGTTAATGACAACTATCCTCATTCCCCTAGCTTTTGTCATACCTTCTACTTCTGGCAGGGCAGCAGTCGTTATTCCAGTATTTCGCAGTATAGTCAATGCCACGGGCGATCGCCGTATCACTCGCGCTTTGGCTTTGTTGATGCCTACCGTCATTTTAGTATCGACAATTTCTACTTTAATTGCTGCTAGTTCACATTTAATCGCGATCGATCTGCTCAATGAAATTGCTGATGTCAACATTTCCTATGCTCAATGGGTAGTTTATGGATTTCCCTTTGGAGTAATTGCCAGCTATCTTTCTTGCTGGGTAGTGATGCATCTATTTTTAGATAAAAATCGTCGCCAACGCCCATTAGAAATCACCAAACAAAAGCAAAGATCCTTTTCTCGCGACGAAAAAACAACCTTAATTGTTGTTTTAGTCATGGTAGTGCTATGGCTTACAGAAAGCTGGCACGGTTTAGAAATTGCCACCGTAACTGTTATCGGCGCACTAGTATTAACTGCCCCTGGCATTGGTGCGATCGCTTGGAAGGATGGATTAAAAGCAGTTTCCTGGAATCTAATTATATTTGTTGGTGCTGCTTTAGTACTGGGAGAAGCGTTAATCGAGTCAGATGCCGCCCAATGGATTATCGATCGCCTGTTTACATCTAGTGGTATTGTTGGGGCAGATTCTCGCTTATTAATTTTGTTGGTGCTATCGTTAATCTCTCTTACTTCGCACATTTACATGACTTCTCATTCGGCGAGGGCAGTAGCTTTAGTGCCAGCATTGTTATATCTGGGCAATAGTTTGCAATTAAATCCAGTTGCCGTTTTATTTATCAGCACGGTTGGAATGGATTATTGTCTTACTTT
This sequence comes from Pleurocapsaceae cyanobacterium CSU_1_1, assembly GCA_012034765.1. Classification (GTDB taxonomy): domain Bacteria; phylum Cyanobacteriota; class Cyanobacteriia; order Cyanobacteriales; family Xenococcaceae; genus Waterburya. The sequence continues at coordinate 165 of JAAUOU010000184.1, read as the reverse complement.
TCCAGTTAGTTCCAAAGCTTTGTTGATGTTTCAAGAACTAGAGGAAGAAACCTATAAACCATCAAATTTATTGCGTTTGAGTTCGGTATTACTGTTAGTTCATCTGGGATTAATTGCAGGGTTATTTCATTCTAAATGGTATTGTAATTATGGTAGTTTGATTAA
>JAAUOU010000065.1 GCA_012034765.1 Pleurocapsaceae cyanobacterium CSU_1_1 | reverse complement strand
AAAACATGGACGAAAGGCTAAAAGCACTTTTCGTTATGGTTTCGATCATTTACGTTCTATTTTCTTAAACTTAGATGAATCTAAAGCTGATTTTCTTCAATCTCTCCAGTTTTTGTCCTGTACTTAGGTGAAAAACTAGCATTTAGTCATACATAATCCATGACTTTGATAATCACGCTAAAATTTTTCATATAGACCTCACAAATCGTGAATAGTATTTGATTTTATGTTTTTAACTGAGTTAGCACCAGCCTTGCAAAAACTAATCCAACAGCCCGTTGCTTTTGCCAGTGGTTTTGTTTCGGGGGTTTTGCATCTCAATCTTAACGAAGAACCTTTGTCTCAATGGCTAGAAAAACAGGGATACAATCCTACTAGCAATAATTCGTCAGTGACTAAAAATAGCGATCGCCCCCAGTCGATTAATATTGATTAATGACCAATCATTGCAGCAACTAGCAACTAGTTTTGATATCTTTCTGCCTCCTCTAAAAACATGTATCAGAGATGGCAAAATTCCCAGGTAATCTGAAGCTAGTCTTAAGGTTGTTACTGCGATTAAAAATCCCTTCCTAAGATGAATTAGTAAAGATAAAAAGCCAAAACAATCCAAAATAACGTTATCAGAAGTTAAGTAATATAGGCGAAGGAAGCTTAATCCAATGGAAAATTTAGACCAAGCTGTCATTCCAGAACACAGCCTGGATAGAGATTGTCAGACTCTATCTCAGCATGTGCTTCAGCAGTTTTCTGACTTTACAACTCAGGCGCAGGATATTAGCGCGATTATGAATCGCCTGGCTTTGGCAGCAAAATTAGTGAGCCGTCGCTTAAGTCGAGCTGGTTTGATGGCTGGGGCATTGGGTTTTACAGGAGAAACCAATGTTCAAGGAGAGTCTGTCAAAAAAATGGACATCTACGCCAATGATGTCTTTATCTCCGTCTTTAAACAGAGTGGTTTAGTATGTCGCTTGGCATCGGAAGAGATGGAAAAACCCTATTACATTCCCGAAAATTGTCCTATTGGACGCTACACCCTGCTGTACGATCCCATCGATGGTTCTTCCAATGTTGATATCAATCTCAATGTAGGTTCAATATTTTCTTTGCGTCAACAAGAAGGTAATGACCTAGACGAAAAAGCAGCGGATTTATTACGGGATGGCGATCGCCAAATTGGCGCAGGTTATATTCTCTATGGACCTTCAACGGTGTTGGTCTATACCTTGGGTAAAGGAGTTCATTCCTTTGTGCTTGACCCCAGTTTAGGTGAATTTATTTTAGCTGAAGAGAATATCCGCATCCCCAATCATGGCCCTGTTTATAGCCTGAATGAAGGTAACTACTGGCAGTGGGATGAATCCATTAGAGATTATATTCGCTATGTTCATCGTCATGAGGGTTACACTGCTCGTTACAGTGGTGCTTTAGTGGGCGATTTCCACCGTATTTTATTGCAGGGTGGGGTATTCCTCTATCCAGGAACAGTAGAGAAGCCTGAAGGAAAATTGAGACTGTTATACGAATCTGCACCGCTGGCTTTCTTGGCAGAACAGGCAGGAGGGGCTGCTAGCACAGGTACTCAAAGGCTATTGAGCTATATACCTCAAGAACTACACCAAAGAACCCCCTTGGTCATTGGCAGCATTAAGGATGTGCAGCTAGTCGAGTCTTTTATTCAAGAACGAACCCGTCACGATGCCGAAGAAAAAGCTTTAGTTTAATCAGCTAATTAATTTAATTCAGTTTGTCGTAATTACCAGGAGTATTTATCAAGCTATGTCTACAACCAACCCAATTTTAGCCATCGAAAATCAATACGGTCAAAGTATTTGGATGGATAATCTCAGTCGCGATCTTATTAAATCAGGAGAATTAAAACAGTCTGTTGCCGAAAAAGGTATCCGTGGGATTACTTCCAATCCTGCTATCTTTGAAAAAGCGATCGCTGGTAATAAAACTTACGATCCAGCAATTGAAGCTGGAATTAAAGCTAATAAGTCAGTTCAAGAAATTTACGAAGATTTAATCTTTACTGATATTCGCAATGCCTGCGATATCTTAATGCCCATATATGAATCAAGTGATGGTTTAGATGGCTATGTCAGTATTGAAGTTCCACCAAGTTTAGCGAAAAGCACCGACAATAGCACGATTGAAGAAGCACGCCGCTATTATCAAATTATTGATCGCCCAAATTTGATGATCAAAATCCCTGGCACTCCCGAAGGTTTACCCGCCATTGAACAGGCAATCTCTGAAGGGATGAGCATTAACGTAACTTTACTGTTCTCTGTCCAAAGCTATATTGAGACAGCTTGGGCATATATTAAAGGCTTAGAAAAACGGGCGGAATCGGGAGCAGATATTAGTAAAGTGGCTTCTGTTGCCAGTTTCTTCCTCAGTCGGATTGATGTCATGATTGACGAGCAGCTTGATAGTAAATTAGAGTCTGCCGAGGGTGATGCCAAAACTAAGCTAGAGGCGATTAAAGGAAAAGTGGCGATCGCTAATGCTAAAATAGCTTATCAGGAATATAAAGAGATTTTTAGTAGCGATCGCTGGAAGGCTTTAGCAGCTAAAGGTGCAAAAGTACAGCGTCTGCTTTGGGCAAGTACGGGGACTAAAAACCCTGACTACAGTGATGTGATGTACGTCGATGAATTAGTCGGGCAAGATACAGTTAACACTTTACCTCCTGACACTATTGATGCCTGCGTCGATCACTGCGATCCTGCTAGTCGGATTGAAAGCAATTTGGATGCAGCACATCAAGTTCTTGATGGTTTAAAAGATGATGCGGTAAATATTGATCTAGATGCTGTCATGGATGCGCTCTTAGAAGAAGGAATTGATAAGTTTATTAAACCCTTTGAATCTCTAATGTCATCTCTAGAAGCTAAAGTTGAGCATTTAGCAGCAGCATAAACAGGATGAGGAATAAATAAGATAGAAGATGAGAATGAGGAATTAAAACTACATTTCTCATTCTTTTTTATTCAAAGCTGATAGCTGAAGAAAATTAACCGCATCAATTCTGAACAAATTTCCCTTAATCAAACATATGGTTGCAATATTAGAAAATCCGTTACGCGTGGGATTACAGCAGGCACGCACCGCCGATCCTGCTATCATCGTTATTTTCGGCGCATCAGGAGATCTCACTCAAAGAAAGTTGATTCCAGCGATCTACCAAATTAGACGAGAGCGTCGTCTTCCCTCGGAAATGACCATCGTGGGAGTTGCTCGCAGAGAATGGGATCATGACTATTTTCGCCAACATCTAAAAGATGGCATCGAAGAATTCGGTAATGGTGTTGGTAATGAAGAACTGTGGAATGACTTCGCTCAGGGCATTTTTTACTGTTCAGGCAATATGGATGAGGCGGAAAGTTATGAGAAGTTAAAGAATTTTCTGGCGGAATTAGACGGTAAACGAGGAACTAGAGGCAATCGCATTTTTTACTTGGCAGTATCGCCTAATTTCTTTAAACCAGCCTTGAAACAGCTTGGTGCAGCAGGGATGCTGAAAGATCCTCTTAAAAGCAGAATTGTCATTGAAAAACCTTTTGGTAAAGACTTAAGTTCGGCTCAGTCGCTTAATCGTGCGGTACAGCGAGTTTGTAAAGAAGAACAGGTCTATCGCATCGATCACTATTTAGGCAAAGAAACTGTCCAGAATATTTTAGTCTTCCGCTTTGGTAATGCCATTTTTGAACCCCTGTGGAATCGGCAGTTTGTCGATCATGTCCAGATCACCGTGGCAGAAACCGTTGGCGTAGAGGAACGAGCGGGATACTATGAAAGTTCTGGGGCAATGCGCGATATGCTGCAAAATCATTTGATGCAGCTATTTGCGATTACAGCCATGGAGCCTCCCAACTCTTTGGATGCTGATAGTATTCGTAATGAGAAAACCAAAGTTTTACAGGCGACACATATTGCTGATGCCAATAATTTAGAACAGTCGGCAATTCGGGCGCAGTATTCGGAAGGCTGGATGAAAGGTCAACCAGTTAAAGGTTATCGTCAAGAAGAAGGGGTTAATCCTCAATCTACAACCCCAACTTTTGTCGCCTTGAAACTACAAATAGATAACTGGCGCTGGAAAGGAGTACCATTTTATCTGCGTACGGGGAAACGGATGCCCAAAAAAGTCAGTGAGATTTCGATTCATTTCCGTGAAGTTCCCTTATTAATCTTTCAATCCGCAGCACAACAGACAAGTCCTAATGTTCTGACGATGAGGATTCAACCTAATGAGGGAATATCTCTCAAGTTTGAAGCCAAAACTCTTGGTCCAGACTTAAGAACCAGAACGGTAAATATGGACTTTAGCTATGGTTCATCTTTTGGCATGGCTACAGCAGATGCTTATCATCGCCTGTTACTAGACTGTATGTTGGGAGATCAAACCCTCTTTACTCGTGCTGATGAAGTGGAAGCAGCTTGGAATATTGTCATGCCGTTAATCAATGCTTGGGAATCTCCTAGCGATCCTAGCCTCATGCCTCAATATGAAGCGGGTACTTGGCAACCGACGGAAGCGGAAATGATGATTAACCGCGATCATCGTCGTTGGCGAAGACTTTAACAATGAGCAATGAGCAATGAGCAGTGAGCAGTGAACAATGAACAATGAGCAGTGAGCAGTGAACAATGAACAATGAACAATGAACAATGAACAATGAGCAGTGAGCAACTAACTACTAACTACTAACTACTAATTACTAATTACTAACTATTATGGTTTCACCAATAGTTTCTTTACAAGCACCAAAAGATGTATCCATTGATGACATTGAAGCGGAATTGCGATCGCTTTGGCAGAGTCAGGGTACAGATGAAGATAGTGCAGCCGTTACGAGAGCTGCAACCTTTAGCCTACTTATCTATGAGCCTGATGGTACACAGCAGTTATTAGCCTCTTTAGGGTTCTATACAGGGCCGATTGACGGGATTGCTGGACCAAGAACTAGTGCTGCGATTAAAGCTGCCCAAAAAGATTATGGCATGGATGCTACAGGTAAATCAAACCAAGCATTACGCACTAAGCTACAAGAAGAATTTGTTCAGGCAAAGGCTAAAGACAAGTTAACCGCCGAAAATAAAACTGCTGCTGTTAGCTATACTCCCGATTCCGAAGGAATTACTGCCGATGTAATCGCTGCTGCTAATCCCTGTCGAATTATTACCCTTTGCCCGATTCTGGGGGAAGATACAGGGGTCACGGCTCAGGTATCCGCCTACTGTCCGCTTAATAAGCAAAGCCAAAATACCTTGATTTGCTGTGAGTATATTACTCTTAGCGGTACTGCTGAAGCATTAGACCGCATTGGCGGTGTTATTGCCGAATTGGCGATCGCCGATCTGCCTAAGTTTATTTGGTGGAAAGCAACTCCTACTCCCGACTTACCCTTATTTAAACGCCTCGTCTCCTCTAGCGATACGGTGATTTTTGATTCTAGTAGCTTTATTGAACCAGAAACGGATCTCCAAGCTTTAGCAGGATTACTCAAACAGGATACTACTCTGGCTGATATCAACTGGCGTAGACTAGCACCATGGCAAGAATTAACCGCAGCAGCTTTCGATCCTCCAGAAAGGCGAGCGGCGATTTACGAAGTAGATCGCGTGACCATTGACTATGAACAGGGTAATCAGTCTCAAGCATTAATGTTTCTTGGCTGGTTAGCCAGCCGTCTCCAGTGGACTCCTGTCAGCTACGACTTTGAAGGCGGAGACTATGATATTCGTCAAGTCAAGTTTACTGATGAGAAACAGCGTACTATTGAAGCGGAATTAGCAGGTATCCCTACTGCCGACTGGGGTGATATTCCAGGCGATTTAGTCAGCTTGCGTTTAACCTCAACTAATGAAAATGCAGATTGCTGTACTGTTCTTTGTTCTAGCACTACAGGCTGTATGCGGATGGAAGCTGGAGGAGGAGCGCAGGCTTGCTATATTGAGCAGGTAACGCCTTTATTTGACCAAAAAAGTGAAGATTTACTCGGTCAACAACTTCAACGTTGGGGTCGCGAAATGCTATACGAAGAAAGCATGGTAATCCTAGCACAGATGCTTAAGCTTCCTCAGTGATCTAAAAAAAGCATTTTAACTAAACAGTTGAACAGCTATTTGTCCTGACGTAATCCTGTGAGTTTGATTTAAAATCACCATAATTTCCATTTTGTGGTCTATAATACACTAATCTGGAAAAACAGCTAGCCAATGTCAAGTGAGCTAGCTGTCAATCTACAATCGAAGTAATTATCATCAAACTATTAAGCCAGCAAGTTTAATAGTTTTTTTCATTGGCAAAATAAGCCATCGTTCCCAAACTTACTCCAAGTACGTAACCAGTGATTAAAACTGCAATCAAAGCGATCGCTGTAGGTGAAAAAGTCATCATTGAACCTCTTTTTTTTGTTTGCACACACAATCTAACAGCAATGTCAATAATCTTCAATAAATATTAATGATCCCTGGAAATTGTTACAAAAGTTGATTTCAGTTTCAGCTTGGTCTGAAGCCAAATTTAGCTCTAGCATATTCTTGTTTTAGATAAGCTACTCAATTCTGAGTTTTTCAGTAAGCTCTAATTTATGAGAGACTTCGGTTGAGCAGGGTTGATTATGAGAAAAACAGCGAAAAATAATCAGGGCGATCGCAGCAAAGATAACCGCCTCAATTAGCATTGAGATTCTGAAAAATCCAGTTCAACTTAAATGCAAAATTTACATAGGTTTAATGCTGCAAATAAAAAAAACCTATGTTATGTAACAAAAATTACAAAACTCAAACTATTTTAATGTGACTCTATTATTCAATAGCTAAAATCAGTGATCGCTGAATATTTAGCATAGGCTATTGGTTGTCAAGCCTTATTATTTTGACAATTACAGATGTTTTTACTCGTTTTTCTAGCAATAAATCAATGATTATTTAATAATCAACATATTTTAGTTTGTGATTGAATTGGTCAATTAAACTTAGTTAAATTTTAATCATCAATTTCAAGCAAAAATCATAAATTACAAAATCTAATAATGCTTGACTATTTTTGAACTGTAAAGCAAAAAACTTTATAGTACGACAAAATAACTTCCCATAGCTTCTCTAATCCCAGTCTTTAATGATTACTTTCTAAATTCAATCCAGCAAAATTTAGAATTTGAACACAGTCTACTCAAATTCACTGACCTAAAACATATTTTCTTTTTTGTAATTTTACGACCTATTTATTATGTCCAAACTATCTCGTCGCAAGTTTGTTTTTACTGCTGGTGCTACTGCTGCTACTACTTTTTTAATACACGGTTGTACCTCATCTAACGATACTGAAGGTAATGCCGAATCAGGCTCTACTGCTGAATCTACAGCCCAGCCAGTAGCCAATTTAAGTCCTGAAGAAACTCCAGAAGTCACTACTGCTAAGTTGGGATTTATTGCTCTTACCGACGCTGCACCATTGGTAATAGCTTCAGAAAAAGGATTATTTGCTAAATACGGGATGACGGGCGTAGAAGTTCTTAAACAAGCTTCTTGGCCCGTGACCAGAGATAATATTGAATTGGGTTCAGCAGGAGATGGAATTGATGGAGCGCATATTCTTAGCCCCATGCCCTATTTGATGACCCTAGGGACAATTACTAAACAGCCTGTACCTATGTACATTTTGGCAAGATTAAATACCAATGGTCAAGCAATTTCTGTTAGTGAGGATTATCTAGAGAATAAAGTAGGCTTAGATAGCAGCAAAATGAAACAGATATTTGCTAAAGCTAAATCTGAGGATAAAGAGTTAAATGCAGCCATGACTTTTCCTGGCGGAACACACGATCTCTGGATGCGCTATTGGTTAGCTGCTGGCGGTGTCGATCCTGAAAATGATATTTCAGTAATTCCTGTACCGCCTCCTCAAATGGTTGCCAATATGAAGATTGGAGCGATGGAAACTTTCTGTGTAGGAGAACCTTGGAACGCTCAATTAGTCAACCAAGAGCAAGGTTACACTGCCCTGGTTACAGGAGAAATTTGGAAAAACCACCCAGAAAAAGCTTTTGCTCTGCGGGCTGATTGGGTAGATAAAAACCCCAAAGCAGCTAAAGCCTTAACCAAAGCGGTATTAGAAGCACAGCAATGGTGTGATAAACCAGAAAACAAACAGGAAATGTGTGAAATTGTTTCCCAAGATAAATGGTTTAAAGTACCAGTCGAAGATATTATTGGCAGATTGCAAGGAACAATCGATTATGGCGATGGACGTACGGTAGATAATCCCGACATCTCCATGAAGTTCTGGAAAGACAATGCATCTTATCCCTACAAGAGTCATGATTTGTGGTTTGTAACTGAAGACATTCGTTGGGGCTATATTCCTGCTGATACCGATACTAAAGCTTTAGTTGATAAAGTCAATCGTTCTGATATTTGGAAAGAAGCAGCTAAAGCAATCAAGGTAGCCGATGCCGAAATTCCTAAGAGTGATTCTCGTGGTGTTGAGACTTTCTTTGACGGGGTTAAGTTCGATCCTGCCAATCCCCAGGCTTATCTAGATAGTTTGAAAATTAAGAAAGCTTAACTAGCAATCTTGTAGACAAGGTAAACAAGGTGGGCAATGCCCACCTGATAAATAAATACCCATTTTTGATCAATCATGACGGCAAACCTCAATAATTCTGTTAAAAAGCCTAATTTTTTCGTTTCTCTGATTAAAAACCCACCCAGAAAAATATTAGCTCCCATTTGTGCGATTTTATTTCTTTTGACTCTTTGGCAAGTTTTATGTAGTGGTGAAGATGCTAATTTACCCAGTCCTTTAACCACGTTTCAAGATACTGCTAGTCTCATTTTTGATCCCTTTTTTGATAACGGCGGTACAGACAAAGGCTTGTTTTGGCAAATCCTGGCAAGCTTACAAAGGGTCGCAATTGGCTATAGCTTGGCGGCAATCGTCGGTATTGGTTTGGGGATTTTAATTGGTTCTAACTCTTTTATGTACGATGCGGTAGACCCAATTTTTCAGATCTTGAGGACTGTCCCTCCCTTGGCTTGGTTGCCGATCGCTTTGGCTGCTTTTGAAGAAGCTAACCCCTCACTGGACTTTCGGAAAAAAGTAATTAATAATCCTTTAAAGATAAGTAAAGCATGACTTCAACCTGATTTCATCCCCAGACAAATCCTCGGCAAGCTTTATGCTCCGCAAACAGTTCCATATTATTTTGTAGCCAGCTCAAGAAATTGTACGAAACCCCTGTTAAAAACGCTTCTAAAGTTTCCGCAAAAGTCGTCAAAGATTTATTAGCATAACGCTTTCTTAGTCCTCCCATTAATTGCTGATAAATAATGAAAGTGTAAGCAGTAAATACTAAAATAAAATGACGAATTAGAGCTTTCTTTTTTCTCATTTGATATTCTTTTAAGCCCAACCATCCCTTCGCTTCTCTATAAAACTTTTCAATATAGTTTCTATTTGAAAATGTTTTTACTATCCATCGCCCTGTGGCTTGATTTTCTGATTCATTCGTAATTAAATAATCTATTTCAGTAGCTTCAGATACAGAGTTGGCATTCATGACGATTGCGATGGTTCTCTTACCTTTAAGACCTTTAGTCTCAGCTTTGATCGTAGCTACCCAAACCGTTTTTGGCTTGTCAATTTCTAAAGTGACTGCCTCAAATTTTTCGGAAGACAAAGATAATATTATTTCATCCAACCTTTTTTCTGACTGTTTTTCTCCTGTTTTCAGATTGATTATACTAGCCAGCCGATTCTTAGCTAAACCTCCAATATAATTGAGTTTGAGGTTTTCTAATTTCTTCAAAAAAGTTGAATTATTCCCATATCCTCCATCGATTAAAACAATTCCTGGATGATATTTTCTCTCTATTGTTTTATTGATTAATTTTAGAGCTATATCTGGCTTTTTTACAAAATTTTCATCTTCTTTTCCTTTGGGTAATGAATCAGCATGTTGATACAATTCAACGTCTAGAGGAATACTTCTTACTCCATCATATAAATGTGTTGTAACTATCACTATCCCATTGTCAGTTTTGCCTATTTCTCCAATATATTGCCGTCCTACTCCTTCTGTAAAATTTCCACTTTTCCTGTGTCCCGAATCATCAATTATCAGTGCAAAACCATTCCTGATTCTTGTCTGATTGCACTTATTCATCAGCTTCAAACGACGTTCATTTACTGCCGAAGCCGACCATTTTGATTTACTAATAAAATGATGAACATTATGATACGAAGAACCGATTATATTATCGGTCATTTGAGTAATATTTTTTCTCTTACTCTCTCCCAACAATCCAGCTGAATAGTAACGAAACCCCTTTTTTTGACCTTGATTTTTCCATAAATCGTCAAATTTGACGCACCATTTTTCAAAACAAGGTGGCATCGCCGACAAGGTTGTTTCTTTCATTATGGCAATCTCAACTACTATTCAAGTATAAACATTACTCTATCAGGATTCTGGCTCATTCTTTTTACTTTTTTACGAAAGTCCAGTTACTTCCGCCAAATTGAGCATGAGTAGCAAGATGAACGATAGGATAACCTTTATTTAATTGTTGCTGAAAATTTTCTTGGGTAAATTCCTGGTTCACAAATTGGCTAACATTTACAAACTTGGCTAGATCGTTGATTTCTTGTTCAGTATTAATTAAAGCTGGAAACCCATTTTTCGCAACTGTTAGACCAAAAGCTAATGTCTTTAAATCATCTGGCTTGGTTTCACGCTTGCTAATAGAATTAAGCCCCAGTGAATAATTGATGGCATATTCTTCGATTAAGAACTTTTGCCCGTCATGAAGTGCTGCCATTGGTACATTGCGTAATCTACCATCATTAATAAACACAATCCTTGAAGGGGCGATCGCTTCTAAATCCTTTGCCAGTGGACGAATCAGCAAATTATAAAGAGACTGAGATAAAGCTAAATAACGTTCGCTAGAAAGTTCTTCTAATAAATACCGCCAGTTGTCAATCTGCGTTTCTAACTGTTTTGCCTTAATTTTCACTGGATAACTTTTAACAGTTCCATTTGGCAGTCTTAGAATTAAATAAGTTTTATCCTCTAAAATAATCGAGCGAATAATTACAGTATCTGAATGAGTAAATGCTTTATTTATTTGAGAGTTAGACTTAATTTCTAGACAATCATCCTCAAAATAACTTTGTAGTTGAGAAAGTTGCAGTAAATCGGCAGCATTAAGTGCTTCAGCGATCTGAGCCTTGTCATCACTCTTTAACAACAAACCCAGATACTCTCGATAAATAGGTTCAACTTGGGAGCGAATATCTAATTGCAATTGTTTTTCGGCATTGAGCAAATCATTGCGAATACTCTGAACTGAAGCGATCGCTCCTTGATAAGCATCTCTAGCTGAATCTTCAGCACCCATTACCTGGTACAGTCTTGCTGCTTGCCACTGCCATTGATAGAGACTATCGGTAGCAAACACCTCTTGAGCGGCTAGCTGCGCCTTTTGAGTCCAGAAAAGAGCTTGCTTTAAATCTCCCCTTTTTTCATAGGTATTTCCTAAACCTCCTAGAGCAAAAGATAAAGCGCGTTTATCTCCTAGCCCAGAGGCAGTTTTTACTGCTTGGCTTAAAATCTTAGTAGCTTCAGGTTGCTCTAACTCTGCTAGTTCGATTAACAGATAAACTTTAGAACGCGAAGCTGGTAAACGTTCGAGAAGAGAAGATATTCGCTTAAAACTAATCGTGGTTTCTCTTTTAGGCGATAAACGTTGCCAATTCAGTAAAGCACGGACAGTAGCCAGACTGGTGAGGTTCTTATCTGCCGATACTGCGACTGCACGTTTGGCATATTCAATCGCCTCGGTTCGATCTTTATTCGCTAATTGATTATATTTAGTAAATAAACCTTGGTTTTTCTCAAGTTTCGCTCCTTCAGCAAAGCCGAGATTTTGTTGGCGGCGAAGTTGATACACCTCCACAAGCCCGTTAAAAATCTTGATAATTGATTCGTAATCCCGTGTTCGATTCAAACTAGTAGTATAGGCAGCAATTGCGCGATCGTATTCTCCAGCTACTCTCTCTGCATCACCCAAGGCTTTTTGTGCCATACCTTCAATTTCTGGTTTTCGCTCCTGTTTAGCCAAACTAATGGCTTCTTCTAGTAGAGGAATTGCCAGACTAGTTTGTCCTAAATGAGTGTAAGCTCTTGCCAAATCTATCTTAAGAGCAATTAATTTGGGTTTTTGAACTTCGTCATTTTTAGTTTCGATTGATTCAATTGCTTTCTTCCAATGAGCGATCGCCTGATTATATTGACCGAGGTGACGGTAAATTTCTGCTAAATTACTGTCAATAGTAACGGAATCTATTTGTTGAGGTTTTTGTAGTAGCTTATTTAATAATAAAATTGCGCGATCGTAATCTCCCTGAAGGTAATGTTTTTGTGCCTCGTCAAATGCGCTACGCGCAGGGTGTAGGGGATCGGGTGTAGGGGATGGGGCATGAGTTACTACACCCTGCCTCGTCGGTACTTCTTTGGCTAGTGCCATGGAAAAATTATTTAATTCTAAAGTTAATACTAGGATCACAAAAAGTTTGTATGTATAAGTAACCACGAATTAATAATAAGTTTTTGATTAGTATATTCATATATTCTATTTAAATAGTTAAATAGTAGTCACTTTAAATTTTGAAGATAGCTAAATAAGTCAAAAGTATTCAATCTGTATTTGAAATATATTTTATGATGTCTTCTTCAAGTAAAATGCTAACGCTTTCAGTTGGCTTGCTTATATTGTTTTTCAGCAATTTTGCCAAACTAGCTCAAAGCAGACAAACTAATCATGGTTACGTCCCACCCGCTAAAGACCAAAAACAGCAAAAAGCGACAGCTTCAGGTTCGAGAGGATGCCCTGGTAAATCCGTGGATATAACCTCTTTGAGTCCTACCAACCACACACCAACTACTATATCAACTCACCCAGATTTTTTATTCTCGGTTAAATCCGTACCCAATTTACCAGTTCGCTTCAGCTTGATCGAACCTGGCGTAATCGAGCCACTATGGAAGTCAGATATTGCTGTCAATCGAGCGGGAATTTTATCAGTGTCAATTCCACAGACTGTTAATTTAGATGTTGGCAAAGAATATGTCTGGAACTTAGAGGTTGTCTGTAATCCCAGTCGTCCTTCTGAAAATTGGTATATTCGGGCTGTCATCACCAGAGTTCCTTTGAAGCCTGAGTTAGCCCGAAAACTAGATGAAGCTAATAGTGAACCTGAAAAAGCGATAATTTTAGCTAATAATGGAATTTGGTATGATGCGATCGCTATCAGTTATCATTCTAGAGATGAAGCAAAAGCTAATTCATATTTTCAACAATTGTTAGCGCAAATAGGACTTTTATAAGTAAAGAGTAACGAGTAAAAAATAACGGCAATTAAGCTGCTAATTGTTGATGATAAAATTGAGTTTCTATGGTCAATTTTATCATCATGAATAATAACATTTCAATACAAGATAGAAGTAAATTATTTGCTATTAGAGCTATTAAAGCCTACACAGAATTGAATAAGAGGCACTTTGATGATGCAGGTAAAGTGTTGGCAAAACAATTTCTCCGAGCGAGTACTAGCATTGGGGCTAACCTTGCAGAGGGATAATTTGCGCAGTCAAGAGCTGACTTTATATCGAAGTGTTCTATAGCGTTGAAAGAAGCCCTAAAGGATACACCTTCGGACGATGCGAAGCAAGTGCTTTAGTATAAGCTTCGCGTCCCAGTGAAACCCGCTATTGGATTGATATAATGATTCAATCTGGAATTATATCAGAAAAGAAATTTAGCTCAATGATTGATGAAATAAATAGAATAATTCGGATACTAATTAGTACTATCAAAAAGCTTAAAGACAAATAATCGTTACTCGTTACTTTTTACTCGTTACTCCTTACTTTAAAATGAATGTTTACTGGATTAAAAAGAATAAATAAAAAATGGTTAGGAGCAATTATTACCATATTATTAACCAGCTTGTTAGTAATAATCTTGCGCTTATCAGGCGTTCTTCAACTTTTAGAATGGAAGGCAATAGATTTTTTCTTTCTTCATCGCTTGCCAGAATCTAGCGATGCTAGAATTGTTTTAGTTAATATTTCTGAAAGCGATATTAATTCGCTCAAAGAATATCCTCTTTCTGATGAGGTTTTCGCTAATCTTTTAGAAAAAATTAAACAACAAAAACCAAGGGTAATTGGTTTAGATATTTTCGAGATTTTCCCGTCCCTTCAATCAACAAGAAACCAGAAGAAAATCAACAAGCTTACTCTAACTTACTAAAATTTTTTCGTTCTACCCCTAACTTAATTGGTATTGCTAAAATAACTGATTCAGAAGCATATCCCAGTGTCAATCCTCCTTCTGTACTAAAAGAATTAGGACAAGTAAGTGCTGCCGATCTAGTTATTGACGACGACGGCGTAGTTCGTCGAGGAAACTTGTTTCCCATTGCCGATGGTTCGGCTAAATCTTCTATTCCCAGTTTAGGTCTAGCTGTAGCTTTAAATTATTTATCAACTGAAGGTATTCAGCCTGTACCTACAGAATCAGGTTGGCTAAAATTGAAAAATACAGTATTTTTACCCTTTCAAGCTAATGACGGTGGTTATGTAAATACTGATGATAAAGGCTATCAAATTCTCCTTAATTGGCGATCTTGTAAGTCTAGTTTCCCACAAGTATCAGTAAGTGAAGTTTTAAGCGATCGCATTCCCAAAAACTTATTTCAAGGACGTATTGTTTTAGTTGGTAATCAAGCTATTAGTGTCAAAGATGATTTTACTACCCCTTGTAGCCAGGCCCTGGGAACGACACCTATCACTATGGCGGGAGTTGAAATACAAGCTAATTTAGCTAGCCAGATAATCAGTGCGGTTTTAGAAGAACGACCTTTGCTTCAAGTTTGGTCAAAACCCAAAGAATATTTATGGCTTGTTTTTTGGATAGTCACAGTTGCTATTTGGGGATACCAGCAGCAAAAACGCAATAATCCTCTTAAAATAATTATACCTATCTTAGATTTATTGGTAATAGAAGCAGTTATTTTGATTATTATTAGTTACTTACTATTTTTAAAAGGATGGTGGATTCCCCTAGTACCAACTTTGTTTGGTATTGTAGTTGCTGCCGTGATGATTATTGGGAGTATTTATATTATTCAATTATTAGAAGCAAACAAGAATCTTGAATTTAAAGTAGCGGAGCGAACTGAAAATTTAAAAGAGTCTTTAGAAAAGCTACATCAATTTCAACAACAATTAATCATCAAAGAAAAGCAAGCTTCTTTAGGAACATTAAGTGGAAGAATTGCCCATCAAATTAAAAACCCCCTTAGTTTAATTGACATCAACATCTCCTCTTCGCTTATTTTCCTGCGACAATTGTCACAGATTATTGAAGAAAATAGGTTAATTTTTGAAGACATTATCGAAGAAATATTTCAGAATAATGAAGAAGTCATATTTAATCTAGAAGAAAAACTTACTGACTCTCAAGAGCAAGTTGTTCGTATAAATCAAATTATTCAAGATGTATTATCTTATTTTCGACAAGAACAATTAGCTCCAAGCTTAACCGATCCCAATAGTTTAATTGACAAAGTACTCCAATCAGTTGCCAGACAATATCAAGGAGCAGAGCGAGAATCTCCAGTGAAATTGGTAACTGATTTTGACCCTTCAATAGAGCGAATAGAAATAGTCGAGCGAGAAATTGAAAAAGCCTTAATTAATCTTTTAGAGAATGCTTACTATACAGTTCTAAGCAAACAAAAAAAAGGTAATGATAGCTATATTCCTACGATAACTGTACAAACTCGCAATTTATTCAATCGGATAGAAATTAGAATTCGAGATAACGGAGAGGGTATAGCTGAAAACATAATTACTAAAATCTTTGAACCTTTTTGGACAACTAAGCCTGCGCTAGAAGGAACGGGGTTAGGTTTATTTTTTGCCCACCAAATTATTGTAGGAATACACAAAGGAGAAATTTTAGTTGATTCAACTGAAGGTGAATATACAGAATTTACAGTTTTATTACCTTTAAATATTGATTAAGATTGTAATTGAGGAGATAATCTATTTTCCTTTTGAACTATTAATATTACGCAATCAATAAGTTGCTGAACTGTTGTTAAAGTCCCAGCAATCTCATCAGAAATTCTGATGGTGAATGTCTCCTCTAAAGTTATCAGTAATTCCTGCCATGATAAAGAGTCTATTCCCAGATCGTTGGCTAAATTTGCTGTAATAGCGACTTGCTCAGGCTCAATATCCAAGCATTTAGACACAATAGTACCTACTGTCTGAGTAATTTCTAATCTTTGTAAATTAGTGCGTTGAATTGTTGTTTTGATTTCTTCGATTAACTCAATTATATCTTGTAATAAGATTACGATTTTTGTGTACCCTTGAACATTTTTAGAACATAAAGATTCGGTTTTGTGAGCTTTAAGCCAATGTTGACAAATCCGATCGCTATAATCTTGAAAATTATCTACTTCGTACACCAACAATTCACAACTTTGAGTTTTAGAACTCGTGCTGATTGCTGTTCTGTCGTTTTGCTTTATTTTTGTGGTATTTGCTATCTCAAGAGAATTATCTCCGATACTAGTAGAAATAATCTTCGCTGAAGTGCTATTTTTCATAACTTTGTAAAACCTGATTCAAAACTATAAAGGGTAGATCCAGCTTTTTGCTTAGATGGACATATCAAAATTTTTCTGAAAAGCTAGAACAAGATAATTGCTTTTAGTGGCGGCTTGACTCTTTAGTTGCGACTGATACTTTGTACGAGCCTGAAAAGATTGTAGAATAGATGCAGGTTTTTTAACAAGTCGAAAGGTGCAATGACATAGCATCTTCTTCAACACGAATATTCTTCTGCTAAAAAATATAAACATGACAGCAAAGTATTAAGAAATATTTCATATCCAAACTTTTTTAGCTTATTTGCAAGAGCGATCGCATTTGAAAGTGATGCTTACACATGACTAACTTCGTGTGTCGCCGACTGCTAGCTGAGTAGATATGGCACAGCACAGATCGTCATTAGAAGACTGATAAAATTTTGCCTTGCGTGCCTTTGTTTGGAATTACTTTGCAACCGCAATGCTCTTTCAAATGAGTTAAATAATCGCTTTCTATCTAGTTAAATAATGACCAATACACGAACTATCAACTCTTGGATTACACACTCAAGACGCAATCCCAATGCAAAACTGCGACTGTTTTGCTTCCCATATGCAGGCGGTGGAGCATCAACTTTTTCTTCATGGTCATCAAGCCTAACCTCTGATGTTGAAGTCTGTCCAATTGAGCTACCAGGACATGGATGCCGACTTTCAGAACGTCTATTTAATCGGCTGGAACCTCTTGTCGAAGAACTCGCCTGTGCTTTACTGCCCTATTTGAATAAGCCATTTGCCTTTTTCGGTCATAGTATGGGTGGACTAGTTAGCTTTGAACTGGCTCGCTTACTGCGCCAGGATTATAATTTGAGTCCAACGCATTTGTTTATATCAGGTCGCCATGCGCCCCAAATTCCCGAATCTAAACCACCAATTCATCATCTTGACGAACCCAAATTTATCAACGAGTTAGGTCGTCTTAACGGTACGCCAAAAGCAGTAATAGAGAACACTGAATTAATGGAGCTATTTCTCCCTGTCCTACGAGCAGATTTTGCTGCTATAGAAACTTATGTTTACACCCCAAAACCTCGCCTTAATTGTCCGATTACTGTTTTAGGTGGCTTACAAGATTTTGAAGTCAGTTGTGAAGACTTAGAAGCTTGGCGAGAACAAACAAATGCTAATTTTTCGATGCAGATGTTTCAAGGCGACCATTTTTTTATTAATTCAAATCAATCTACTTTGTTACAGTTTCTCAATCGCGAGTTAAGTGCGATTGCGCTCCGCCCTAAAGGATATGCCCTAAAGGACTAGCTTCTTGCTCAATAGCCTCAACGGGGGTTCCCCCCGCAATATGCGGAGCGGTATCCTTTAGGACGGCTTTTCGCGCTTCGCGTCGCGTAGCGGTATGCTTTAGCATTTGCAAAGCTTATCCTTTAGGACTAGCTCCGCGTCGCGCACTCCTCTAAGCTGATCGCCAATAGAATCAACCGTCAGCAATGAACTCATAATGATTTTTACTCAATCGATGAATAATCAGCAATCAACAATTGATCGAGTTGTTGAAATTAAACAGCTTAGTCATTTCTTCGGCGAAGGTAAATTAAGGAAACAAATTTTATTTGATATCGATCTGACTTTCAACTCTGGAGAAGTAATTATTTTAAAAGGACCATCTGGCTCTGGCAAAACTACTCTCTTAACTCTGATGGGTGGATTGCGTTCTGCACAGTTGGGAAGTCTCAAAGTTTTTGGTGAAGAATTATTTGGTGCCAGCAAAAAAAAGCTGGTTCAAATTAGAAGAAATATTGGCTATATTTTTCAAGCACATAACTTACTAGAATCTTTAACAGCTAGGCAAAATGTACAGATGTCGCTGGAGTTACATCAAGGAATTGATGCGCCAGAGGTCAAAAACAAAGAGTAGCGATCGCCCGCGCTTTAGTCTCTCATCCTAAAATGGTGCTAGCAGACGAACCTACCGCAGCACTCGACAGTAAATCTGGTCGTAATATTGTGAAATTGATGCAAGAGCTAGCTAGAGAACAAGGCTGTACAATTCTCATCGTTACCCATGATAATCGTATCTTAGATGTGGCAGATCGTATTGTGGAGTTAGAAGACGGCAGGATTACATCAGAAAACAGTCGATCATAATCGAATCGTTGATTTCGACGACCAATTGATGTTTACTTATGCAGAATTGTGAAATTTTTATTTGATGGCAGCTTTAAACAGATTTATAATTTATGCCTTATTAATCTGCAAGAAACACAAAGAAATAAGATTTAAATCATTTTCTGCGCTATATTTGGCTATTAATCCCAATTAAACTACTTCAATTCAGATTAATAGTATTTAGAAACAAACAAATTATTCTGACTAAGTTATAACTCTTCTTCAGCCAACGTAAAAATGGAACATTCTGAAGCTAAAATCAGTAATAAAAGAAGCAAGTGTAAGAAAAGTAATTCTCATGAGTCGAGCATTGAAAAGAAATCAGATCCACAAAACAATAAACAAACAAGGTCCTCGACAGAATCACAACTATGCCAGCATAAATTTTATGAAGAATGTCCTAGTAGTGCAATAACTGACACAGTTTACTCGGCAGGGGTTACTGGTATGAATTTTTGGGAATTTAAACCAAACAGTTTAAACGGAGGAAAAGACTTTTCTTCAGGTAGAGTTGAATTACAAATTCGTGACCGATTCGACTTGACCGATTTTGCTGAGGTAGCATATCAAACCAAAGAAGTTATTGCCGAACAATTTGGCGAACAGACTCTCAAGTTACATTATGCACTAGCTGCCATTGCTTTTCGCAAACCCAAGAATTGGAACACAAAAATTACCGTGTCAGCTTCAAAACTCTTAGCTGACTTTGGCAAAGATAAAAAAAAGAGACAATATATATCTAAAACCGACCGAACAACTGACGGTAAAATCAACCGTTATTTTTCCAAAGATGAAAGATTACTTCAAATTGCTCACCAAGCTTATCTGCTAAAGCGACTCGAAGTTTGGGTTCGAGAATGGAAAGTTCGTCATAAAGGTATTTTTTCCTTAAAAATGTCCAACCTTTGGGACATTTATAGCATCGAACAAATATCCCAAAATAATCTTTATGGTGACGATAGCATAATAGATATTGAAATTACCTACAGTCCAGGCTCTTGGTTTGAAAAATTTGCAGGTCACGAATACTTAAGAGAATTTGGGTATTTAACTGGTGAGACTCTTAAATTAGATCCTTACAAAGAAATAATGGCATTGAGAATAGCCTATTTTGCTCTCTTCGCTTTACAGCAAAACAAAAGCGGTCATTTTCAGATAGAAAATCTTTTACAAAGCATTGGTTACGTAGAGGAAATAGAAATAGCTAAAGTCAATGGGAGTGCTGCCTTTAATTTAAAACGTAGCTTTGATCGAGGGATTAAAACTTTAGCTAAATTTGAGCATCCTTATACTTTCGTCTACGATGATGACATTCCTGAATGGATTTGTCCTGATAGCAAGATCAAGAAGCCAAGGCACTGGTTTAATAATTGGTTGCAATGTTTTGGAACTTTAAATCAACCAGAAATCAAACCAAAGTCCCAACTAAGAGAGACAGATACTTTCCAATTAGATTATCCAGCTCACAATGAGCCAAATCTGTTACATGAGTCAATACCAAATACAGATTTATCAATTTTCGGTAACCAAATTAAGAAAGCACGTAAAGCTAATAGAGAAAGTTTGAGAACGATGGCTAAACAACTCGATATTTCTCCTTCTCGTCTATCTCAGATTGAAAATGGTTGTTATCCCCATCCAGTTAACTCTGAACTCAAGATTCAACTCTTAACTTATTTAGGGTTGGAAATATAACAAATAAAATAAATAGCGTATCTATATCGCCTCAATAGCTCTTTATTAAAGGGTTATTTGGTTTTGGCATTTGATTTGACGGTGTTTACGTACACTGTTTTACTCCTAAACAGTCACAAAATTTAATAAATGTCGAATATTATATGGAACAAGAATTATAGCTCCTAAACACTTGGGGGTTATTCGGAAACACTTGGGGGTTATTCGGAAACGTTTGGGGGTTATTCGGAAACGTTTGGGGGTTATTCGGAAACGTTTGTACTTAAAAAATAGGAATTTGCGTCGTTACAGCTACCTAACTACGAAATAAGTGTTTAGGAAATTTCCCAAACACCCACATTTTTAGGGTCTGTAATAATAAGAGTTGCAATATTTATTTTTTAAGCCAGTAAGCAAGTATGACCCTACTCTCATAAAAAAATTCGTTCAATTAGTTTCACCAAATTAGAAAAGAGCCTAGACCACAATTGCTAAAGCAAGTATCTAAGCTCCCTTCCACTTCTCCGAATATCTAGCAATCAACTAGAAAACGGAGAGACAATATTTATTCGCACTTTATATTGTATCTCTAGTTATTCAGAGTTGCACTGGCGATCTCAAAGAGATCTACTTTATGCTGTGCCGTATTTCTTGGCGCGAGTTCGCTATGGAAAGATTAAATACTTGCTGTGTCGTGGTCTTAAGGCTTCCAAATAAATAATGGAGTCTAGATCGATGATGCAAAAATCGTCACAACAATTTACTGTTTCAGATAGGTTTTCTCAAGAACAACTACTCAACCAACTTACATCTGCCGAATACCAAGAACTCCATCAAGAAAGTGGGATTCATCCCGACATTATTAAATTAAACTTCTTCCACCTTGAAGGAAATAATGCGTTAGATCGCTTATTTATTGCCGAAAAACTCAAAAGGATTAACACTGGTGCAGTTAGCTACAGCATCCTCAAACGCTATTGTCACGTTGAAGAAGGAGGCTGGTGGGTATCAGGAGTCGATGTCCTCAACAAATATTCAGACGATCTCTGGGGACAATTCAAACCGCTTCAACCCAGACTTTCAGCAGACAAAGGCAAGATAATCAAATATGAAGCTCCTCCTAAACACCCGACAGGAATAATTGCCCTAAAAGTTTCTCGACTTCTTTGGGATAAAATAGCCGAGCTAAACAATATTCCACTTGTTCTCTCTTCCCTCGACTACGACGAACATCAAGAAAGATTATTTTGGTCATGGGTAGTAAATAGTCCTGAAGTTCCCTTAATTATTACTGAAGGGGCTAAAAAAGCTGCTGCTTTAATCAGTTTGGGTTATGCAGCGATCGCTCTTCCTGGGATCTTCAATGGCTACCGCCAACCTAAAGATGAATTTGGTAGAAAAACGGGGCTGGCTAAACTTATTCCCCAACTTCAAGTGTTTGCCACACCTGGTCGTACTGTTTGTTTTGCCTTCGATCAAGATAACAAAGCTAGTACCATTGTTAATGTAAATTGTGCGATCGCCAAGACAGGAAAACTTTTTGGCTTAGCGGGAGTGGATGTTAAGGTGATCAGTTGGTCACAACAAGCTAAAGGTGTTGACGACTTAATCGTTCAACACGGTGCAGAAGCTTTTCATCAAGCTTACGAGCGGGCATTATCTTTAGAGACTTGGTTAGTACAAACATCCGTACAACTAACTTATAAAGCCAATATTCAGGTCAATAGAAGATATTTGGGGTCATTAGCAGAGACGGACAAACACCTTGTACCCGACACCCTATCTACAGACAACACCTTAACCATTCCCGACACTGCCAAATTAATTGCCCTAAAATCTCCCAAAGGCACAGGTAAAACTCATTTAATCGAACAAATAGTCCAAAAAGCAACTAAAGAAGGTAAGTGGGTACTGCTATTAACTCACCGCATTCAACTTGGAGAAGCACTTTGTCAAAGAGTAGGACTTCCTTACCTAACCGAAATCAAAACTGTCGAATACGGAAATGTTCTCGGTTACGGACTCTGTATTGATTCTCTTCATCCCAATTCTGGAGCTAGATTTAATGCTGATAACTGGTCGGATGGAATTGTAATTATTGATGAAGCAGAACAGGTAATTTGGCATCTGCTTAATTCTGCTACCTGCGCTTCAGAAAGAGTAGAAATTCTAGCCCAGTTCAAAACCTTAATTCAAAACAATCTCTCTGGCGATGGTCAAGTATACCTGGCTGATGCTGACTTGTCCGATGTTTCTATTGACTATATTCGCGGACTTGCAGGCTTTCATGTCGAACCTTTTGTTGTTGTCAACGACTGGCAACCACCAGAAGAACAACGTTGGACAGTACATAACTATGAAGACAAAAATCCTGCTAGTTTAGTTCGAGATTTAACTTGTCATATAGATGCTGGTGGCAGACCATTTATCAGTTGTTCGGCACAAAAACTAAAGTCTAAATGGGGTACACAAAACTTAGAATCCTATCTTGAACAACAATTCCCAGATAAGAAAATTCTGCGTATAGACTCGGAAACAGTAGCAGATCCGAATCATCCTGCTTATGGATGTATTGCCCATCTTAATAAAATTTTACCCCAATACGATCTGGCGATCGCCTCTCCTTCGATTGAAACAGGAGTCAGTATTGAATGCGAGAGATTAGATAAATCTTATTCTGAAGTTCCCATTGCCTTTAGTTTATTACTACGGGGAATAGGTTCTAGTTTAGGAAAAACCAAACGAGTCTCTCACTTCGATTCAGTCTGGGCGATCGCTCAAGGAGTTCAAGCAGCCGATTCAATTCGTCAGGTATTAGCCCGCGTCCGTAGTTCAGTCCCTCGCTATCTCTGGGCAGCCAAACGCGGTTTTTATAAATGTATGGTAGGTAATGGGGCTACGGTTAAAAAAGCTCTGATTGCCAGCACTAAAAATAAAGCCAGTACCAATATTAGGTTTCTACAAGCTGCTGATGCCTCTTTAGCAGACCTGGATCTAAATACTAACTTTCAACCAGAATCCCTAAACACTTGGGCTAAACGAGGCTGTTATATTAACCTAACCATGCAGAACTATCGCCACTCAATTGTTGATGGTTTGATTGGGGAGGGACATTTTGTTACCGCTCCTCCCGAACCTCAAACAGAAGAATTTAATCTTGCTGCCGAAGTAGAGTCACAGCTAAAACAGGTAGCCGAAACTAAATATCAAGCAGAATGTAGCCAAGTAGCGATCGCACCTATTCCTACTGATTCAGAGTATCAGAAATTGAAAGATAAACGAGCCAAAACTAAAGAAGAAAGATGGATCGAACGTAAAGGCAACTTAGTCAGACGTTATGGCAGCGATATATCCATTACTTCTGAATTAATACAGAAAGATGATGAGGCTTGGTACGGTAAAATACTTTCTCACTATTACCTTACCGTTGGTAGACCTTATTTAATTGATAGAGATTTAAGGCAAATAAAAGCGATCGCTTGTCATACTAAGAATCGTTTGTGGCTGCCAGATTTCAATCGTAGCTTACTTTCAACATCGCTACGGCTGTTAGAGACATTAATAGTTGGTTTAATTCAACCAGGAATTGAATATCGAGGGAGCGATCGCAATCTTCAGTTAATTGCTGAGTTGGCTAATGCTAACAAAAGAGAACTTAAAACTTTTCTGGGTTTAACTATAGTAGAGTCAGATACACCAATTAAAATAGTTCAGAAATTATTGAGTTTACTGGGACTAAAACTTACTTGTATTGGTCGTCTAGGTTCAAGAGCAAAACGGGAAAGAGTTTATATATTTGAATTCTGTAATGATGGTAGAGAAGAGATTTTTGCGACTTGGCTTGAAAGAGATAGTGCTTTTATCTGTGGTTTAGACTAATTAAATTCATCAGAAAATGATTCAGCCAGTCAAAAATAGCTGAAAGATAAAACTAAACTGAGAAAACCAGATTTAAGCCACTTCTTTTTTCGATTTTTTAGCGCGAGAATAACTCTTTTTGGCGATCGGATATGTTTTTTTGCTCCTTCTTTTCTGACCAGTTTTCCACCCAGGAGATTTTCCACGGGTTTTGGGTGAAGTAGCAGGTGTTGCCATCTCAATTAAAAGTGGCAAAATGGACTGTGCGACTCTTCCAGGAGTCAAGTTTTTCTTTTGAGATTGCCAAGGTAAACGATACTCTTCCACTAAGTCTTTAGCTAGCCACAACTGCCAAGTCATCAAAGGCATCAAATCACTCCATCTCTCGCATTGCTTTGCTGTAGTAAAACTGGGTAAAGTCCAATGCAGTCTCTGTTTGGCGAAACGATACCAGTGGTCAACCTTAAAACGACGAGCATATTGATTCCAGATATCTTCTAATTCTAGAAACTGCTCTCCAACCCAAACTAACCACAAAGAACGACGCTTTTTACCTGAACCTCTAGAATTCAGCCTTTCTACTTGAATTAAGCTCATGTCATGAGATGAAGAAGAATGGAAATGTAGATTGTTCCATTGACTAATTCTTAATTTACCCAGCTTTGAATCTTCTATTTCAACTGTTGAAGATGCCGACCACCATGTATTAGGGTCATTAACCTTGAATTTTTTGTCATGTTTTTTGGGTCTTCCTCTTCCTGAATAACTATCAGGCTTTGACCATAAACAACAGTTAGAGCGGATTCTCATGAGTTTGCTGACTGGAATTTCTCCTGTTTGGTTAACCCATGAGCCATTCCCATATTCACTATCTAATACCACCAATACTTTTTGTTTTATGTGTTTAGTTACTTGCTTTAGTTGCCATGTTGCTTTTGAAATAGGAGTCTCAAAGGATGTAATTCTTTCATGTCTTAAGGGTAATGCCCAACTTCCTGGTTTTTCTGGTATCCAAGCAATCGTGCTGTATCCTTGTCCCACTGTTACTGAGTTATTTGAGGATGCCTGATGTTCATAAGTTCTATCCTTGAGAGTTTTTGCTCCTCTTCTTCCCCATGCTGTATGGTCTATTCCCAATAACACATATTCTAATGACGGTATTTCTGAAACGTACCTCTTCATCAGTTTGTTTCTACTTGGGCGACTATCTTCCAGTGCTTCATAGGTACTCGACCATTTTCTTCTAAACAAGGGGGACAGAGAAAATTCTGCCAAACAGCTAGCATTTCTAGTTGTCATCACACTATCCATCAATTCAAATGTCGCATCCTTTGCATTTCCTAGCATTTGATATGTTTGTTGACGGAATTTTCTTAATCGGTCATATTCCATAATAGGGAGAGTTTGAATTTTGTTGCTATTTTCATTTTCTCCCTACTTGCTCTTCATTCTTTCCTTGTTTTTCGGTTTCGCATTTTCGTTAGTCTAAACTACAGTTACAAGCAAAAGAACCAATATTTCCCTCGAAAAAAGAGTCTGGTCAACTTTCTCGTTATCAGCATTTAGGGGCTGCTGGCACAGAATCTCATGTTCAAGGAGTAATGATGGTTATCAGAAGAAATC
>JAAUOU010000011.1 GCA_012034765.1 Pleurocapsaceae cyanobacterium CSU_1_1 | reverse complement strand
GTAAAGCGCAGTTTGAACCGCTAACCTTGCCTCGACTACAATATGATGACCAAACTGGTCAAGATCCCGAACAAGTTTTTTTACAGTCTTAGAAAGACAATATATTCAGGGCAAAATAGTTGAGATTCAAACCTATCACTGGCTATTTTTAACTCAAACCAACAGCGGTTGGCGTACAGTGATGCTCTTTTCTCGCTTGGGTAATGTTGACAACAATCAGCCTCCTACGCCACCGAGAGAAACAACTGACGGCATTATTGGTCGTGGGATTCAATTGTGGCTGAGAGACTGTCGCGCTAACGCAGTTCATTCGTGACAAGTTAAGGGACTACGTTGTTTGTCAATCGCTTTTAAGCTCTAAGCTTTAAGCTTATACCAATTCTCAAAAATGAATCCTGCTAACAAAAAAAGCCTGTAGAAAGGTTAATCCACAGACTAAAGACAACTAATTGTTCAATGTTCAATGCTCAATGTTCAATGTTCAATGCTCAATGCTCAATGCTCAATGTCTAAGCATCATCCAAAGCGACGATACCAGGCAGAGTTTTACCTTCCAGCAATTCCAAACTTGCGCCACCGCCAGTAGAGATATGGCTCATTTTTTCCGCCACCCCAACTTTTTCGACCGCAGCTACAGAATCACCACCGCCAATAATGGTCACAGCATCGGACTTCTCTGCTAGAGTATGAGCGATCGCTTCTGTTCCCGCAGCAAATTTATCAAATTCAAATACACCCATTGGGCCATTCCAAATTACGGCGTTACAGTCAGCCAAGGCATTTTGAAATACTTTAATAGAATCAGGGCCAATATCTAATCCCATCCAGCCATCAGGAATATCATTGATGCTGACAGTTCTGGCATTAGCATCAGGAGCAAAGTTATCAGCTACCACAACGTCAGTAGGTAACAGCAATTCTACACCTTGTTCTTTGGCTTTGGCTTCTAAAGACTTAGCAAGCTCAAGCTTATCTTCTTCAACTAAGGATTTACCTACTTTCAAGCCACGAGCCTTATAAAAAGTAAAGATCATCCCGCCACCAATCAGCAGCTTGTCGCACTTATCTAATAAAGTTTCGATTACGCCAATTTTGCTGGAAACTTTAGATCCACCAATAATTGCCGCCAAAGGACGTTTAGGATTATCTACAGCATCTTGAAGATAGTCTAATTCCTTCTCAATTAAGTAACCAGCAACGCTAGGACTTAAATAATGAGTTACCCCTTCAGTAGAAGCGTGAGCGCGGTGAGCCGTACCAAATGCTTCATTAACGTATAGGTCGGCATTAGCAGCTAATTGTTTGGCAAATTCAGGGTCATTGGCTTCTTCTTCATTATGAAAACGCAGGTTTTCTAATAACACAACCTGACCATTGCTCATAGCATTGACAATAGAAGCTACGCTGTCGCCAACGCAATCATCACACTTAGTAACGTCTTGTCCTAATAGCTCAGAAAGTCTTTTGGCAACTGGAGTTAGACGTAATTCTTCTTTCACCTCACCCTTAGGACGACCCATGTGGCTACATAAGATTACTTTTCCGCCTTTATCAACTAAATACTTAATTGTCGGTAACGCAGCTTTGATGCGAGTATCGTCGGTAATATTACCACCATCATCTAGAGGCACATTAAAATCGGCTCTTACTAAAATTCTTTTTCCAGAGACATCTGCTTCGGTCAAACTCGCGACAGTCTTCTTAGCCACTGCGACTTTCCTCCTAATTGCTTGTTAAATAAATTAATAAAAATCACCCAAGTCTAAAGATAAATTTAAATGAATTTTAAATTTGGGGCTAGGATTAATCTACCAGAGGGACTGCACTAAAGAAAGCATCTCCTCCGTAATTAATCAGTAATGCAATTGGCGATCGCCATAAGAGAAGATGATCTAGGAACTAATACCTGCTAATTCATTGAGGGTAGGGACTTCTCGCTCACAAACGTTAAAACTCACCTTTTAACGCAGCATTACAGCGATCGCAAATTGTCGGATCTTCGGCAAAACTACCGACAGACACAGAATAATTCCAACAGCGATCGCATTTTTCTCCCTCAGCTTTAACTACGGCAATATTGGCAATATCTGATGCGCTTTTATATTCTGAATCAGGAAGATAATCTACCAATTCAACTTGGGAAGCTAGGAAGAAATAGCGCAATTCATCGACATTTTTCTCACTAAGAGTATTAGAGGAATTATAAGCTGCTAGTTTATTTTTTAATTCTCCATCAGAAACATGAAGCAACACTTTAGCATCAAGAGAAGAACCGATCGCTTTTGCTGTTCTCGCCTGTTCCATTACCTTGTTGACTTCATCTCTTAAATCGCGAATTACGTCCCATTGTAGGGGCGAACGCCCTAAAGGATTAGCTAGCGCGTCGCTGTTCGCCTCTACCCGCCATTCATCCTGCATTTCCACCCAACCAGATTCAAACACGGATTTATAACCTGTGTCGTAGGGTAAAGCTTGCCAGATATCTTCAGCCATATGACATAGCACTGGTGCGATCGCTCTGGCAATGTTTTCGATGGCTACTGCTAATACTGTTTGGCAGCTGCGACGACGGAAAGAATCAAGATTACTGATATAAAGCCGATCTTTGGCGATATCGAGATAAAAATTGGATAGATCAACGACACAAAAATTCTGGATAGCTTGGAAGAAGCGGAAGAATTGATAGCTATTATAAGCATCGGTAACTTCAGCAAACACTTCCGTCATGCGGTGCAGCATATATTTGTCTAATTCTGGCAAGTCTGCATAGGCTATGGTATGTTTTTTAGGATCGAAGTCATGTAAGTTACCCAGTAAGAAACGAGCCGTATTGCGTACCTTGCGGTACATATCGGAAGTTTGCTTGATAATATTCTTACCCACACGGACATCAGAAGAATAGTCAACCGAAGCTACCCACAGACGCAGTACATCAGCACCATAAGCGGGTTCTTGCTTTTTATTATTGCCCCCTTCTATGATCAGTTCAGGAGCGATACCATTCCCCTTAGACTTACTCATTTTGTGACCTTTCTCATCTAACACATGATTATGGGTCAAGACGATTTTATAGGGTGCAATACCGTTAACTGCCACACTGGTAAGTAGGCTAGATTGAAACCAACCACGATGTTGATCGCTACCTTCGAGATACATATCCACGGGATATTTCAAATTTCTACCTTTTGCCACCGCAGCCCAAGATGAACCAGAATCAAACCAGACATCCATCGTATCTGTACCCTTGCGATAGGTGCGTCCATTCTGACGATAAGACTCAGGTAGCAATTTTTCGACGGATAACTCCCACCAAGCATCAGAACCCTTTTCGGCGATAATTCCTTTTACATGATTGATAGTTTCCTCTGTTAATAAAGGCTCATTTGTCTCCTCGTCATAAAACACAGGAATTGGCACACCCCAGCTACGCTGACGAGAAATACACCAGTCAGAGCGATCGCTTACCATGGGCGTAATCCGCTTTTCTCCCTGGGCGGGAATCCAGGTTACAGTTGAAATAGCTTTTAGTGCTTCCTCGCGAAATCCTGCCACTGAGGCAAACCACTGTTCAGTAGCACGAAAGATTGTCGGTTTACCTGTGCGCCAATCATAAGGATATTTGTGGGCATATTCCTCCTGTTTAAGTAATGCCCCCGCCTCTTGTAGCGCATCGATAATTGCTTGATTACCTGGGCTAACTTTTTCATTTCCTTTAGCAACTACCTGCAAACCTGCAAACTTACCTGCTTCCTCGGTAAACTTGCCACCATCATCTACAGGGGAAAGAATCGGCAAACCATACTTTTGTCCTGTAATATAGTCTTCCTGTCCATGTCCAGGGGCAGTATGTACTAAACCTGTACCAGATTCAGTCGTAATATAGTCGCCACCGATAACTACTTTACTCTCGCGATCAAACAAAGAATGGCGATAAATAGTGTTTTCTAGAGCTTTACCTGTTAGGGTAGTTTTGATCGTTAATTCGGTAGCAAAAGTTTCTGAAAGTCTTTCTACCAAATCTTTCGCCACAATTAGGTACGATCCCCCCGCCTTCGGCACCCCCCTTATTAAGGGGGGCTGGGGGGTATCTAGTTCAACAACCGCATATTCTAATTCACCATTAACAGCCACCGCCAAGTTACCAGGAATAGTCCAGGGTGTAGTAGTCCAGATCGCTAGTTTTAGATTAGGTAAATACTGTGCTAATTCTGCTGCGCCTTCTCCCAACTTACTAACAGGAAAAGCCACATAGATACTCGGAGAAGTATGCCCTTCAGGATATTCTAATTCTGCCTCAGCTAACGCGGTACGAGAACTAGGACTCCAGTGAACGGGTTTTAAACCACGATAAATATGACCTTTAAGCACCATTTGACCAAAGACATCAATTTGTGCTGCTTCGTATTCAGGCGTAAGGGTTAAATAAGGCTGATCCCAGTTGCCCCAAACACCGTAGCGTTTAAAGCTCTCACACTGTTCTTGCTGTGCCTGGATGGCAAATTCTTTGGCTTTTTGTCGTAGCTTGAGGGGTGTTAATTCTTGACGCTCTTTAGATTTCATTTTTTGCAGGACTTTTAATTCAATGGGCAGCCCATGACAATCCCAGCCAGGAATGTAATCTGTTTTATGTCCTTGCAATAGCTTGTACTTATTGATAATATCTTTTAACACTTTATTCAGGGCATGACCCATATGCAGCGATCCATTAGCATAGGGAGGGCCATCATGGAGAATAAAAGAGTCTTTAGGGTTATTCTGTGACAGTTGCTCATAAATTTTGTTTTCCGCCCAAAATTGCTGTAATTCTGGTTCTCGCTCCACGGCATTCGCTCGCATATTAAATGCTGTTTGGGGCAGATTTACGGTTTCTGTATAGCTTTTTGCTTCTGTCACAGTTTCAACTAGTTGAATTTGGTTAAAGGTTTGCTCATCTGATCATCTGTATATTATTACTCGATCGCATCACCAATTTCAGATTTTTATTTTCTATTGCCCAGCGAATATGAATATTCAGTATGATGCGATCCGAAGGCTAGGCGCAAGCCTAATCGCTTTTGTTTTATCCAGAGGGAATTTATCAGTGAGTTGAGCAAATAACTGGTTAAACTTTCGACTTGGTATTTTTTGTGTTCTTTTACAGTATTTTCATACTAATATTAGTTATTAATACTGATGAACAATTGACTCGATTTAGTCGATTTTTTCAGTATTTATACGGACTTAATCTTAATCAAATAAAATACCTAATTGTTATAATAATAAGCCTCAGTAATGAATATCGAGCATTAATTGGCTAAAGATTGCCTATATTGCTCTTTTTAATCTGTGAGCCAAATTACTGACTACTTTGGCAAAGCATTATATTTACTAGTAAACTACAAAAATAAAAGTGATCTAAATTACAGAAAAAACACACAAGTTCATCTAAAATTTAACTACAGTCAAGTAGATATATCGGGGAAGATGATTTTGTCTAAGAAATCAGATCTTACATATATATCTTCTATCTCAAGTAATAAAAATAATTTAAAAAAAGTTTTTATAATCATCGAATAGAATATTGGTAAATTCCCATGAAATTAATTCGCGAAATAGTTAAGCAGGCTCTAAATACGGGGTATTTAACCTTAGAATCAGAAGAAAAGCTCAAAAAAATGCTAGAGAACAAATACGAGCTAGAAGATTTGGAAGCCTTTATCAATTTACAACAGGCTACAATGCTGGGAATAGTTAGACAAGAATCAAAAGAGATATTTGCAGCCAGTAGAAACGGCTTTTAAATCCAGTCTTCATCATTCGATTCGTCATTAGCATTACGATTAGGAGCAGCTTGAGGTTCAACTGAATTTTTGGTCGTGCTGTCTTGAACGCTTTTTAGGCGATCGCCTGATTCGCGATATTTATAAGAATATGTAGAACCCGATCGCTCTACATTTTGCGGTTCTTGCTTTACTTCATAACTTTTCGGCTCAGATACCTGCTGGGGAAAAGAATCTCTAATGCCGTCAACTTCAGGGTATTTACTCTGACGATTATTGTTCCAAGCTGTATCGCTACTATTAGGATACAAGTCATCATTGAGGATAGGCTTTTTATGATCGCTATAGCCGTAACGATTGAGGCTCTGTACTAGCAAATTAGCGATCGCTCCTGTTAAGGTAGCTAGAGCAATCCAGGCTGCAAGAGGTAAAGGTGGAGTCTGATAGAGGCAACTTTGGGAACTATCAGCACAAAGTAACTTTAAAGCAATTGGGTTTCTATTTTGAATAAATATAATACTCAATGCAGCGAGAATTAATATTAACAATAGTGTTTTAATCCGACTCATAAATTCCTCGTGATGAGATGAACACTTTGATGATGGTTTAGCTCAAGCAAATAAACTGATGTTGTCATTTTACTTTGGTGTTTGAATATCCGTAATTTTTTTCGCCTATCTAAAATCTTAATGAAGTTTAGTCAGCCTAGTTATAGATAGAGCCTGAACATTTCTCGACTCATCAAGGTCAAAAATGAGCGATCGCCATAGCGCCACTATCTTAGTTTTGTCTTTATGGTAATCAAGTTCGCTACTGATTTGTCTGTTTTTCAGTTTTAAACTTAAAATATCAAGCTTCAATTTAGGGTATTAATCAATGCTGAATCGGGGTATAAAAATCAAATTGAATCAGCTTTCCAGGCTAGATTAAAACGCTTATAGCTTATAGCTTATAGCTAACAATAGTACTATTAACGTTTTTAGCCATTAAACCAGCAGCACCACAATTGAGCTAACTAAATTAAACTTTTATGTTTGTTCTTTAAGAAACACATTAAAAATTGTCATGCTCCTTATTATGTCCCTGTAGTCGATTATTTTATAAAAAGACCAAGATCCTTTATCAATTTCAAAAGGTATAAGTACCTAATGCATAAAAATTATATTAATAATCACAACTAAAAATGTAGGAGTAAAAGAGTGAAAGATACAAGTGTTAAATTTGCTAGCGTTACTAATTTAAATGAACTAGAAAGACAGGCGATCCACACTTCTAGCATGATTCAACCTCATGGCATGATTTTAGTGCTAGAAGAGCCAAATTTAAACATAGTTCAAGCCACTACTAATTGCCATTATGCTTTTGGTATTAAGGCTCAGGAAATAATTGGCAAAACTTTAGAAGAGCTTTTCGATCCATTTCAAGTTGATATTATTCAAAAAGGAGTTACTCAAGAAAATCTAGATTTTATCAACCCAACAAAAATGTGGGTGAGAAAAAATGGCGGAGAATATGCCATTTTTGATGGAGTTTTTCATCGTAATAAAGATGGAATTCTAATTTTAGAATTAGAACCTGCTGAATCTCAAGAAAGCATTCCTTTTCTCAGTTTTTATCATTTAGCTAAAGCTTCAATTAATCAATTACAAGATTCTGCCAGCCTGAAAGATTATTGCCAAATTATTGTGCAAGAAGTACGCAAGGTAACTGGATTCGATCGCGTCATGCTTTACAAATTTGACGAAGACGATCATGGTGCAGTGGTGGCGGAAGAAAAGTTAGATCGTCTCGAACCGTATTTGAATCTACATTTTCCTGCTTCAGATATTCCCAAGCCAGCGAGAAAGCTGTTCAGTTCCAACTGGATTAGATTGATTCCTGATGCCTATGCCGAACCTGTAGAACTTTTTCCCGCTACCCATCCTAGCAGCGATCGCCCTGTAGATTTGACTCTTTCCATCCTCAGAAGTCCTTATCCTTGTCATTTGGAATATTTGCACAATATGGGGGTAGGAGCGTCATTAACCATCTCCCTAATTGAAAATGGCAAACTTTGGGGACTAATTGCTTGTCATCATTTGACCCCGAAATATGTTCCTTACGAACTGCGTAAAGCCTGCGAATTTTTGGGTAGAGTAATCTTTTCTGAGATTTCTAATCGACAAGAAAGTGAAGACTACGATTATCGTCTGAAGTTAGATCGACTGCGATCGCAGATAATTGATAATATGACCCAATCGGAAAATCTGGTTGAAGCTTTAATTAAAGATGAATCTTCTCTGCTCGATCTAGCTGCGGCGACGGGAGCTGCGGTGTGTCTCAATGGAACTTGGACAATGGTGGGAGAAACACCCTCGGAAGAAGCACTTAATTTGCTGGTGCAGTGGCTGTATAAAAATATTGATGAAGAAGTATTTTGTACCGATTCCTTAGCAGAAATATATCCCGAAGCGGATGCTTATAAAAATGTTGCCAGTGGTTTAGTAGCAATGGCGATTTCTCGTCGTAATTATGTCCTGTGGTTTCGACCAGAAGTAATTCAAACGGTAAACTGGGGTGGCGATCCTAATAATGCCTATCAAACCATTAATTCCGAGCAAGGGTTACGCTTATCTCCCCGTAAATCTTTTGAGTTGTGGAAAGAAGAAGTCCGTTTCACCTCTTTACCCTGGAAACAAGTAGAGATCAATGGTGTTAAGGAATTAAGACGAGTTATTGTTAATATTGTGCTACGTCAAGCAGACGAACTGGCATTGTTGGCACAGGATTTAGAACGTTCTAATTCCGAGTTAAAGAGATTTGCCTATGTCGCTTCTCATGATCTGCAAGAGCCCTTAAACCACGTCTCCAACTACGTTCAATTGCTGGAAATGCGCTATGGCGAACGTCTGGATGCAGATGCCAAAGACTTTATCGGCTTTGCAGTCGAAGGAGTAACCTTGATGCAAACCCTGATTGATGACGTATTAGTTTATTCTAAGGTAGATAGTCAAAGTGGCGAATTTGAGATTACAGAAGCAGGAGTTGCCCTAGAACAAGCCTTAACTAATCTCCAAAGAAGAATCCGCGATACTGATGCCGAGATTATTATTGCCGATTCGCTACCTACCTTAAAAGCAGACAGTACTCAACTGATGCAGCTATTCCAAAACTTAATTGTTAACGCGCTTAAATTCCGCAGTGCCGTATCACCTAAAATTGAAATCAGGGTTGAACGCCAAGAAAATGAATGGTTATTCTCGATTCAAGATAACGGTATCGGGATCGATCCCCAGTTTAGCGATCGCATTTTTATCATTTTCCAGCGTCTCCATACCAGAGATGAATATCCAGGTACGGGGATGGGTTTAGCAATTTGTAAAAAAATTATTGAATGCCATCGCGGTAAAATCTGGGTTGAGTCAGAATTAGGTAAAGGATCGACTTTTTACTTTACGATCCCTGTAGGAGGACATGAGCGTGACCTTAGAAATGGAAGAAAAGCCAAAGACTATTCTTTTGGTGGAGGACAATAAAGCTGATGTTCGGCTAGTAGAGGAAGCATTAAAAAACAGTTCTCTGACTTATGAAATGGCAATGGTTAGAGACGGAGTGGCGGCAATGGCATACTTACACCAATCAGGGGAATATGCCGCTGCATCTCGTCCCGATCTAATTATTTTGGATTTAAATCTGCCCAAAAAAGATGGTCGGGAGGTACTAGCAGAAATCAAAACTAATCCTCAATTTAAACGGATTCCCGTCATTGTTCTGACTACTTCTAAAAATGAAGATGATATCCAGCAAAGTTACGATCTCAATGCCAACTGTTTTATTACTAAATCTCGTAATCTTAGTCAGTTATTTACAATTGTGAGAAGAATTGAGGAATTTTGGCTAACTACCGTTACTCTACCTTCTCAATAGCAATTTATAACCTTGATTCAGTAAAATCATGTCCAAAAGCTCCGTCGAAATATCTCAGTTACAGCTTAATGCTGGGCAAAAAGCGATCGCAATTTTATTAATTGAAGACGATCTTGCTGAAGCTAGGCTCATACAAGAGATTCTGCGCAACTTCGATTTGAATCAGTTTGTTCTAACTCATGTCCAAAGGCTGCAAACTGGTTTGAATCGATTAAAACAGGAGCAATTCGATTTGATTTTACTCGATTTAACTTTACCTGATAGTCAAGGATTGTCATCTGTGGAGTTATTAGTGCAAAACTTTTCTCATTTACCGATTGTTGTCTTAACTAATACTAATGATAACCAGTTAGCAATTGAAGCTGTAAGGCGAGGAGCGCAGGATTATTTAGTCAAGCGCAAGATTAATATTGATGTTTTAGTTAGATCAATTCAATATGCAATTGAAAGACAAAAAGCCTCAGATTTACTACGAGAAACTAATGAAAATTTGACCAATCAAATTCAACAAAAAACCTCGGAGTTAATGAAGGCAAAAGAAATCAATCACTTTCAGTCGGAATTGGTTTCAATGTTTTCTCATGATTTTCGTAATCCTTTAACTACTGTACTTTCTTGTACGGAACTATTACACAATAAAAACGATCTTTTAAGCGAAGAAAGAAAAGTCTATTTATTTCAAATGCTGCGAAACGCCAGTAAAAATATGGTGCAACTTTTGGATGAGGTGCTGTTAGTTGGGCAAACTGAATCAGATACTTTTCAGTGTAATTTAACAGAATTAAATCTCGAACTATTTTGTTTAGAATTAGCAGAACAATTACAGTTTAATGCCGATAAAAGACAGATAGAAGTTGTGTTTGAAGCTCAAGGTAAAATCACACAATCAGCTTGGGATGAAAGTCTATTAAGGCATATTTTAGGCAATTTGTTAGCCAATGCCATCAAATACTCTCCCGAAGGAAATAAAGTACTCTTTGAATTGATTCCGCAAAAACAAGATATTATCTTCCGCATTCAAGATTGGGGTATTGGTATTCCTAGCAAAGATCATCAGAATCTGTTTCAACCCTTTAATCGTGCCAGCAACGTCGGCAGAATTCCTGGTACTGGATTGGGACTAGCGATCGTTAAAAGCTGTGTAGAAGCTCACCAGGGTACAATTGTTCTGGATAGTGAAGTGGATCGAGGAACAACCGTAACCGTAACCTTACCTTTGCTTTTTTTAGATACCAAAATAGAACGAAGTGAAACCAAACAATAATCACCTCACTTCATACTAATCAAAGGTTTTTTAATAGGGCGATCGCATTTATTAATTGCAATTAAATCTGGAAACATTTTTTGTTTTAGGTTATTTTGCTCACTCTACAAAAAAGCGATCGCTCTCTTTATCAACCAAGGTTTCAAAGCTTGGGAGTTAACGATATCATATTGGAGTGTACGGTTAAGTTTATACATTGTTCATCAAGCTTTATGAGTAGTCTACAAGAGATTGAAACTGCTATCAGTCAATTATCTACAGATGAACTGACTGCCTTCCGAATCTGGTTTGCAGAGTTCGATGCTGAAATCTGGGATCGGCAATTTGAAGAAGATGTTGCATCAGGTCGGCTCAATAAATTAGCAGATCGGGCGTTACAACATTTACGAGAAGGACGTTGTACTGATTTGTGAGATATCGAGCGACTCCTGACTTTTGGTATCACTATCGACAATTACCAGATGAAATCCAAAGTTTAGCAGATCGTTGCTATGACTTACTCAAGCAAGATTCACGATATCCATCCCTACATTTCAAAAAGGTAGGACAGTTTTGGTCAGTGCGGATTGGCATTCATTATCGCGCTTTAGCGGTAGAGGAAAATGGTAATATTGCATGGTTTTGGATTGGAACACATGCAGAATATGACAAATTGCTAGGAAATAAATAGCTTTAGTGGTTTTGAGAGCATTTTTTCCCTCGTTCAAACTAACAAAGAAGCATTAGTGCGATCGCCAATTTTATTAATACTTATTTACAAGGCGATCGCGTTTATTTTAATTGCAATTAAATTATCTACGTTCATCTTGAAACGTTTTTTGCTCTAGGTTATTTTGCCCACTCTACAAAGAAGCGATCGCTCTATCAAATGGTGTTGACTCGATCCTCTACACTGTATTTATGGCTAAGATTAATCACGACCAACTATTTAAAGAGCTTTTAACTACTTTCTTCGTTGAATTCCTGGAACTTTTCTTCCCTCCAATTCTTGAATATCTTGATACTGATTCGATTCAATTTGTCGATAAAGAACTGTTTCCCGATTTGGTTCGAGGCGAAAAGAAGATCCTGGATATTGTGGCGCTGGCTAAGTTTCAGGAACAAGATTACTCTTTTCTAGTTCATATCGAGAATCAAGCTTCTAATGCTCCCAAATTTAATCAAAGGATGTTTCGCTATTTTTGTAGTCTCTTAAAGCTCAGTGTCTTCGTGTTCTAGTTACTCTCAAGCTAGATCCAGCCAGAATGCAATTAATTTCGGGTTTCATTGATACTTATCTCAATCTTGAACGCGATGAAGAGACGCTTTTTCAATCTCAATTGAGTAAAATGGAATTACAGGAACAGGAACAGATCATGCAAATTACTACATCTTGGGAACAAAAAGGGATTATTAAAGGAAGAATTGAAGAAAAGCTTGCTATAGAAGATAATGAATATCAAAATTGAAGAATAAAATTAACAAACACTATAAATATATTAAGGTTTTTTGAATAAAGCGATCGCATCTACCTGATCGTAATTAAATTATCAATAAAAAAGCGATCGCGCTGTCTTTAGAGCGATCGCTTCATAAAAAAGTTTTTTGTCTTGGCTTAATTAACCAACTGTTCCTTCTAACTTAAGGCTTAACAATTTATCAGCTTCGGCTGCAAACTCCATTGGTAATTCGTTCAGCACATCTTTACAAAAACCACTTACCAGCATAGAAACCGCATCTTCTTCGGAAATACCTCGTTGAGCAAAGTAAAATAGTTGTTCTTCACCAATTTTAGCGGTAGAGGCTTCGTGTTCTACCTTGGCTGTGTTGTTATCTACCTGGATATAAGGAAAGGTATTCGCCTCGGCATTGTCGCCGATGAGCATCGAGTCGCATTGGGAGTAGTTCCGCGCACCAGTAGCCTTGTTGCCAATTTTAACTAAGCCACGATAGCTACCCTGAGAGTCTCCCGCAGAAATACCTTTAGAAATAATTGTACTGCGGGTATTTTTGCCCACATGAATCATTTTTGTACCTGTATCCGCCTGTTGTTTGTTGTTAGTTAAAGCGATGGAATAAAATTCCCCCACGGAGTTATCGCCGACTAAAACGCAGCTGGGATATTTCCAAGTAATTGCTGAACCTGTTTCTACTTGAGTCCAAGAGATTTTGGAGTTAACGCCTTTACACAAGCCACGCTTGGTCACAAAGTTATAGATACCACCTTTCCCGTTTTCGTCTCCAGCAAACCAGTTTTGCACTGTAGAGTATTTAATATCGGCATTATCTAACGCTACTAACTCTACTACCGCAGCATGAAGCTGATTAGTATCAAACATCGGTGCAGTACAGCCTTCAAGATAACTCACCGACGCACCTTCTTCCGCCACAATCAAAGTACGTTCAAATTGTCCTGTATCACCATCGTTGATCCGAAAATAGGTTGATAGTTCCATCGGACAGGTTACGCCTTTGGGAATAAAGACAAAAGAACCATCACTAAACACGGCGGAGTTTAAAGCCGAAAAATAATTATCCCCCACAGGAATCACACTGCCTAAATATTTCTGAACGAGTTCGGGGTGTTCCTCTAGTGCTTCGGAAATTGAGCAAAAGATTACCCCATCTTCCGCTAGCTTCTCTTTAAAAGTTGTGCCGATGGAAACACTGTCAAAAATGGCATCAACCGCGACATTACTCAGTCTTTTCTGTTCTGACAAAGGAATGCCTAGCTTCTCAAAAGTTTCCAAGATCGCTGGATCTACTTCATCCAAGCTACCTTTCTTTTCTTGTTTCTTTTTCGGTGCAGAATAATAGACAATATTTTGATAATCGATCGCGGGATAACTGACATGAGGCCATTCGGGTTCGCTCATTTTCAGCCACTGACGATAGGCTTTAAGACGAAACTCTAGCATAAATTCTGGCTCGTTTTTCTTCGCCGAGATCAGACGCACGACATCTTCGCTCAAACCACGAGGAATTTGTTCCGTTTCGATCTTAGTGGTAAAACCGTATTTGTAGGGCTGATTAACTAGAGTTTTGACGTTAGCACTCATAATGAGAAATTAATGACGATTTTTTTTGTTGTGTCTGCAATTTTGACAAGCTGCGATCGGTAAATCTTGTTACAGCTTCGGTAGAATTAACTTAAGATTGATTTAGATTGTTTGACGAAACATTTCGTCTGAGTTTAACAATAAATTTGTTGTTTAAGTATATTGTAAGTTACATTAGCAATAAAGATGTTGTTTAAGTCGAATAAATTTGGCTGACCTCTATTATTTCCCACAATAGCCCTCAAGACGATGACGACCACTGGTTTACCGTCTACTAAACAAAATATTCTCCAAGCTTTATTGAAGCATGGACAAGCAGCCGCCAGCCAAGTAGCTCAAGATTTAAATTTGAGTCCCCAAGCTGTTCGTCGCCATTTGCATGAATTAGAAGCGGATGGCTTGATTGAATATCATTCAGTACAGCAAGGCATGGGTAGACCACAGCATCTGTATCAGTTGAGTAGTGCAGGACGCGATCGCTGAGTCCCCAAAAGTATAGTGAATTCGCCGTGAGTTTTTTAGATACTTTAGCCGAAACCGTCGGCAAAGAGCAGGTAAGTCTGGTTTTAGAGAAACAGTGGCAGCGTAAGGCAGCGGAATATCGCGATCGCCTTGGCAAAGGCAACCTACAGCAGCGTATTGCTAAATTGGTGCAGTTAAGACAAGAGGAAGGATACATGGCAGAATTACACCAACCCTCTCCTCCGCAGAACCAGGGTTTTGTCTTGGTAGAACATAACTGTGCCATCTCCGATGTCGCGGAATCCTATCCCAGTATTTGTGGTCATGAACTAGAAATGTTTGCGGCGGTATTGCCTGACTGTATTGTACAGCGGACTCAGTGGATTAACGATGGGGAACATCGTTGTGGATATTCCATTGAGAAAAGGGAATTGGGGAATTAGGGAATTAGGGAAGTTGTATTTTCGTTAAGGAATTTTGCGAATTCGTAAAGATATAATTGTTCCTGCTTGCCAGTGCTGGTGGGATTACACCAGATCGAGATAGGGTAAACAAAGTAGTTTTATGATCTAAATTTTTAAATCTTTTATATGACCGCCATAAATACTAACCCCACCAAAAAGCAACCTGACCAACCTCCTGCTGACTCGAAAGAAAGAGTAAGTCAGTTTATGAAACAGTTACAGGATGAAATTTGTGCTGGTTTAGAATCAGTCGATGGCGGGGGAAAATTCCAGGAAGATAGTTGGGAGAGAGAAGAAGGTGGAGGCGGGCGATCGCGTGTCCTGGCAAATGGCGGTATTTTAGAACAGGGTGGAGTGAATTTCTCCGAAGTATGGGGGAGTCAGTTACCTCCTTCAATCCTTAAACAACGTCCCGAAGCGGAAGGACATGGATTTTATGCTACAGGAACATCCATGGTATTACATCCCCGTAGTCCTTACATTCCTACAGTTCATCTTAATTATCGTTATTTTGAGGCGGGGCCAGTTTGGTGGTTTGGTGGTGGTGCGGATCTAACGCCCTATTATCCTTTTGCCGAAGACGCTGCCCATTTTCATCGGACATATAAAGAAACTTGCGATCGCCATCATCCTGAATATCATCCCGTATTTAAATATTGGTGCGACGAGTATTTTTATCTCAAACATCGTCAGGAAACTAGGGGAGTAGGCGGACTGTTCTTTGACTATCAAGATGGTACAGGTCAACTATACAAAGGACCTCATCCAGATAAAGCAGCAGCGGAGTATAGCAATAAGTTGGGAGAAGTCGATCACCGCAGTTGGGAGGATATTTTTAGCTTTGTGCAAGACTGCGGCAAAAGCTTTTTGCCAGCTTATCTGCCAATTATCGCCAGACGCAAAGATCTAGAATATGGCGAAAGAGAGCGCAATTTTCAGTTATATCGCCGTGGACGCTATGTAGAATTTAATTTAGTTTATGACCGTGGGACTATTTTTGGTTTACAAACCAATGGAAGAACTGAATCGATTTTAATGTCGTTACCACCTTTAGTTCGCTGGCAATACAATTATCAACCTGAACCTAATACTCCTGAAGCAGAATTATACGAGACATTTCTTAAGCCTCAAGATTGGATTAATTGGCAGGAGAAGTGATTAGTGATTAGTGATTAGCGATTACTAATACTAAATCCACTATGATTATTGATTGAGCTTATCGTTGTTCTAGATTTAAGAGGTTGTCTGAAGGCTAAGGGCTAAAAGCTAAAAGCTAGAATCACAGACCGTTTACAGCGGTAAGCAGTCAAATTAATTAATCTAATGTTGATTTGAATGGAAAACTACGTCATTTTTCAAAGCAAACTAGCTAGTTATCCTGAAACGGCAACAGAACCAGGTATCTTAACCAAAGATTATTTGTTTTGG
The DNA here is from genome assembly GCA_012034765.1 of Pleurocapsaceae cyanobacterium CSU_1_1. GTDB lineage: Bacteria > Cyanobacteriota > Cyanobacteriia > Cyanobacteriales > Xenococcaceae > Waterburya. The sequence continues at coordinate 48,231 of JAAUOU010000011.1, read as the reverse complement.
CAGCATCAGAGAATTAAACGGCAGCTTTGCCTAGATGATGTGGTGGGTACTGCACTGGTTAATCATGGAGACGATCGCCAGCCTTGTCTCTTGGTGTCAGCTTATCCCAAGCAAACATTTGGTTTGATAGCTAAAAAAGAACGTCGAGTATTGCGGGAATATTATTTTACCTGTGCAGATTTGGCAACGCGATCGCAATGGCAGCAAGCAATTAATAATACTCTAGTTGGTCAAGCAATCGACGCAGATATTAAATGTCGAAAGTTACAGGTTGTGATCAATCCCAATAGCGGTCAGAAACTAGCTAGTAAGGTATTTGAGCAGGTGCGTCCATTATTAGATTGCAGTAATTTAACCTACACCGTCACACAAACTTGCAGTGCAGCCGATACTAAAAACTTTGTGGGTAATCTCAATTTATCGGCACTAGACGGGTTAGTAATTGTGGGGGGAGATGGTACGATTCATGACGCGATCGCTGGTTTAATGAGTCGTGGCGATCGCGAAACAGCAATTAAATTACCTCTGGGGATAATTCCTGGAGGTACGGGCAACGGTTTGTGTAAATCTATACTAGAATCTGCCAAAGAAAACTACGATCCGCTTAATGCTGCTTTTATGATCGCCAAGGGTAAACAACAGAGTTTTGATCTAGCTAGCGTTACTCAAAATGGTCAAGAGTATTATAGTTTTTTGTCCCTTGCTTGGGGTTTAATTAGTGATGTCGATATCGAGTCAGAAAAGCTCAAGTTTTTAGGTGCATTAAGATTTGATGTTTATGCCGTCATGCTGCTGAGTTTACTGCGTACTTACAAAGGCAGATTTTCTTATCTTCCTCATCCTGATTTTGAGCATACCCAGAAACAGGAAAACTTATCGCCAACAGGTTGGCAGGTAATGGAAGACAATTTTATCTTTCTCTGGGCGATGAATACCCCTTGGGCTGCCCATGATATGAACGTTACGCCTTATGCCAGCATAAATGATGGGGCGATCGATGTTTTAGTAATGCGCCAGGGAACATCCCGCTGGGAATTGCTACAAGCTCTTTTACGTTGCGGAAAAGGGCAACACCTCAGCTTACCTCACATGGAATATTACAAAGTCAGCGCTTTTAAGCTAGAACCTTTAACTGATCAAGGTATTTTAGTAGTTGATGGCGAACCTGTGGATTATACACCTATAGAAATGAAAGTAATGCCCAATTTAGCCGTTGTGAATGGTTAGAAATTGATTGAGTGGACAAAGCGCCTCATTTAAGAAAGCTATAGATTTTCAAAACAGTTTGAAAAGTCAAAATGGATATGGGAAAATGGTTATGTTCCCTTTTCCACTTTAATCTCACTGATATTCATAACTAGAGCTTAATTTAAGAGTGACGCAGCGAGATAAATGTGTCATGCCACCCACTAGAGCCGATTCTCTTATATGATGGGTTAGCTTAGTTGAACAAATGCTGTGTTACTCTGGGTGCGAATCAGCGAAGCGATCAGTAGCTACAATAAAAGTGGTTAATGAGTATCTCTAGTCAGCTTTGCTGTGGAACTTATCTTCTGAAATTATGAACGAAATCGACGAGCTAAAGGAAGAACTCAAACAGGCACAGCTTGCTTATCAAATGGCAGCGCAGATGAGTCAATTTAAGGCGGGGTTTTTAGCCAGAACTTCTCATGAATTGCGATCGCCTCTTAGCAGTATGATTGGGTTACATCAGTTGATTTTGTCCGATCTATGTGAAAGCCCTGAAGAACAAAAAGAATTTATTGCTCAAGCTTATCATTCAGCTCTCAAATTGATGAAGTTGATCGACGAGATTGTTGCTGTTTCTAAGACAGAATATGGCAGTAATAGCCTGTATTTAGAGTCTCTTGAGTTATCCAAGATATTTACCGAGATCGGCCGTCTTACCCACCTTCAGGCAGCAAACCGTAATTTAACATTAGAGATTGTTGCTCCCGATCCTCAAATTTGTGTCTTTGCTGATCGCTCTCGTCTAATTCAGCTAATTTTCAACCTCATTGATAGCGGAATTGCTCTAATGAAAAAAGGAGTAATTAAACTATCAACTACAGAAGTAACTAGCGACAGCATTAAAATCGAAATCGATTTAGATTGTCCTGCGGTTCTTTGGCAAGAATCTACTGTTCCTGAGCCAAATTTTCAAACTCATGACTTATCAGAAATTCGCGAGCTTTTACAAGAGATTAGTTTATCTGCCAACATGAAATTGCTGATGTCAAAAACTCTTTTGGAAACTATGGGAGGAAGTCTAGAACTTCAAGATTTTGATAGCTTAGATGGGAGTGAACCTTCAAGTCGAATAATCTTGACCTGCAAGAAAGCATTTTAAAATTAAACCGTGTTTAGTTAAATAATCACTAACGTTTGGGTTTTAAACTGAATAACGCCTAATGTGAATTAGCTTCGTTCTAGTTTACTAGTTTTTAGCTATTATCTAATATCTTTTAAGATTTTTTAATTCACGTCAGGCGGTTTAAATATTGACCAACAAAGCTATTTAAGAATTAACAATGTGGATGACTTTCTTGAGAACATTCTTGTTCCCAGCATCTTTTAAATAAAGTGATTTGATATAAATACCAAAAATGTCTAATATTCCAAACAGAATATTGATGACCTAGCTGCTGGTTAATATATTGCCAAATTAATAAAGTAATGAGCTGTATCTTTCTATTCATCAACCAATATCCTTAATTAATAATTAAAAGTTATTTTAAGCTATTAGCTAATCGCAGAATTCGACTGGAGCTAATCAACTTGTGGAATTGCCTTATATTATTAATTTTGCCCAATTGGCTTTGATTCCCCATGCTCGGAAATGCCTAAAATTTAGGTGGGGATCAAGGTACTTTAAGTATTCTTACTAGTTGTCAAATCAGCAAAAGTCTGTATATTTTAAGCTATGCTGCGAGTAATATCGAGAGTAATACGACCACCAAAATCAGGGATCGGTGCTGCTGGTTTTGATAGTTGGACTCGAACCTGATTGACTTTTTCTAGGCTTAAAATCTTGTCGGCGATCGCACTAACTAACTTTTCTACTAAATCAAACTTAGCGGTAGTAATCTGCTCTTTGACAATGGCGATCGCTTCTCGATAGTCTAAAGTATCTGTAATCTGGTCGCTTTTGCCCGCAGCGCTCAAGTCTATCCACAAAGTTAAATCTACTTCAAACCACTGTCCCAATACTTTCTCTTCGGGTAAATAACCAACGTAACCATAAGCGCGAATACCACTAACTTGAATTGAATCCATTGTTTAATTACCAGTAATTTAACTCCATGAGCATAGATATTTTACGGCTTCTAACTTTTAACTTCATACGAGGCTACAATATCTTAATCACATCAGGGGCATTCAGCGCAGGAGCAAAAAGATATCCCTGCCCATATTCGCAACCTAAATTCTTCAGTATTTTTAATTGCGCTTCAGTTTCAATTCCCTCGGCAACAACGTCTAAGCCCAAGCTGTGAGCTAAGTTAATAATCGCTTTGATAATATCGTAATTGGTGTTGTTGATCTCAGGACCAATAAAGGAACGGTCTATCTTGACCGTATCAACAGGTAAATAGCGTAAATAGTTTAGAGAAGAATAGCCTGTCCCGAAGTCATCAAGACATAGCTTAATTTCTCGTTCCTTTAGCTGTTCGAGAACCTTGGTAACAGCGGAGGTATTTTCCATTAAAGTACTTTCGGTAATTTCTAATTTAAGGTCTTGTCCTTTTAAATTTAAAGATTCAAGCAAATTATCTATTTGGGGAATTAATTCGGGATGATAAATCTGAATTCGGGAAAGATTTACGCTGACTGTTAAGGGTGAGTCACCCACAAAAGACTCTTGCCAGGTTACTAGCTGACTACAAGCCTCTGACAATACCCATTGACCAAGGACAATAATCTGTCCAGTTTCTTCACAAATGGGAATAAATTTATTTGGAGAAATTATCCCTAAAGAATCGTGTTTCCACCTAACGAGAGCTTCTAAACAATTAATCTTGCCTGTGTCTAAAGAAACAATCGGCTGATAGTTCAAATATAGCTGATGATTATCGATCGCCCTTTGTAAATCGTTTTCTAGTCTGAGTTTTTCGACTGCCTTACTCTCCATCGTCTCATCAAACAGTACCGATGTTTTGGCAAAGTTGACTTTAGCATACTGCATGGCAGTATCTGCCCAGCGCAACATTTTTTCTGGTTCGCGATTGTTTTCTTGGTTTAAGGAAATGCCAATACTGACTGTCGAACAAACTGTTGCACCGTTAATTTCGAAAGGTTTAATCAGTTCGTGATATAAATCCTCGGCTCGATCAACTACCTCATAATGATTATTGAGTTGGCTAATTAGCAGCGCAAATTCATCTTCGCCAATTCTAGAGATTACATTTACATTAATATTAACTACATAGTTTTCTAACCGTCGGGCGATCGCGATTAACAACTTATCGCTAATTTCATAGCCAAGACTACGCTTAATGCTGTGAAAGCGATCGATACTCAGTAGCAATACAGCAAAAATATGGGTAGAATTGGGTTCTTCTTGCTCTTGAGCGATTTCACTGTTGAGATGATCTAAAAATGAAATTCTGTTGGGTAGGTTAGTCAGCTTATCATAGTAAGCAAGATATCTGAGCCTTTTTTGGGCTGCTCGATACTCCTCTCTAAAGATAGCTTCTCTTAGCTCTCGCTCCACCGCAGGAAGCAGGCGTGACAATTGCCCTTTTATTAAGTAATCGTGCGCTCCTGCCTTCATAGCTGCTACGGCAGTATCTTCGCCGATTTTTCCTGATACAATGACAAAAGGTAAATCTAATCCCCGTTCTTTTAAGATCTCCAAAGCAGCGATCGCGCTAAACTGAGGCATAGAATAATCAGCTAAAACAATATCCCAAGGTTGAGTGGACAAAGCAATTTCGAGATCTGTCTTGGTGTCAACTCGCTGATAAATTACCTGATCACCACCCCGCTTGAGGGTAATAGCTAATAGTTCGGCATCGTCTTCTGAATCTTCGATAATTAAGACTCGGAGAAGTTTACTCATTTGGGACTCCAAAAACAGTGGGAAGCTGATTGACAGTCAGCCAATATGTACTTATCTCTCTCACAAAATTTTGGAGTTGCGTAAAGTGAATTGGCTTTCTAATATAACTGTTGCAACCATTAATATAACTGTCAATGAGGTCTTGTGGCTCATTTGAAGAGCTTATTATGACTACAGGAATAATTTTACTGTAAGAATTGGCGCGGATGCGCTTTAAAACTTCAATACCGTTGATTCTCGGTAAATTTAAATCTAGCATGATCAAAGCGGGCATTGTTGCCATGCTTAAATTGCCTGATTCTGCTGTTTGACTTTGATTATCTGCTTGTCTTTGAAGGTAGTTTAAAGCTTCAATTCCATCGGCTACTACAATTAAGTTATGCGAAATTTCTCCCTGAGCGAAAGCAAGCCTCATCAACTCGCGATCGTCAGCATTATCTTCTACTAACAAGATATTTTTAGTTGGCATTATTAATTTTTAATATTGATAAAATTAGTTCTTGATTATTGACTAATTATTAATAATATTTATATTTTTTATAAATCAAAATTTTAACTTTCAAAATAAGATATGAGCTGATCATTTTTAATTTCAGATACTTCTTTAGATACTTCACTTTTTCTCATTCTGTATCTTTTATCACATTAAAGATGGTATTAGCAAGACTTCCAGACAACTTTTTGGTCAAAATAATTTTGCCAGAACATAAACCTCCTAAAAAAGTATTATTTTTAGCAAAGATCTACTTTTAAAGATGGTTAATTGAATTTTCATACTGTAAAGTTTATAGCTTATTTGTTTGCTTCTGGATTTAAAGCGCCAGTCTATAATATACAAAAATAATATAAGTTTACTTAGTCTTCATTTAAAGTTATCAATAGTAAATAAGCACTAATATAAAAAGTTTAAAATGAGCGACTATTTGGATTTAACTAGCTATGGATATCAAATCAAAGCAGAATTAGGTCGTAATCGCGAGGGAGGTAGAATTACTTGGAAAGCCATTGAAATCAAAACTCAAAAAACTGTGGTTGTTAAACAATTTTGTTTTGCTCAAGCTAACTCAAGCTGGTCAGGATACAAAGCTTATACTCAAGAAATTGCCTTGTTACAAAAGTTAAGTCATCCTAACATTCCTCAATACTTAAACAGTATTGAAACTGACAATGGTTTTTGTTTGGTTCAAGAATATATTACAGCAGTTCCCTGTAGTAGCTTTCGACTCTTAACTTTAGATGAAGTTAAGCAAATAGCCGTAAAGATGCTCGATATCTTAATTTATTTACAGCAACAAACTCCGCCGATCCTACATCGCGATCTTTCGACCGAAAATATTTTGCTGGATGAATCTTTAAATGTCTACCTGATCGATTTTGGCTTTGCCAGCCTAGGAAGTAAGGAAGTTGCTGCTAGCAGCGTTTTTCGCGGGACACCAGGATTTATTGCTCCCGAACAAATTGTTCAACCTATTATGGCATCGGATATTTACAGTTTAGGAGTTAGCTTAGTCTGTATGCTAGCCCACAAAGACATTACAGAAGTTCATACTTTTACTTCGGCTGATGATCCGTATCAGCTAAACTTAAAGCAGCTTTTGCCCGACACTGATCGTCAGTTTTTGGGTTGGGTAGAAAAAATGACCAATGCTAAAGTTAGTCAACGCTTCTCGGATGCTCAAACTGCTAAAAATGCCTTACTCAAAATAGAATTACCCGTCGTAGCATCCAAAGATCTAGCTACTCTTACACCGGGGGAGACATATAAACCCAAAATTCTTGGTGGAGTGGCAATTTCTGTAGCTACAACATTTGCTACTTGGGCAATAGGCTTTACTACTAGTCAGGTTGAATTAAGGATCACCACAATCGCGATCGCCATTATAGCGACGATCGCGATCGCTGTTGCTCAATTAGGCGCAGCTACAATAGTGAGCTTGGATACCCAGACAAAAACTCAGGGAATAGCCTTGGGTGTGATTATGCCCAGTATCTTAGTTGCTGTGAGTGGATTGATTTGGGGGATGGATTCAGCAGTAGCAATCTCAACGGCGATCGCCATAGCCGAAGTTTTGTTACTTTCTTACTTTTGGGCGCAGTTACCCAGCAAAATGGGTAATTTAGCTCAAGGAGGCTGTTGGTTAAGCGCGATCGCGATCGGGATTACTTTAGGTTTAAACTTAAGCAATTATTAAACACATTTAAGACTCTTAGCTATAATTCAAGATGGAATAATCAAGAGCATTTTAAATAATAACCTAGACGGTGTTGTGGAGGAGACGGCATTGGACGAACTCAGGGCAGGATTAGCTTTGGCCACCGAAGAAGAATTACAGCAGATTACGCAGATATTGTTTAACCGTCGTTTCAATCCCCTAGACTACTGGCAGACACCTGAGCCGATTGAGATTCAGAGTCAGGATTTGGACTTATGGCTCGATTCTTTAGACCAGAGATTCCGCTATTTAGCAGCAGACGGAATGACGGTATTGCGAGGGCGGACTCAAGAAGTATCTTATCGGGACATTTTGATTAAAGTTTGTAACTATCTGAAAATTCCTTACTCCAATCAGATGAGAACGACGGATATTGAAGCCGAAATTTTTCTCCATTTAGTTAGCAAAGCTTGGGATAAATTGCCTCTTCAAGAACAAAAGACTCTTCAAGCGCAGGTGGGCAACTCTTTAGTTACAGCTCATCCTCCTGAGCCTCTACCAGTGCAGTTGCAACATAGTCCTCTAAAAATTCTGCTGAAAGGAACAGGGATTGTGACAGTTAATACCGTGCTTAAATCATGGCTACTTAAACACATTGCTCGGCAGTTTGCCCTGCATTTTGCAACTTATCAAGCTGCTAAAACAGCGTTGATCGAAGGTAGTACAACGGTAGTAGCAGGATTGGGTAATCAGCTAGCCTTACAGGCAGCGAAAAAAGGAATGATGACAAATGCGGCTCGCTATGGGACAGCAAGAGGTATCTTTAGTATTCTAGGCCCAGTGGCTTGGGGCTATTTTGTCGCCGATTTGGGTTGGAAAGCGATCGCCACTAATTATGGGCGTGTTATTCCGATTGTGTTTACTGTGGCGCAAATTAGGCTAATTCGGGGTGAATGTTTGGGATTAAGTTAAGTATTGTAGAGTAGAGCAGCGATCCCCTCACCAAAATTAATCAACCTATAAACAATTTGTTAAGAATGCTAGTGATTAGCTGAAATACCTCAGAACATATAAACAAGAAAGGAAGTTTATAAGTAAAACGACCTAGTAGAATCACTAAATTTTCGCTTTTTTCTCTATGACCCACTTTCCTTGGTTAACTACCTGTATTTTATTTCCCATCGTCGCTTCTTTATTTTTGCCGATTATTCCTGACAAGGAAGGTAAAACCGTTCGTTGGTATGCTTTAGTTATTGGCTTAATTGATTTTGCTATCCTAGTTTATGGCTTCTATCAAGACTACGATTTTAGTAATCCTGACCTCCAGTTAGTCGAAAGTTATGCTTGGATACCTCAACTAGATCTCAACTGGTCAGTTGGGGCAGATGGTCTTTCCATGCCCTTAATTTTGCTGACAGGGTTCATTACAACCCTCGCCATGATGGCCGCTTGGCCAGTTACTTATAAGCCAAAGCTGTTTTATTTTCTCATGTTGGCAATGTATGGCGGACAAATTGCCGTCTTTGCCGTTCAGGATATGCTGCTGTTTTTCCTGGTTTGGGAATTAGAATTAGTTCCTGTCTATCTCATCCTGTCCATTTGGGGTGGTAAGAAGCGTCTTTACGCAGCGACGAAGTTTATCCTCTATACCGCAGGGGGTTCGCTGTTTATTCTAATCGCTGCCTTGACCATGGCATTCTATGGCGATGTAGTGACCTTTGACATGAGGGCGATCGCTGCTAAAGATTATGCCTTCAATCTCCAGTTATTTCTCTATGCTGGCTTTTTGATTGCCTATGGGGTTAAACTGCCGATTTTTCCTCTCCATACCTGGCTACCCGATGCTCACGGAGAGGCAACAGCCCCAGCCCATATGCTGCTGGCGGGTATTTTGTTAAAAATGGGGGGCTATGCTCTACTACGGATGAATGCGGGGATGCTCCCCGATGCTCATGCCTTTTTTGCTCCCGCTCTAGTAATTTTGGGGGTAGTTAATATTGTTTACGCAGCGTTAACTTCTTTTGCCCAGCGTAACCTCAAGCGCAAAATTGCCTATTCATCGATCTCTCATATGGGATTTGTTTTGATTGGGATCGCTTCTTTTACCGATTTGGGTACTAGTGGGGCAATGCTGCAAATGATTTCCCATGGTCTGATTGGGGCTAGCCTCTTTTTCATGGTGGGTGCTACCTATGACCGCAGCCATACCTTAATGCTCGATGAGATGGGCGGTGTTGGTCAAAAGATGAAAAAGATCTTTGCCATGTGGACGACTTGTTCCTTCGCTTCTTTAGCCCTCCCAGGCATGAGTGGCTTTGTAGCAGAATTAATGGTCTTTGTTGGCTTTGCTACTAGTGATGCTTACAACTCCACTTTCAAGGTGTGTATCATTTTCTTGGCGGCGATCGGCGTTATCTTAACGCCAATTTATCTGCTGTCAATGCTAAGAGAAATGCTTTATGGCCCTGAGAACAAAGAATTGGTCGATCACACTAATTTAGTTGATGCTGAACCCAGAGAGGTGTTTATCATCGCTTGCTTATTAATTCCCATTATTGGGATTGGTTTGTATCCCAAATTAGTTACCCAAATTTATGATTCCAGCATCAGTCAACTCACAGCCAAATTGCGTGCTTCTATACCCAGCTTGGCTCAACAGGCACAAGTTTCTTCTAATAGTTATTCAATAATGTCTTTAACTGCACCAAAAATTGAAATTGAATAGGTTGAAAATAGCTAAATAAGCTAAAGAAAATGTACGGGCAAGGCAGTCCCTTGTCCCTATCTTGACTTTTGATTCACTACTTATACTATTGGTTGAAAATAATCCTAAATTCGCTTTGGAGAATTGGTATTGGTTGATTCAACATTGCTACCTGGTGTGCCTTTAGCAGGATTAATTAAACTCCCTGACTTAATCTGAAGCAGGAGATATCCTGAAAGCCCTAGGGCTAATAAAGCCAATAATCCACAAGCTTTTAACCAATTACGAGTGGCTTTGAGATTTTGATCTGTTTCCTCTAATGAAGCTCGCAGGGGATTAAGCACGGATATTAATTCTTGACGATTTTTTAACTCATAATCCTCCAAATCAGGGCGCATCTCATCTCGCTGTACTGCCCATTCCTGTAGTGCCGCCCGCTGACGTGACCAATCATCTAAAGCTTCGATTAGTTTACCCTCGAGATCCTGTCGCAAATTAACAATTTGCTGACTAAATTGGCTACTCAAACTACGGTTTGCTTGATTAAATTGGCTATTAACATTAATTAATTCTTGACGAACTGATCTCCAGCTTGATTGATTTTTATTTTCTAGCTGATTAAATTTGTTTCCCTGATTAGCATCAATTTTGTCTTCTAATTCATCAAGGCGTTGCTCTAATTTTTGCTCGATTTGTGCCAAATTATTTGATGAATAGTGAGCATTTTGTGTGGCCATCAGATCTTCTAATTTAAGACGATAGGTTTCAATTAATTCTTCTACTTGAACTTGTAAAGGGATTAAAGAATCACTATTTTGCAATGACTCTAATAAGTTAACATTTGTGTAAACAGAACGAATTTTCTTAACCAGTTCTTCGGCTCTGGTATTTTTAAGTAGATATCCTTTTGCTCCAGAACGCAGTGATTTGCCTAGATAAACATCTTCATCATGACCACTGAGAAAAATTACTCTCACCTTGGGAAATCGCTGAGAAATAATCTTAGTAGCCTGTAATCCGTCCATTTGGGGCATATCAATATCCATCAAGACAATATCAGGTTGTAACTCTTCTACTTTAGCGATCGCTTCCCGTCCATTATGAGCAACACCCAAAACATTAATATCTTTTTCTACATCCAGCCAAGTTTTGAGGATTTCGCAGAGCAGAGTTTGATCGTCTACTAATAAAACAGTAATCATTCAATATACCTAAATAATTTAATAATTTTAATTTTTAATATTCTTGCCAGAGCAAGTTGCCAATTTATATTTCAAATTATTTTAATAGATCTAGAGAAAAAAAAAAGATTACATATCAACTCTTAAACTGTTTGTAAAGAAGGTTTATGCAACTAGCAAAATTAGCAATCAAAGATTAAACAATCTCTAATTTATTCGTTTAATTATTTAGCATCAATAGTCAAAAAAACGCTGATCAAAAGCTGTTATTCTAAATTTTTTGTAGTGTTACATGTAAATACAATAACCTTAAAACAAGTTCTAAATAGTATACAAGTCTTTGCTTGAGTCTAGCTGAGGAATAACAATAATTATTTCGAGCTATCAAAATTTTGGGTGATTCTCAAAAAATCAAACTAGTTGATTTGGTCTATTCTATTCTAATAACTATCATGAAAATCTACGTCATGATTAACTAAATAATGCAGTCTACCTAAAACCGTATTTCGCAAGTGACTTTATGGAAACAATCTTTTTGACGATAGAACCCAGCGTAACGGAGGTTTCTATTCAGGACAATCTAGAACAATTTTTGATCGTCTTATCCGTCTCTTTAAGCGTGGCAACTATTTCACGTATCTTTAGCTGGTTTCGCCAAATTCCCTATACTTTGTTGCTAGTGATCGTCGGACTTGGTTTAGCTTTTGTAGATATTCGGCTAGTCAGTCTTTCCCCAGAGTTGATTTTAGAAATTTTTCTGCCTCCTTTGCTGTTTGAAGCCGCCTGGAATATACGTTGGCGCAGTCTCAAGAACAGTCTGATTCCCGTGAGCTTGTTTGCGGTTGTCGGAGTAGTTATTTCTGTAGTCGGGGTAGCCTTTACCCTCGACTATTTTACCGATATGTCGTTGGCTACAGCGCTTTTAGTTGGTGCTAGTCTGTCCTCCACCGATCCTGTGTCTGTAGTAGCTTTGCTACGAGAATTGGGAGCAAGTAAACGTTTAACAATTCTCATGGAGGGAGAAAGTCTATTTAATGATGGGGTAGCGGTAGTTGCATTTTTGCTGTTGGTTAATATTCCTCTGGGTATTGGCGAATTTGACCTTTCAACTATTGCGATCAGCTTTATAACTTTCGTAGGTATTGGTTTTAGTGTTGGTGGCTTAATTGGATTTGGGATTTCTTATCTAACTCAAAGATTTGATTTACCTTTGGTAGAACAATCTTTGACTTTAGTATCGGCTTATGGAACCTATTTAATCACGGAAGAATTAGGCGGATCTGGGGTAATTGGTGTTGTGATTGCTGGTATTATCTTGGGCAATTTTGGTTCTCGGATTGGGATGAATCCCCGTACTAGACAATTAGTTTCGGAATTTTGGGATTTCCTGGCGTTTTTTGTTAATTCTATTGTTTTTTTGTTGATTGGCGACCAGGTGAACTTTAGTAGTCTTAAAAGCAATTTTGGTCTAATTGTCATGGCGATCGCTGCTGTATCAATTACCAGAGCAATAATGATCTTTGGTTTGGGTAATATTAGTAATTTATTTAGTAAAACTAAAACTAATCTGCCAGAACAAACCGTACTATGGTGGGGTGGCTTAAGAGGCTCTGTATCCATTGCTCTAGCCTTAAGTGTTCCTGAAATATTGTCCAGTAGACAAGAAATTATTGATACAGTTTTTGGGGTAGTGCTATTTAGCCTTTTGGTTCAAGGATTGAGTATGAAGTGGCTGTTAAGCACTCTCAATCTTGTTGACGATCAGTCTCAGCGTCAGGAGTATTCAGAGTTATTAGCTCGCAAAGTAGCCATGAAGCGTGTTTTAAACTATTTAGCTAACAATGAATTAGCTTTAGAGATTGATCCTGAATACTATCGCTATCAACAAGAATTGGTTAAAGGAGAACTCAAAAACATTAAAGAAAAAATTGACGCTATGCAGCAAAAATATGATGATTTGCGATCGCTTACTATGGAACAGCTTAATGAACAGTTATTAGATATTGAAGCCGATACTTATGCCGAATTTATCAGAGCAGGTCAATTAAATGATAATCTTTCTTCTATATTAGAAGATATTATTGCCAAAGCAGGGGATGCAGAATTCATAGATAAAAACTAACAATTTTCGAGGTGTTGGCGATGAAGCGTCTTTTTGTAGCTCAATTTCGCTAAAATTTATTTATGCTTACAGTCCTTATTGACATTGACCGAATAATTTAGCCATGAATGCCAAGAATGTTTTAGGTGGAGAATTAAAAACATGCTGCACTTCTCCCATGACAGGATTTTATCGTAATGGTAAATGTGATACTGGAGCAGAAGATCGAGGTGTACATATCGTTTGTGCCGAAGTTACTGCTAAGTTTTTAACTTTCAGCCAAGAACAAGGGAATGATCTTAGTACACCGATGCCAATGTACAATTTTCCTGGTTTAAAACCAGGAGACTGTTGGTGTTTGTGTGCTTTACGCTGGAAAGAAGCGTTAGATGCAGGTTTCGCACCACCGATTAATCTTGAAGCCACTCATGAATCAATGCTGAAGTTTATTCCTCTAGAGGTGCTGAAAGAACATTCCCTGAATTTGAATAGCTAATCAAACATAACCATATTTAGAATGGCGCGTAAACTTTTTTTAGGATTGCTTTGGTTAGCTTTAACCACCTACGCGATCGCCTCTTCTTTTACAAAAACACAGCAAGGAGATTTTGATTTAATTCTCAAGCTGTCTACGGGAGAATTGGCGGGAATTAACCCAATAATCATTGCTATCTTCTACATTATGGGGATTTTTCCCGTAATTTATGCAGCATTCATTCTCTTTGACAGTAATCAAAAGATTTCCCCCTACCCTTTTTCTGCTGTCTCATTTGGACTAGGCGCATTTGCGCTGTTGCCCTATCTCGCCTTACGTCAGACTGATATTACTGGGAATAAATCAAAAAATTGGTTGCTCAAAATATTAGATTCTCCCTTGACGGCGATCGCTGCTAGCGTTGCTTTTATTACCCTAATGATCTGGGGGTTAACCCAGGGAGATTGGTCAGACTATGTTGCTCAATGGCAAACCAGTCAATTTATTCACGTCATGAGTATCGACTTTTGCCTCCTCAGTCTTTTATTTCCTGCTATTTTAGGGGACGACATGCAACGCAGGGGAGTTAAAGGCTGGCTCAAGGCGATCGCCTTTATTCCTTTATTTGGCGCTTTAATTTATTGGTGTTTGCGTCCTCAATTATGGTGATTATTGTTTCTTTAGGCTTGTTCTTCAGAATTTGGTTCATTATTTTGTTGATCTCTGCTATTGTCTACTGCTATTGACTGGAGGCGAGTTAGTGACTGCATGACTTGGTTTGCTTTAGTGACTGCATGGGATTGGATCACTCCTGAAACTGGTGCAGCAGTAGTCATAATCTTAGTTCGGCTTTGAGATTTCCAATGCTCATAGCCCAAGATGGGGAAAGAAGCCACTTTCTTCGCCAATGCCCAAAAGAAAACATAGCTTGCCAACAGTCGTTCAAATGCAGTAAAGCGTGATTCTCTTAACTCTTCGATTAAAGCCTTTTGCTCTTTACTATGTTCGCTTTGGAAGTAGACAAAATCATTACGCAGATGGAAATGCTCATCATCGCTATTGAGAATAATTGCGTTGGTAAAACCTTTATGAGCTATTTCAGGATTAGACCCCATCACCACTACTTCTGGCCCAACATCAATATTTCGAACACCATCAGCTTGTTTCCCCGTCATAATTACAGCATTTTCTTGATGTTTGAGCTTATCGCTTTTTCTCCCATCAGGTACGCCTAGAAACATTAAAGTGCCTCTAACAACTCGATGTCCAAAATCGTGTAACAAATCGTCCTCTGGATTAGCTCCATGCACATCAAGAGAGGCGATGCCATAGCTGAGAGAAAACAATTTGCTGACATAGTTCTTCAGAAGCTGATTTACCCAGGGAACATCGCCAATAACCAAGCTTCTCTTACCAATTCTGGCTAGTAGCTCTCTACCCTGAACGTAACGTATTCCTAGAGTCCATAACCACGATCCAAAAATATAAATTCCGATATCGATTAAAGTGACAACAGAATTAATCAGCTGAAGAATAAAGGAATCTTGAGGTATTGGGAGTAGCCAAAGTACGCTTGCCAAGAGTGTTTTTGCTAAAGGGATTGTATAGCCAAAGGGAATTGCCCAGCCCACAGTGATTAAAATATATAAAGCGTGTATTGCCCAGGCAGTAGGAGTTTCAATAATATGCCAAGCCCACTTACGACCACTTTTAATTAGTTCTTTTTCAATTGAAGAATCGATTTTTTTCCCTGTTGGGGTTGCTCCCATAATTTGCACTACACTGACCTCAACAAAGTCATCCTTCATGTTTTCTAACACGGCAATGCTTTGGGATGTTAAAGTCATGCCAAAAGGCGGTGTTGAATTGGGCAAAGCTTGCTTAATATTCTTAGCTAAATACAATAACAACTCAGTAAAAGTCTGCTGGGCTGCTGCCACAGCAACTGTTGCTGGCTCTGATGTTCTGCGTCCACTACCATTAACAAAAATTTTGTGATGACGCTTTTCCAGTTCAGCTTCCTTGACTTTAATTACAGGCGAACCCAAAAAACTGCCCAATTCTCCAGTTAAAAGAAAAAGCTCCTTGATTTCTCCTTGATGATATAGCTGATCTAAAGCATTTATTGCCTGAATAGTAGGAAAGGTCTGACCTGATTGAGTAACAGCCAAGACGATTGAATCTTTCCCCAATTGTAAACTGCCAAAATTATGTTTTAATTGCTGCAAAATTTGATTAGAGGAAACACTACGAACATTCAGCCAGGGAAAAATAATTCTTAAATCTTGGCAAAATCTCTCTCCTAGCCAAAGGCTATTTTCCACACCAATAATTAGCAAATCAACTGTGGGCAATTGTCTACTCAACTTAGATAATCCTGCTCTCAGCATTTTTTGCCTTTGCTGATCGAAGTTACGAGCTTTTTCGCTTAATAGTTGAACTAAATAATCTGCACTTTGACAATTAAGAGAGTCAGGATTTTTCCAATCTAATTTTATTTCTTCAAAAATAGCGGGAATTTCTTGATTATCGCTAGCAATCGGGTCTTGGGTATTGCAAGTAGGATATTTGACATGAGGTAAATAAGGATGATTTTCCATAGAAATCCATCGATCTTCTAGTTGCAAATAATTTAATTCTTCGCCTTTTTCCAGAGAATAGATGGTGATTTCGCTAGCACTCACCAAGGCAATCTCTCCTTCTTTTTGGTTTAAATCTAAACGAAGAGATTGTGGAAGATTTAAAAGCACGGCATCAACAGCAGCTGGTTCGGAGGCATAAACCATATAATTATCTTGCTTATTAAAGCCAATTGACATTGGCTGCCCTTTTGCGCCGATTACTAGTCGTTCTTTTTCTAATGTAGAGGCGACAACTAAACCAAAAGTGCCAATCGCTCCAGCCATGAACGTTTTAGTGGCTAGATTGAGATCGTTATAGAAGAAAGCATGAATTGCAGTTCTCACAAAATTGACTCTTTTTTGCCACGACCATTGACCAATCATATCGTCCTTGGCAATTACCTGTAGCACATCTTGTTCTAAGCGGTACAAGTACTGGTTACAGGCAGGAGAATCGGGTGCTGCCAATAATTTACGGTACAGCATAAAAGTATTTTCAAATACTTTTGCCCAGTTACTGAGTTTTAAGATTGTTGCAGCAGTATTAGGAGCATCTCGATGGGGAGTTTGTCCATCA
The DNA here is from genome assembly GCA_012034765.1 of Pleurocapsaceae cyanobacterium CSU_1_1. Lineage (GTDB taxonomy): Bacteria > Cyanobacteriota > Cyanobacteriia > Cyanobacteriales > Xenococcaceae > Waterburya. Next base: position 31,360 of record JAAUOU010000011.1, on the reverse strand, counting down.
AAGGAGGATTCGATGGAATCAGCACCCGCCAAATGATACGCTAATCTCACCGAAGCATACCACATTCCTTTGGTTACCAAAAGATCGATCATTCCCGCAATTTTGGGGGAATCTCCCAAGGCATAATTATATGTATGCAATGCCCGCTCTAACCACAATCCCAACGCCTCATTAGATACCTCTTGGTTATATAGCGTCCAGGCATCAAAATCTCCATTGTGAGTAATACGATGATTAATATTTTTGTCTCGGCAAACCCATTGACCTTCTGTAAATTCCCAAACTCTTTCAACCCTAGCGCTCATCCATTCATGCCAATGAGTTTCTATGATTGCGGGAGGGCCACTAGTGCCAAACCGATAATGCCATACTCCCGTAGTTGTCGTTTCTAAAGGGGCAATACCATTGTTTTGAGATTTTTGTCGAACCAAAGCGAAAGTTTTCTCAAGAGAATTAGTCAGATTATCTCGTTTACGATTAACAATTTTATCACCGACAAAAACAATTTGCTTGTCTTGGTTTTGGGCTACTACCAATCCCCCACCAGCTTGTTCTCCGCGTATCTCCGTTTCTCGCCCCATTTGATAATAAATGTTTGTCATCCTTTCAGACAAAAGCAGATCTTGATCACCTTTTCGACGTTGACAAATAAAGCCAAAATTACCACAATAAAAATTTTCACCTATTCCTGTAGCCAAGGCATAAAAGTCTGTCCAAGAACAAAAAGCAATTAATAAATTGGCAACGGTAAAAACTTGACCAAAAAGTCTAAAAAAATAGGGAAGAGAAAGATTATTACTACAAACTACAAAAGCGATCGCAGCAGCAAGTAAATTAAAAGAGATGCCCGCTATGGCTTTTAACCGTATCCGCCAAGGAACTGCATCTCCTGCTGGTATTGAAGGATAATCGTCATGTTTTATTCCTGGTATAAATGGGATGAAAATTGGCGCACCAGGAATCAATGAGCTTAATGTATTTGGGTTATTTCCAGCTTTGAGAAGATCACTAATGTTATTGATTCTTAAAGCTGATTGTCTATCTCGATCAATAGCAGATATAGCTACAGCATGACCTAACTCATGAATTAGGATAGCGCTATTCCAAACAAGCCTGAGTGTCAGAGCAGTTCCCCAGTAAAGTGAAAAAACCAGCTGTAAGTTTGGATTTTCAATGCCTATAAATGCCACTACACAAATAGCAATTATTTCGGGAAAGATATTTTTCATTAACAATACACCAAGTAAATATCAAACAACTAGTAACTATTGAGATTGAGCAAACATAGTTTCTATTTCTACTTTCACTATTTCTGAAGCTGACTAAAATATCTAAATATCTAGTTTTAATTAGTTTCAGGTATTAAGTAAAATTGCTCAAGTAATTTCAACATAGATAAAGCAAATATATTCAAAAAATAAGAGACTGTATAACCAGTTACGTCAGCATAATAGACATTAGGTTATGCTTAAATGTTGAGCATTCAACTAGATTAAATCGATCATTAAATTAATGCAAAAATTGCATAATTATTTCTAGCAATTGACGAGATTTTGTATTATTGTGATTACTTACAGTAAGTTTTGTTTTGGTAGCATGTTCCAAATTTAACAGACACGAGAGAAAACTAGGAGAATTTACTGAAGTAATCTTGACATTAGTTATTACCATAGTTAGTATTTCTTGTGTTGTTTATATTTATAGCATAACTGTCAGTAAATTTACGTAAAAAATTAACTAACACACAAATATGTTTTAGTTGAGTAGTAATTTCAAGTAATTATCCAAAACTCAATGGTTATTTGAAACTAGATTGAATCTGGGAGTTTAAAGCATAGCTTTAAAAGATAATTAATAGTTATCTTCTAAAATATTGCGTAAAAAAAACAGTATAGTCTTAACAAAATTCTGTTCATATTTCAAATATTAGGTGTGTAGAGGTTGTGTTGTAAGCGACCGCCCATAATCTATTAAATATTAATATTTATTAATTTTAATTAAAAATCGCTTTTGTTTTTAGGCTTTTTTGAAAAAAAGCTACAGAAAGTTTTTCTACTAATCAAAATACATACCCAAACATGAATAGAGTATTTCGCAAACTTAACCTCCAGATTGCTCCAGTACTTTTGTTTCCCCTGTTAATAACCGCATTAACAGGAATAATTTTAGGCTTAGGTAATCGTCTAGGAATTTTGCCCACAGTGGTAATCGATGCTCTCTTGGTAATTCATCAAGGCAAGTTTTTAGGTGAAAAGATAACTCCTTATTATGTTTTACTTCTAGGCTTAGGAGTGCTGATAATTGGTTTAAATATTCTTATTAAAGTTAGAGATATTCTCATATCTAAAAGAGTTAAATCTCTTGCCGTTAATATCTACAAAATCGTGGCTTTAATGGTAGTTTTTCCTTTAGGTGTTTGTGTAGAAACTGGTGTGGCTTATCGTTTGGGAACAGATTGGTTAGATCTAACTAGTCAACAAACAGCAATATTTTTGTCTCTACACACAGGAACTCCATTGACAACGATTCTCGGAATCTCTTATACATTAGTAACTGGTTTTAGCTTAATTTTATTATCTATCATAGGTGTGGAAACGAGTTTAATTACTGCTAAAACATCATTACCTCAAAATGAACTGGTTTCTTCTTTAATTCCAGTTGAACAAACATTTGAATCTCCTCTGACTTTATTAAATAATATTGCACTGCTGCGCAAAAAAATCCGTAACGTAATTATAATTTTCTCCTTAATTTTTCTAGTTATTCTTTCTTTGGCAACATCAACAATATTACTTTCATTATTAATTGTTGTAATTGTCTTCACTCTTCCTGCTTTGTTTATAGCCGAACGACTAATTCAAGATTGGCAAAGACAGCAAGAAATTCAGCCTCAACTTGAAGACTCTGAAAGTGAAAGCGCGACTATACTCAGAGCTATTCCTGATTCTATGTTGCGGATAACCGAAGGCGGTATTTGTTTAGGCTATATTCCAGCCAAAGAAGCTAACTCGTTTATAATCACAGGAGAAATCATTAACAAACATATTAATGAGTTTTTAGATCCTAAAATAGCCTTGCGGTTTATCAAGTATGCTCAACTATCTTTAAAATCTGGTTTAACTCATTCACACCGCTTTGATCTACCTTTAGATAATGGTGGGCGACAATATTACGAAGCAAGAATTAGTTCCATTGGGATGGCGGAAGTATTGATTATAATTCGTCAGCTTTATGATTTAAATCAAATTTTAGTCAATTCAGAGCATTCATCAAATCATAGTAGTCAAGATACGATTTTCTTGTTAAGTGAGCCAGAATTAGCAGAAATCTTGGAATTGACTTTAGAACAGATTGCTCAAAACGATTACCATCATGCCATCTGCTGTTTGGTTATTGACGATTTAACGATAGATTTTAACTCAGAAGCAACTTCTGACTTACAACAAGATTCTCGAATTAGTGAAATTTTGATGTATCAGATTGCAGCTAAAATTAAGTTGCATTTATCATCAGATTATGTGGCTCGTCTAAGCGATCGCGAATTGGTCACATTAGTACTTAACTGTTCCTTAGACCAAGCATCTATATCAATTAACAAACTACGAGAAGATTTAAATGAATTTTCATTTCAGTGGCAGGGTGATGAATATCCGATTAATACCAGTGTCGGCTTGCTAGAAATTAATGCAGACAGCGATAACCAAACCGATTTACTTAATGTAATCAAAGCAACTTGTAATATTGCCAAACAAAAAGTTGAGATTAAGACTTTTTGGTAAGATCAATTTTCCCAAGTAATCAGAAGGCGCGATCGCTTGCTCATCTTGATACATTTAAAGTCAGATAAGCTATGGGTATACAGTCAGCAAAAAAGTTCATTTGTATTAACTGGTTATTACTCTGGACAACTAAACAATTGCCAATATTCGTAACAAAAATTTATTTATTCTCCTCTCCTTCTGGAAAAAATTAGGTTAAATTTGGAGTTGTCTTTTGAGGAATCTTTCTGTGAATTTGAAATCGTCAACGCGCAACCAGGATTCAGTTAACACTCAAACGAATACGATGTTTTTTGATCCAAGCTTGATTAAAGCCGCCAAAAATATTTATCGTAGCTACTGTAATTTGAACGTTGCTACGGAAAATAAACCAAGGGGAATAGTAATTAATCGAGATAACCATCGAGGTCAATTAGCGTTTAATTCTAAGCCTATATTGTTGCCTAGAGAGTGTTTTATTCCTCTCAAGCAAATTGAAGCGGAAGTATATTAAAAACAACTTGAATTATTGCTAATATTTTTGTTTATTTAAACTGCAAATTAAATTATGGAAACACTGGTTATGGCAATGGGATACGCCACAGCTTTGACCTTTGGCGTGTGTATTGGTAGTTTCCTCAACGTAGTTATATATCGTATTCCCGCAAAATTATCTTTAATTTATCCCCCGTCTCGTTGTCCTCAATGTCTGCATCCATTAGGAGTTACAGAAAATGTTCCTGTGCTTGGCTGGTTATGGCTTCGGGGTTGTTGCCGTTGGTGCAAAACTAAAATTTCCAGTCGTTATCCAATTGTCGAAGCAGTCACGGGTTTGATCTTCATGGCGGTTTTTTGGCGTTTTGGCTACAGTCTAGAAACTGTTGGCTACTGTCTTTTTTTGTCCTGGTTATTGTCATTGTCACTGATCGATTTGGATACCATGACTTTACCCTCTTCTCTAACTAAATCAGGCTTAGTCTTGGGGTTAGTTTTTCAGGTGGTTATCGGCTGGGAAGCAAGTCAAGTGCAAGGTGTCGCCAATGGTTTGATGTTTGGTATTGGTGGTGCAGTTTCAGGCATCTGGTTGCTAGAAATTATTGCCCTAATCGGTTTAATAATGATGGGACAGCAGGCAATGGGTGATGCAGACGGTAAATTAATGGCAACTATTGGTGCGTGGATAGGCTGGAAATATGTTTTACTGTCTAGCTTTATTGCCTGTGGGGTGGGTTCAATTGTCGGCGGTGGCGCGATCGCTTTGAGAATTATCGGCAGAAAACAGCCTATGCCTTTTGGTCCTTTTTTGGCATTAGGTGGGGTTTTAAGCTTGTTTTTTGGTGATGTTCTAATTGATGCCTATCTCAGAAATTTTTGGCGTTTTTAGCTTCAATTTAGAATCTAGTTACGTGTTTGTTGTTAATCTTTGCCATCAATAAACTCTTCGCCGTCTATTGTAACTCCATCCTTGATCATGGTTATGAACGACTGTGGTTTTTCTTCAGCAGAATTTTTAGCAGTAATTTTAATTCCAGGCAAATGATCGAGTCTTTCTTGTACTTGTAGTACCTGATCAATAGGAGTAAATACAGTTAAGCCTTGAGGAATACACTTAACTTCTATGGGAGTTGAACCAATCAATTCTCCATCTAAAACTACTTTTTGTGGTGGATTGGTAGTAACTTTGACCCACTTAGTACGTAAATAGCCAACATCGTCTCGTTCGGCTGCTTCGTTATTACTGGCAGTTTGAAGCAGATGATAAGAAATGGCGATCGCTCCTGCTCTAGTTTGGGCAGCGATAATGGTAACATCCAATAATCCATCATCATAAACTACTCCTGCTGTGCCTTGAGCCAAGACTGAAGTAGATGGCGCAGCATTAGCAACTGTCACGGCGTTAGCTTCGACTTCGATGATTTTATCATCGGTTTCAATTGTGGTGGTAAACTTCTCAAATTCCCTAAGCTGTTTTAATCCAGACAAAACATAGGCTAGCATCCCTAAGCGATCTTTCGCTTCGCGATCGGCATCTTCTACGGTTTCGGCTTCAAAACCCACTCCTGCCAATAAAATCATCGGCTTATCATTACAGATTGCTGCATCTACCTTTTTAGTTGCACCATCAACAATTACCTTACATGCTGCTTCAATAGTGTCGGGAATACCCAAAGCATTGGCAAAAGCATTGGCTGTGCCTCTGGCGATCGCACCCAAGGGAATATTGCTATTAATTAAAGCTTCAGCTACGGCTGAAACCGTCCCATCTCCCCCAGAGGCAATAATTATCTCGGCATTGTTCTCGATCGCTTTCAAGGCTAATTCTCCCGCGCTAATTTCTGGGGTAGTGTATTGAATATCGAGATCAAATGCTGGATCTAAAATACGTTTGATCGTGGCTAACTCTTGTTCTGAGTCGCCTTGTCCAGCAACAGGATTGAAGATTAAACAGGCTGAACGATTCATAAGCTTAAAGTAAAATATTAAACGATTAAAATCAAAGCTACTTAACAAAGTAGTTAGAGATATTCTTAGCTAATTATGCCTGAATAATCAAAATCAAGTGTCTGTCAAAAGAATTAATTTTAACCAATTAAAAATAAGCAAATTTTTTGATTCCGTAGCCCAAAATGGTTAAATTCTTTGGTTATCTAAATTAAAGCTAAGTTTTTGGTAGAAGTAAGCTGAAGATCGGCTAACATTACGAGCATAGCTATAATTCGGTTCTAAATTAACTATTTAGAAATAATGGGGAAAGTTTGGTGTGAGTCCAACGCTGTCCCGCAACTGTGATGAGATAGCGCAAGTTATCTCTCAGTCAGGATGCCCACCGATCACCATAGTTCACTAAATTAATTCTGCGAGGTACAGATAATCATGGTCAACGCTTTAGTTCAAGACAATTTTAATTCTCTACAATTACCGTCCTTACCCTATCAACGACCTTTACTGGCGATTGGTCATGGGACAAGAAACGATCACGGCAGACAAACTTTCATTGATTTTGTGGAAATTTATCAAAAATTAGACACTTCCCGCCCTGTAATTCCCTGTTTTTTAGAATTGACTGAACCGACGATTAAAGAGGGTGTTGAAGCATGTGTCCAACAAGGCTATACAGACATTACAGCACTGCCAATTTTATTGTTTGCTGCCAGACATAATAAGTTTGATGTAACCAACGCACTAGATAGTGCGCGATCGCCCTATCCTCAGATTAACTTCAGCTATGGTCGTCACTTTGGCATCACGCCAAAAATTATTGAACTCTGGCGCGATCGTCTACAGGAATTAGATCAGCCTCAACATAATCCTCGTAATATTTCCCGTCAAGATACAGTCTTGCTATTTGTTGGTAGAGGTTCTAGCGATCCTGATGCCAATGGAGATGTCTGCAAACTAGCCCGAATTATGTGGGAAGGTAGTGGGTACAAAACAGTAGAAACTTGCTTTATTGGCATTACTCATCCTCGTCTAGAAGAGGGTTTTCGTCGAGCATACCTGCATCAGGCAAAACGGGTCATTGTCCTGCCCTATTTTTTGTTTACTGGCACATTAATGGAGAAGATATTTGATCTTACTGCTCAACAAGAAGAACAACATCCCGAAGTTGATTTTGCTTGTTTACCAGAGATGGGTATAGCTACTCAATTGCTTGAGGTATTTCGCGCCAGAGAGATAGAGGCACAGTTGGGTCAAGTAGCCATGAACTGCGAAATGTGTAAGTTTCGTCTTGCAGCCGCCGATATACACGGACACGGACATGGACACGGACACGGACATGGACACGGACATGGACATGGACACGGACACGAACACCATCATGGTAGCAACGATCCCTATGCCAAGTTAGAAGATTACCATCAACGTATTTGGCAAACACCATAATTTTGGTTGCAAACTGAAATTGTATGTAGGTAGGTGGAATTAAATAGGTCGCGTTTTGAGCGGGAAACTTCCCTCTCAAAAGCCGACCGTATAAAACCAAAAACAAAATAGATTTTGAGGGCAATTATTTAGCTATCTCTATTCCCTATTTCCCTATTTCCCTATTTCCCTATTTCCCTATTTCCCTATTTCCCTATTTCCCTATTTCCCTATTTCCCTATTTCCCTATTTCCCAAACTCCCTACCAAACGTGAGAGAAGCTTGCTGTGTGGAGGAGATAAGTTTTTAATACTTATTACTCAATTTTCTACAGTTTAATGTTTACTTTCCAAACACACTCTGATTGTTTATGTCGGCTGTAGCAAAAGCTTTGATAACTTTATGTTTGATTTTCTGTTTGCTAGTTTTGATAGCTGTACCATTGCAGGTAAATGCTCAAACGATCGCTCGCAGCTATTTAACTAAAGAAATACTGCAAGAAAAAACTAAAAATTTAACTCGACAAGATGGTAGGGAGACAATTGATTTAAGTAACCTGGTCATCGATTTGGCTGATACTAATAGTCAATTTAGCCAGTATTTTTATCAAGAGATAAACAATACAATCAGTCGTACTAGCAATCCAGTTAATCTGGATTTAAGTAACTCAATCGTTCAGGGAGATTTTTTACTTAAACAGTTGGGAATTGTTAGTTCGGTTGGTGAAGGCGCATTGTCTTCATTATTTACAACTTTGGAACAAGAAAAGATTCAGCAGTTTTATCCGATTAAAATTAATGCTGTTCAAGAAATACCTCGCGTAAATATATTTCGGGGTAGTGTATATTTAGAGAACACAATAGTTACGGGAAATATTGATGGTTCTAATAGCTTATATCTTCAGTCGATAGTAGCTAATAGTAGTGATTTTCAGGAATTTGTAAATTTTGATCAAAGCATTTTTGTTAAGGACATTAATTTCAACAAGGCAACTTTTAAGCAAAATCTAACTTTTATTAAAAGCCATATTTTCTCGCAGGCAAAGTTTAATTCAGCAAAGTTCACAGGAATTGTTGACTTTAGTAAGAGTCAGTTTGAGGCATCAACGGAATTTAAGCAAGCTCTGTTTACACAGTTAGCAGACTTTACTCGTAGTACCTTTATTGAAACAGTTGATTTTAGTCAAACTAGATTTCGCGATCGCCTAATTTTTACTAAAAGTAAATTTCTTAATCCGCTCCTATTAATCAATAGTAGTTTTGACGAGACTATTACTTTTAGAGATATTTATCTTAACTCTCTAATTAACTTACAAGATGCTCATTTATTTAATCGGCTCGACTTTAGTAATGCTTTTTTACGCCTCAAGCTAGTATTAATGTTTCGGGATTAGCTTTTGATAGTATTGAAGCTCAGATTATTGGTCAGTCAGGAATAATTGGTAATTATCTTAGCGTTAATCGCTCACAGGGAAACGAAACTGTTTTTCGCAATTTGATTCGCAATTTCCGTAGTCTTGAACAAATTACTGATGCTAACTATCTTGAATATAAAGAGAAACAATTAAAAGCTAAAACAATAAGCGATCGCTTAACTAAAGTTTCTTGGCGTAAAATATTTACTTGGGGTTGGATAAGTTTGATTCCCCAATGGTTGAGTTTAAATTTATTATTGCTGTTAGGAAACTATGGCACAGATATCAATTTGCTGTTTAGTCTGGGCATTATTACAATTGCCTTATTTAGTCTGTTGTTTTGGCTGATCGATCGCTATCGTCCTCATATTTCTCAGCCTGTAATTCCCGATCGCGCTGAAATAATGATGATGATCTTTAGCTGTAGTGTGGCTAATTTATTCAGTATTATCAATATTTTAGTGACAACAGATCGACCCTGGCTAACTTTAATGGCGATCGCGATTATTTTACTGCCAATTCCCATGATTATTACTAGCTTAATTTATCAGCGTGGTAGATATCACAAACTATTAGATACTTCCTACTTTGTCGAAAATGGTGAGTTTAGGGAATTTAGACTATTAATTGGACGCTTACCAATTATGCCCAGGTTTCCTTTCTATCGCGATCGCTTTATGCCGATTATTTGGGAGACACGCTGGAATTGGCTCAATTATTATGACTTTAGTTTAAATAATATTTTCAAGCTAGGATTTAACGATATTCGCCTGCGGGATCGGCATTTACCAGGGTTGGTTGCTGCTTTAGTTTGGTATCAATGGTGTTTAGGAGTTTTATATATTGTGTTGCTACTATGGACGCTTTCTCGTACCATTCCTGGCTTAAATCTGTTGATTTATTTCTAAGCCAAAAATAATCGCCGATCCCAAATTACAGGGCGATTAATACTAACAGTTATTTGCGAAAAATCTGGATGAGATTTATTAATTAAAATGTTGCTCTCAATTGGGGCGATGATGCTGGGAACAAAAAGAAGGCAAGAACGAGATGACTTTAACCATTTATCGCCAAATTGACGGCTTTTTGGGGGATTGTGCCACTGTTGTAAACTATAGGGCGTTACAGTTTCGTAGCTGATTCCTGAGGGAACGGTAATTTCAATCCATTGCTGATGTTCGGGTATATCCCCTGTATTACAATGAACTAATTTTTCTAACATTGCTAGTGAATAGTTCTCGGCAGTATAAATTACAGGATATTTATGATTCCAGCGCCCAGGAACGATGATTGACCCCGTATCATCAAAAATAGGGTAACGGTTACTATGTTCTCCAATGCGGTAAGCTTTAACAACATAATTCAGTAAAGATGCACTCATGCAGCAATACCAAATCTAATTCTGTTCAGTATGTCTTCTACTCGTTTTGCTCCCAATTCAGTAAGACTAGCTTGAAAAGGGCTGCGATCCTCAAGCATAGGATGAGGTTTTTGCATAAAATAGCGTGCTTTAGTTTCTTTTCCCCATATTTCAATTGCGTAAGCAAAGATTCTCGCAATTCTTTCGATTTTCTGGCTCTCTTCCCTGTTCAAATATCCAGTTTTTTTGCGACGATGCCAATTTGAGGCGGGAATAACATCGTAATATTTACTGCGATCGCTGGGAAAGATTTGCCCGATTAACATCTCCAGAGTTTGATAGGGTAATCCCCGATCTACTATCTTTTCTAAACTAGAGTCGTTTTCGATCTCAACTCCTAAAATAGTTTTGCCACCCAATATCGCAGCAGTGCCAGCCGAATTAATCATTAGTTATTCATTCAAATGAATGTTTTAATTATATCATTTGAATAAGAACGTACTTAAGTCACTACAGCTTATTGCATTTCTGCTGCCAAAATTAGCAGGGCATTGAGCATTGCAGCGGCTGCGGGAGAACCACCTTTTCTCCCCTCGATTGTAATGTATGGAACATCTTGCTCAATTAAGGCTTGTTTAGCTTCAATCACAGCAACAAAGCCCACAGGGACACCAATAACTAGTGCTGGCTTGATTGTAGAATCAGTTATCTCTTGGCATAAAGCTAATAATGCTGTCGGCGCATTGCCAATTAGATAAATAGCCTGGGGATATTTAGAACAACACCGCAGCATACCTGTCTCGGTTCGAGTTTTGCCAGCTTCGGCTCTTTTTGCTTGTTCAACTGCACTGATAATGGGGTTATTAAATGTTTTATTGACAAGGCTGGCGATGCCCTGCTTAACCATGGTTACATCCGTGACAATTGGTATTCCCTGTTGCAGATGGCGAATCCCAGCAGCGATCGCTCCAGAGCTAAAGCGTAACAAATTCAAATACTCAAAGTCTGCCGTAGCATGAATTACTCGGCGAGCAAGAGCATATTCTTGGGGATTAAGTTGATGTTTTCCCACCTCGCTGTCAATAATTGCAAAGCTTTGTTCGACAATTGGATGATTTAGTTTACTCAATTAATTTAGTGATGATCTCAATGATCTTATTTAAGAGACGAAAACCTTGTCCCGACTGTTCGGGAACAATTAAACTAACTAAACTAACCCAAGTTAACTACTGCCCAATCTGACTCACGGTTGTAGTGAATCATATCTTCAAATTTTCTTAACTCTGCCTGTTTAAGAGTAAACTCTGGCAACTCGCTTTCTACCAGTCGATCATTAATCTGTGACATGACGATACAAAGGCGATCGCGATTTAAGCTGTCGGGAATATGATCAAAATAGCCTAAAGTAATATGTGCCGTTAGGTCATACTGTTGCTCAACACCCAAGCCAATAATTCCTGCATTTTGATATAGGGCGCGACGCAGCTTGATTACTGATTGATAGCTGTTTTGATCTTTTGGCACTAAACAAGCCATAATTGCTCTTGGTCTGGTGATTACGCCCCACAACTGCCAAGAGATCGGCTGGTGATCCAACTCTGCCTGATACTCATTCATACTAGCTGCAACCTGCTGCTGCAATTCTCGATCAAAATTAGGATTATCTTTAACTACCTGACGATAGCTTTCATCCCAAATTAAATCGGCTAGGGTGAAATGAAAACTTGTCGTTGGTAGAGGAATAAAGAAATTTTGTCCCAAACCATCAAATAATTGTCGTTGTAGAGTTTCTAGCTGCTGATAAAATTTATGGTTAACATCATCCTCCGCTGCGGGAGGAGTAATCACGCTGTAGCCTGGAAATGATACGGGTTTACCATCAACAAATTTAGGTGATTGCTGAATACCCTGAAGCTGCAAGGCACAAACACTCGGTAGAGTTAACCGCGCAACTCGATTAATATATTCTTGATATGATTCGTCCAACCTAACTTACCTCTAATTTTATTGAATTCGATAATGACCCAGCATTAGCAAGCAACTTTGCTTCTTAATTGTGCCGTCTCTGCCCAAGAATTTCACCCCAATTTTGTGAGATTAGCTTTGCTCTGTCTATTATGTCTGAATCCTTGAGTAAACTTCACATAAAAAGCATCGTCAGGTCTAACGATGCTCTTTTAGATACGTAAGTAGGTGGAATTAAATAGGTCGCGTTTTGAGTTGGAAACTTCCCTCTCAAAAGCCGACCGTATAAAACCAAAGACAAAATAGATTTTGAGAGTAATTAGTTAGCTATCTCTATTCCCTAATTCCCTAATTCCCTACCAAACCACCTTCTAATTAATTTGACCCACCTACTTACCAGCGGTAGAAGACTGGTTAAATTAAATGATATCGAACTTACGTAAACCTAAATATAAACCAGAAGCAATTCCTGTATACAAACCAATGATTAGTAAAAATGCGATCGCGCCACCCATTGAAGATCTCCTGTAAAATTTGTTTTTTATGGTTGATTATTTGTTATTTTACCCGATCACCTGAAACTCACTGATTATTTTTTTGGCTTAGAGCCTCAAGTTGAAAACCAATAAGTTGCTAACCCATAAGTTTTGAAGTTATACCTGATAAGTTGGTTAATTTTAATTCTTAGCGCTCAACTTTAGTTCCTAAATCATGATTAAGAGATGAAATATATAGACCTGCAACGAAGATTAAAACAATATCAGGTCGCAGGGTTAGTGACGGTTAAATTAAATTCTGCTTTGCCAGTTTTAGAGGTGGAGTATCAACGCTGCTTGCAGTTAGGATTGTCTCAAAGTGATTTGGAAAGACTGACCGCAATTAAAAATTATGAATATCTAGAGTTTATTTCTTGTCTGGAAATTCAGGCTCATCCAGATCGCTTTCCCCTGAGAATTATTAAAGCCAAAACCTATGATTTGGGAGAGGTTGACAGTTTGAGGGAATTAAAGTTGGCTTTTCCCATCTTTAAAAACGAGCAGTACGATTTTCGCACCAAAATTTCTTGGTCACAATGCGCTTACGCGATCGACAATTTAACTAAAGATTCGCAAGCATTTGCCAAATTTAAACAAGATGTTGAAGCTTTTATTTTGGCAATTCATCAGCAAAATTATCATCAGCTTACAGGCAGTACAGCGGTGGAAGAAGCCTATGACGATTTATCAAGCTATATTAGCTGGTGGAAAGGAGCGCAGTGGGAGTATACTTTGGCAACTCAGGCTTCTACTTTAGATTTGTTAAAAAGAGCTTGGTTGGAACAATTTTTAGCTCAACATGAATTGAGCCAACTACTTAAATATAGCCCGATTGAATAAGCCAATTAACAACTAAAATTTATTACTAGCTACTATGATCGATTCCACCATAGAAAAACAAAATAGCCTACAAATAATAGTTCAAAATTGGCAAGATCAGATTATTTGTTTCTCTCCTCAAGGCGAAGGCTACGGCGCTTACTTTGTTGATTCTAGAGATGGTCGCCTAGTTAACTATATTCAAGCAAGCTGTGACGAATTGCGTCACTTGGGAACTAATTATAATTCAATTTTAAATAAAATTAAAGAGCAGTATTATGGCTATTTAAAAGAAGCAATTTTGAATAGTGTCAAATATGAAGCGACCAGAAGAGTAGTACGCAAACAGCACCAATGGATTCAATCTAGCTATCAAGCATTAATTGAACACAAGAAGTTAACAGTAGAACAGCAGTCATCAGAAATTGATTATCTTAAACAAATTATTGCTGAACAAAACCAAGCGATCGCCGTAATTAAAAGTGAGTGTCAGGAAGAGTTATCAGCAATTCAAGCCGATGTTCTCTTGAAGCAAAAAGAGGCGGAAATTGAACAAAAAAATCGTCAGATCGCGCAATTAAATCAACAGCTACAAAAATGCGATCGCGAAATTATTAGTCTGAAATCGGAATTAAATCAAGGGCTACAGGAACTAAAACTTAAATACAAAGGATTAATTACTCAGTTTGTTAAAAGCTGCACTCATAAACAACAGATTGATAGTCAAAATAAAAGCTTACAGGCTTGCAAAAATATTTTTATAAAAGCGCAAAATAAAATTAATTTATTACAGAGCGATCGCCAATTGCTCGAACAGCATAATATTGAGCTACAAAACAAAATTAAGCTCTTAAAGATTAAATGTAGTTAAAGGATCATTATAAGAGACTATTTGACTCGCTGTAATTACAGTGGCGGTTTTCTAGTTTGCTTGTTAAAACTGACGTGACTTACATAGCACATAATTCAACAAGATATGATAGATGGTTGTCGTTGCTATGGTCTGACTAACTTATATTTATTGTTTTATGTAGTCTCAGCTTATCGCTGCAAACTATTACCAACTATTTAGTAATTGAAAGACAAATGAGTATTAACACCCAACAATTTTCGTTAGAGGAAGTAGTTCAAAGTTGGAAAGATCGCATTGTCTGTCATCCACCCCAAGGACTAGGAGCAGAAGCTTATATTATTAACTCTACTACAGGCGATCGCGTTAAGTATATTGAAGCTAATTGTGATAGTTTACGCCACAACGCAACGAACTATGATCGATTATTGATTGATATTAAAGGTAAACACAAGGGAATTTATAAAGAAGCAGTTTTAAATACAGTTAAATATGAAGCAACTAGACGTGCTTTTAAGGCTCAACATGACTGGATTCATGATAGCTATCAAGGATTAATTAAACAGGTTAAAACTAATAATTTTGACAAGCAAATGTTGGTTAAAATTGAATGCTTAAATAAAATGGTAGCGACACGCGATCGCGAATTAAAACAGCTAAAATCTCAATGCAAAGGTGGCTTAAAAGATTTGCAAACGGCGTATAATAAACTTCAGCGCCAATACCAACAGGAAGTAAAGCGGCGGGAAAAGTTAGGGGTTAGCAATAAAAGTTTGGGAGCTTATAAAGGTCATTTTTATAGAGCGCAAAAGAAACTTGCTGTCTTAAAAACTGAAAATAAAGACTTGCAAAATCAAGTTAACTTACTAGAGTTTAAAGCTAGAAAAGCTAATTAATCAATCACCAGTGATTTTGAATATGTAGGGGAGAACGGCTGTTCGCCCCTATGAGAAATACGGCTGTTCGCTCCTATGAGAAATTCGGTTAGACCCAATTATCCATTTAATAGATGGGTCGAAAACCTCGCCCTTTAGGGCGATTCTTGATGGTCAATATACTCTTTGATTTTAGCAATTGGCGCTCCACCACAACTAACACAAAAATAACTAGGACTCCACAAGTGTTCTTTGTGTGGAGCTAGTCCAAATTCTTTTCTAAGCATACGGCTGGAAACACCTTTTAAGGAATTAACTATCTGAGAAATAGATAGCTTAGGCGGATATTCAATCAACAGATGAACGTGGTCAGACTCTCCATTAAGACGAATGACTCGAAAATTCATTCTACCTGCTACATGATTGCAAACCTCCTCCATGCGTTTGATGTGTTGTGGTTGAAACACTTTTTTCCTGTATTTGGTTACGAATACCAAATGAGCATAGATTAATGTAACGCTGTGTCTACCTCGTCTATATTGAGTCATTGTTTTAACAGACCAAACATGATAATGTATTAACTATATCATGTAGACCAAGTATGAAAGCCAGATATAACTACCGCATTTACCCTAAGCAATCACAACTAACGCCACTAGCAAAAGCTTTTGGTTCGAGTCGTGTTGTTTGGAATGATGCCTGGTGGTTGTACAAAAATGCTGAGAGAAATAAGTTAGACAGACCAACTAAAATCAGTAACTTAGTGATTACTCAAGCTAAGAAAACTGAAGAACGCTCATGGTTGTCTGAAGTATCTTCCGTAGTTTTGCAACAATCTTTAAGAGATTTACAACAAGCTTGGGATAACTACTTTTCTAGCTTAAAAGGAGGTAGAAAAGGAAAAGCGGTAGGTAGACCAAAACCAAAAAAGAAGCATAGTAGACAGGCAATTAGATTTGCTTCTAATGCTTTTTCGGTACACTCTCAGTCAGTTTACTTGGCTAAAATTGGTCATGTTAAAGTTGTTTTTTCAAGACCATTGCCTAGCCAACCAACTAGCGTCACAGTAATTAAAGATACGACTGGTAGGTATTTTGCTTCTTTTGTGGTCGAGATACCAGAACAAATAGCATATGCGGAGCGGTATCCTTTAGGACCACAAACTAGTAATAGTTGTGGAATTGATTTGGGTTTAACTCATTTTGCCATTCTTAGTACTGGCGAAAAGATTGAGAACCCACGGTTACACAAGAAAATGTTGAAGAAAATCAAGCTAGCCAATCGTAGACTAGCTAAGGCTAAACGTGATTCTAATCGGAGGAAAAAACGTAAGTTAAGACTAGCAAAACTTCACGTCAAGGTAAAAGATGCTAGGACAGATTTTCTGCACAAGTTAACTACTCGCTTAGTACGCGAAAACCAAGCGCTGGCAGTAGAAGACCTAAACGTAGCTGGCATGGTTAAAAACCGTAAGCTCAGTCGAGCAATATCTGATGCTGGGTGGAGCAAGTTTAAGACCATGTTAGAAGCCAAATGCGATAAGTACGGTAGAGATTTAACTATCGTAGATCGTTGGTATCCAAGTTCACAAATTTGCTCCTGCTGTGGCAAATCAGGAGGCAAAAAAGAACTTGATGTGAGGCAGTGGCAGTGTCTATTTTGTAATACTACACACGACAGAGATCTAAACGCCTCAATTAACTTGAGTAGATGGGCGGGTGGACAATCCGACCAATATAAAAACGAACGTGGAGCGAGTGTCAGTCAAGCGAAGCTTGCAGTTTGCGGTGAAGCGTTAACCAACCCTATACAACTAACATTGTTCTAGGGAATCTCCGTCCTTCAGGTCGGAGAGGATGTCAAAAACCAGTGCCACATTCAGGACAAAACTTGTTGGCGATTGGGTTGGTAGTACCGCAATTGTTACAGTTAACAAACTCAACGTCAGGCTGTTCTTTTTGGGGTAAACCTAGCATGTGAGCATTGCTTTTACCAGGGGCAATCATAGGATAGCAATTTTCGTCTTTGGTAACACGAACATCCATCAAGACTGGGCCATCATGAGCGAGCATCTCTGCTATGGCGCTGGCTAATTGATCGCGATCGCGTACTATCATTCCCTTGATGCCATAAGCCTCTGCCAACATGACAAAATCTGGCGCGCCGACTTCCATATTAGAAGAAGAATAGCGCTCACCAAAAAAGTTTTGCTGCCACTGACGCACCATTCCCTGCCAACCGTTATTAATAATCACGGTTTTAACGTTGATGTTAAACTGCGCTAAAGTCCCTAACTCCTGGGGATTCATTTGGAAACTAGCATCACCACTGATACAGATGGTTTCCTCATCGGGAATAGCTACTTTTACCCCCATGGCTGCGGGTAAACCATAACCCATCGTGCCTAAACCAGCGCTGGAAATCCAACGACGAGGGCCATTTTTGAGAAACTGAGCAGCCCACATCTGGTGTTGACCGACATCAGTAGTATAGAAAGCTTGGGGCGCTTGATTGTTTAGCTCAACAATTACTTCCTGGGGAGATAAGCCCTGTTCAGGATGAGGGGCGGTCAACGGATATTCCTCACGCCAGTGATCGATCTTTTCTAGCCAAGATTTAGTCAGGTTAGGTTTAGCTGCAAAATCTGAACCTTTGGCGCGGTCTAAGATTTGCTCCAATACCTTGCGTACATCCCCGACAATTGGCACATCAGGAGTCCGATTTTTGCCAACTTCGGCAGGGTCAATATCAATGTGAATTACCTTGGCACGATTAGCAAACTCATCAAGTTTACCCGTAACGCGATCGTCGAATCTAGCACCAAGGGCAATGAGGAGATCGCATTCACTCACGGCAAAATTAGCATAGGCTGTACCGTGCATCCCCAACATGCCGACAGCAAGGGGATTGTGTTCATCAAAAGACCCCAAACCCATTAATGTTGTCGTGACAGGAATTTTAAACTTTTCCGCTAGCTCTTTGATTTGAGCATGAGCATCAGCAGCAACTGCACCGCCACCTACATACAGTAAAGGCTTTTCTGCTTGGGAAATCAACTTTAAAGCAGCATTAATTTGCCTTGGATTACCTTTGACTGTGGGCTTGTATCCCCGCAGATTTACTGCTCCTGGTAAGACAGGAACATAATCGCATTCCTCGTAACCAACATCCTTGGGTATATCAATCAAAACTGGACCAGGACGACCGGTGCTGGCAATATGAAATGCTTCGGCGACAATCCGCGCCATATCTTGGGCGCGACGCACTACGTAAGAGTTTTTGACAATGGGAGTGGTGATCCCAAAAATATCTGTTTCTTGGAAAGCATCAGTACCAATCGCTGCTCGTGGCACTTGCCCTGTAATAACCACCATGGGAATAGAGTCTAGCTGGGCGGTGGCAATACCTGTGACTAAATTAGTTGCCCCAGGGCCAGAAGTAGCGAAACACACACCCACCTTGCCTGTAGCGCGAGCATAACCATCTGCTGCGTGGGATGCAGCCTGTTCATGACGCACCAGAATATGTTGCACCTCGCCCCTGGCTTCAGAATGATATAGCTCATCGTAAATCGGCAGGATCGCACCACCAGGGTAGCCAAAGATATGCTTGACACCATGCAGGCGCAGACTATCCATTAGGGCGTAGGCACCCGTGCGACGTTGGGAAGTTTGAATTGATTGTGAACTGGGGGGAATACTTGTAGATACCACGCTTGCTATCCGTATGACTTGCTTATTCTTTATTGTAAAATTTGCAGTCTAATCTGCAACAAAAACTAGCATTAATTTTTATGGTTAAGCTTTTAAATATAAATTAAACTGTTTTTCCTGTCGAGTAGATACTTGGTAAAACATATAAAAATATACACTTTACAGGATAAATATTGTTTTTTTGGGCGGACAGTAAAGACTCAACAATGTTATGAATTTAAGACATCACCTAGATAATTGGCTAGATTATCGCGGGTTTTCTGTCCTGGGGCAATGATCCGCCATCCGTAGCTGATTTTTGGAGATCGCCATAGCTCTAAATGTTCTACTCCAGGATCGGCATAAAAACCCTGTTGTCCTGCGCCTAAAATGCTGGAACTCCAGTGAGTAAAATAATCGTGACTAACTCGATGGAATGGAAAATTTGCTATCAACGGCATACCCCACCCATCAACAGCAATAAAATTACTAATCTGACCACCCTCAAGCTGCCACCCCCAAGCTGCCCCAAAGCTACCCACAACTCCTGCACTAAAAGAGATAAAAGATAGTGATTCGCTTTTAGATAGGCTTTGCTGATTAAGCCATTGAGTAACAGCGATCGCTGAATAGGGAAGATATTCTGTAGGTAATATCAAATAATCTTGTTTAACCGTGTCTTGTATACCTTGAATAAACTGCTCAGTTAGTTCAGGTGTATGAATTCCAGGACAATGATGAGCATTGCTTAAGTCTCTTTAATCTGTTTCAGGATGAGCGATTTAGAGCTGAAATAAGCGCCTGTTGTCCTGCGGTTTGGTATACCTGAGTTAAATATTGCTGTGCTGCATTGGCATCTTCAGTAGCCAGAGGCATCTCGCCCAAAATATCCAAGAGAGTTTTTTGTTCCATTGCTGGCACGATCGCCACTAAACTAGACTCCAATGGTTCATTATATTGCCAGAAACCTTTTGGTTCTGTATTAATGTCTTTGGCGAGGGCTAAATTAAGCTTGCTAAGATCTGCTGTTGCGGTATTTTTCAGTTTTTTTTGGGCTTTTTGACTACGAATCTGCCTTAAGCGTTCAATAATCTGATTTTTCGTGCGCCCTCTTAGTTGGAAAATAATAAAGGGATCTTCGCTAAAGCGATCGCCTAACTGATAATACACCGCTGCAATATGTTTACAGGGATTAGCCTGATCGGGACAGCTACAGCGCGATCGCACTTCGTTGAGATTAAAGGGAAACAGACTTAAACCACTAGCCGTAAAGACTGCTTCAATCGTTTCAGGCATTTCTCCTGCTAAAAGTTGTGCCGAAAAGATCGCCTTTTCCGACATTTTGGTGATCACAAAGTTCCAGTCTTCATTACTAAAAGAGTCTAAAGATAAGGACACTTTATAAGGCTGGTTGTCACTCCCCTGCACTTCTGCTTTAGCTCTAGAGTTGGCAAATTCCATACTGAGGACATTTCCTTCTCTAGCGTAGCTGCGACCTCGTTCCAAGCGTTTTTTAAAGCGATAGGACGCTAGTAAATCCAACCATCGCTCTACCCACCATTTTTGTTTTTCTACTTCAAAGTTGGTCATTTTTTAAGCTATTAGCTATTAGCTAGATTTGATTTAATGAGCCTAATTCCTCACCTTATAAAAGGTTTCTAGGCTATCGCGATCGCCGACAAAACGCCAGTGCCAAGGTTCATAACTCACTCCCTGGATATTATCAGGGGGAAAAGACATTTCAAAGCTATATTTTAAAGCATTTTGCTGAAGCCAGCGAAATGCAGCAGTCTTGGCAAAGTCTTTTTCTAAATTGGTTGCAGGAGCGTTACCATCACCAAGATCTACGGCATAACCCGTATGGTGTTCACTATATCCTGGAGGAGCGCTAACTTCAGCTCTTTTTGTGGCATCCTGTACTTTCTGTTCTTTGACACCAAAAAATAGCTGTTCTTGAGTTGTGAGATCGCGAAAGGCAGAGATTAAGGTCAAGGTTACACCATCAGCTTTAGCAGCAGCCTGCATTTCTTGAAATTTACTAGCAGCAGCAGGGCGCATTTTTAAGCTACTGTTAGCCATCACAGGGACTAATGCTGATTCGGGGACAACATCATAAGGTAAATGTCCCAAGAGATTGCCTTGTGCCTTGCCTTGTGCCTTGTTAGGTGTAGGTGTAGGTTTAGGCTCAGGTTTAGTTTGAGGGAGGGGTTCAGCCGTCGGGGCATCGACTACGGTTGGGGTTGGTTTTGACGCTGGTAAGAGTATGCGCACGAAAATAAAACCAATAATGCCGAGCAGTACTACGCCAAGAGCTAACAACGGCAGAGGTAATCCAGATTTTTTGGGTATTTCTCGGTGTTCTCTAATTGCCTCTGGAATTTCAAATTCTTCCATGATTCAGTCATCAACTAGTATGGGTTTGCTAATTATTGATCTTTTGGATCTTTTGTGCCACATTGTCTTGCTGCGCAGCCATACATACAGCTTGAGCTACGGCAGGGGATACCCTCGAATCGAATACTGAGGGAATAATATGCTCGCGATCTAAATCGGCATCATCTACCAAATTGGCGATCGCTTTGGCTGCTTCTAGGTACATGTTGGTGGTAATTGCCGAGGCTCGACAATCTAATGCTCCACGAAAAACTCCAGGAAAGGCTAACACATTATTGATTTGATTGGGATAGTCGCTACGTCCTGTCGCCATCACCGCCACGTTATCATAGATTAGTTCAGGCTGAATTTCAGGAATGGGATTAGCCATAGCGAAGACAATCGGCTGTTCTGCCATGCCCTGAACCATTTCAGGAGTGACAACTCCTGGCGCACTAACTCCTAAAAAAACATCGGCATCTTGCATGGCATCGGCTAAATTGCCAGTTTCAGCAAGGGCAAATTGCCGTTTACTCTCGTTCAAATCGTCTCTTTGACTTGAGATAATTCCTTTGGAATCACAAAGCACAATTTTATTTACTCCTGCCTTGCGTAACAACAAGGCGATCGCAATTCCTGCTGCTCCTGCACCATTAATGACAATTTTAACCTGATCTAGCTCTTTTCCAACTAATTTAAGCGCGTTATATAGCGCTGCTAAGACTACAATTGCTGTGCCGTGCTGATCGTCATGAAAGACTGGAATATCGAGTTCTTGGCGCAATCGCTGTTCAATTTCAAAACAGCGTGGGGCAGCAATATCTTCTAAATTAACTCCGCCAAATACAGGGGCAATTTCTTTGACTACCTTGATAATTTCTTCTGTATCCTGAGTATTAAGGGCAATGGGAAAAGCATCAATCCCCGCAAATTCTTTAAACAGCAACGCCTTCCCTTCCATTACTGGTAAAGAAGCAGCAGCACCCAAATTCCCCAAGCCTAGTACGGCGCTACCGTCGGTGACAACTGCTACGGTATTGCTTTTGATGGTTAGCTCATAAACACGTTCTGGCTCTTCGGCGATCGCCCGACAGATCCTACCCACGCCTGGAGTGTATGCCATTGCTAGATCAGATTGAGAATGAAGCGGGAGTTTGCTTTCAACGCTAATTTTCCCCCCTTGGTGAACTGCAAAAGTGCGATCGCTGTAGCTAATTATCTTCACGCGAGGCAAGCTTTTAATCGCTTCAATAATTTTATCTCCCTGTTCAGTACTAGAAGCATCAACCATCAATTCTCGCTGAGTAAACTTAAGGTTGTGCTGTAACAGGACAATATCGCCTAAACTACCGCCATGATTAGCAATAGTACTCATAATTGAGGCTAATGCACCAGGACGATTAGGAATTTCTAACTCAATCTTTAAGCTAAAGCTAGCACTGGGGTTTAAATCTACCATTGTTTATCTATTTTGCGGGATTGACTATTGTAAAACGTTTCGTACTTGATAAACCGCTACATCTGGGCAAAATAGTATAGTCATTTCAAATAACAATCAGACGATCTCTGAGAAAAGTAGCAAATAGCAAGTAGCAAGTAGCAAATAATATTTGACCTTATTATCAATACAAAACTACCATCAGGAAATTAATTGGAATGACTATACTTTACGTCTGAACATTTTAGGTAGTAGATTTTTTAAACAGAACTCGATAGACAGGGAGATTTTGTTCTAATACATATAATTCTCGTTCCGTGGGAACATTTAACGGATTAGTTTCTAGCCAAATTTCTGGATGCTGTTGAATTAAATTTGAATTGGCTGCAAAGCGATCGCGCATTTCTACCGCTACTTCTTTAATATCTGACTGCAAGAAAATTTCTCCTTCCTCTGCTAAGTAATCTACCAGGAGTTTAACTAAGTCTGGTTGAACCACACGGCGTTTGTTGTGCTTTTTCTTGAACCAAGGATCGGGAAACTGGATCGAGATGGTTGTCAGGCTGTTTTTGGGCAAAGATTCTAAGAGTATTTTGGCTGAACTATTCATGTTGCCAAATAGATAGTGCAAATTAGTTAAACCCAACTCATCTCGTTCTTGATTAGCCAAATCTACTAGCTGTCTGCGGATTTCTATCCCTAGGTAATTAACTTCAGGATTTTGCTGTGCCAAATTCAACAGAAACCTACCCCGCGCACAGCCAATATCTAGATGAATCGGGCGATTACCCGAAGGGTATCCTAAAGGACTAGCTCCGCGATCGCATCTCTGATATATCTCCTGCCAATCTGGTATGGCAATAGGTGACTGGAACTTGCGTGCTAGGGGGTTAACATGCTGTCGAATACGAATAGGCATAGAAAGAAATACACTAAGGCACAATTAAATCAATTTAAGACTCTTGGGCAGCTATAGCAATTACTGTACCGCTAAAGTCATAAATATTGCCCTGTAGCTGAATCGATGAGCCTATTTTAATCTTCTTACTGCCACTCAACACATAACCAGTGTTAGTAATTTCAGCTTTGCTACCCAAGGTAACAATTAAATCCCTAACCATGACTATTTCAGGACGAGGATCGTTTAGCGCTTTCACTGTACCGTCTGGCTGGGGAACAACAGTGGTGCGGGGCAATACTTTACTTTCTAGAATGGTAACTTTTCCCGCAGGCTGATTGCGAATCACAATATCTGCCTGTTTTTCGTTTTTAAATGCTTGGGCTAAAACATCATAGTTAGCAATACTTAATCCTCTAACTAGCACTTGAACTTCGATTGGTTTTTGTTTGGTTTGAGCTACCAAATTGCTTGTCAAGGGTGTACCTGGAAAAAATAAAACACCGACAACAACCAACAAAATTACACAGGCAGCAGCCAAGTCAAGTAGGCTCAACTTGCCGAATAGTCTTCCTTTGGAGTCAATAATTTTCATAATTAGCTGTCGAAATTTCGCTGTCCTGAATTATTTGCGTTTATATTATGTCACTAGTTATCAGTTTTTAAGGCGATTGGTTAATCTCAGCATCACTATAACTGTAATAAACACGTCATCAAATACGAAGAAACGAGTATTTTTTTAAAGTTGTTTGGACTTTAACGAAGAAAGCTAGAGCAATTTCAATAGATAATTAAATTTTTTTCTAAGATTTAGGAATAAATAATGCTCAGTAATATTCCTCGTCGTCAAGATTAATAGTCGTTAATTAAAGCAGCATCATTATGGTTCAATCTAGTGACATCTCCAGACACTCATCCTTCGGATAGAGTGCTGGCTTCCAATCCTCGCGAGCTGGATATTCCTGTCCCAAAACGCCACTTGTCTAGGCATGACACCCCCGACAGTACGACTTGACAGGCAATTTCTTTCCCCGACAGTCCGTCGGTACTAGCGGCGGCTTTTGAGTGGGAAGCTTCCCACTCAAAACGCGCCTTAGCAATACTTTCCAATCCTCGATTTAAAATCACTCTTCCACCAGCATGATCTCTTGTAGTTCGATACCCACATTCAGGACAATTATGGACTCGCTCACTGAGTTCCTTTTTTCCTGTGTGAGTATTGCATTCGGGGCAAATTTGCGAGGTGTATTTATGGTCAACTGCTTGGAAATATTTTCCACGCTTCCAACATACCCAAGAAAGCAAATTTCGGAATTGCCCGAAACCACCATCAAGCATTTGCTTGCCCAGAAATCCTCTAGCAGTCATTTTAAAGTTGATATCTTCAACAAAAATCATGTCCGCTTGATCACACAAAAGATGGCTTGTTTGAAAGTGAAAGTTTTTTCGAGTGTTGGTTATTTGATGGTGAAGTCGAGCAACTTTAAGTTGTGCGCTCTCCCAGTTTTTACTGCCCTTCTTTTTGCGAGATGCTCTGCGTTGCAGCACTTTAAGCCTACTTTGCAGATCTCGGAAAAATCTAGCAGGTTCAATCCTGAGATTATCGCTAGTCACCAAAAAAGATTCCAATCCAATATCAATTCCAATTCCACGCCCAAACGGAATAAGGTTGGGAACATTAACATCGCACTGGATAGTAACTACGGCATACCAAATAGTTCCTCTTGCTCTGGATGCTATCCTTACTCCTTTGACATTAAAACCTTCTGGGATTGGACGATGTTGATTAATTTCAACCTCCCCAATTTTAGGAAGCTTGATTTTTCCGTTGGTAATTGGATTTTCCTTAAACTGTGGAAACAGAAAAGATTGATATCTGCCGTACTTTTTAAAGCGTGGAAATCCAAATTTTTTAGATTTGAACGCTTCCCAGGTGTTATGCAGCCGTTTCACACAGTCTTGAGTTACTTGCGAGTGAACAGCTTGATAGTGCGAATTAGTTTTTTTCCACTGGGTAAGTTGTCTTTTCTGCTCCAAATAGCTAGGAAAAGAAATGTCGGGAGAAATAATATATTCCCGATTCAAGGAGCAAGAGTACAAACTACATTTTCTCGAATTAATCCAATCCTTCAAATCTCGCAAACAACGATTATAAAGTCGGCGACAAGTTTCCAACCATTCAAGCATGATAACTTGCTGGTCGGTAGTTGGATAAATTCGATAGGTATAATTCATAGTCAACATTCTATTGTTTTAGCATAGAGCATGACCGACGTTGAACCTCCCAATCTGCGGAGCAGAGGGATTCCCATATAGACTCTTATCTAGACTAAAAGTAATAATCAAAATTTATTAGAAATATTGGTGTCAATTGCCTGGATTGATGGCGAAATTCAACCCGCAGAACAAGAATTTTTAGCCAAGATTGCTACAGAACAAAATTTGGATTCGACAATAGAGTTACAACAACTGCTGACACAGCATCAAGATTCTTCTTTAGAAAAATGTTATCAGCTTTTAGAACAGTATTTGGGTGCAAATCCTACCTCCGCAGATTATGAACATCTCTTCAAGGCAGTCAGTAAATTAATTTATAGTGATGATGATGTTGCCACTGAAGAAGCATCTTTATTAACCAAGATTCAAACTTTAGACCCAACTAATTTAAAAACTAATTCTGTACTCGATCAGGCAATTTCTCAAATTCAAAAACTATACCAAGCAGGGCTAAATAAAACTAAATAAAAACACTAGTACCGCTAGGCGGAAGTCAAAAGTCAAAAGTCAAAAGTCAAAAGTCTTTTAGTTCAAAGGTTTCAAATTTTTTGAATAGGTGCTTTATTTATGTCCACGTCCACTAGTAAATAGTTTGTTTCAGGTGATTACGACTTTTCATTCCAAACCCGCAGATAAATATAAACAAAAATAAAGGCGATCGCCAATAAAATAGTAGCAGCAGCAGCAGCATAACCAAATTCAAAACTAGAAAAAGCCTGCTCATAAATGTAGTAAACTAGCAGATTGGTCGAGTTCAGTGGCCCTCCACCAGTAATAATATATACCTGCTCAAAACTACGTAGAGTAAAGATAGCAGTAGTTAAGACTGCAAAGATCAAGGTAGGAGTTAATCCAGGTAAGGTAATATACCAAAACTTTGCCCAGCCGTTTGCCCCATCTAATTCTGCTGCTTCATAACGAGATTGGGGAATAATCTGTAGTCCAGCCAGAAAGACGACTAAATTAAAACCTAACTGTTTCCAACTACTGAGTAAAATCAACACTGGCATCCCCCAAACTGTACTGCTTAACCAAGCAATTGGCTCTAACCCCCAAGCAAGCAATAAATCATTAACTTTACCGTCGGTTTGAAACAGCCAGCGAAAAGCCAATCCCACTGCGACTAAAGATATAATCGAAGGGATAAAGTAGGCAGCGCGCAATAATCCCCGCAAAGCGATCGCGCGATTAAGTAAGACAGCCAAAACTAAAGGAATAATAATCGTTGGTATGACCGTAGCTAGAGTAAAATAAGCCGTGTTACCCATCACCTGCCAAAAATCGCCATCGGTAAACAGTCGTAGATAGTTTTGTATTCCCACCCACTCAATTCCTGTAACGGTAAAGCTGCCTGTCGTAAAACTCAGATATAGCAAATAAGCGATCGGATAAAACAGAAATACACCTAAAATCAATAGTGCAGGAGTAAGAAAGAGCCCCGCAGCTACAGTATCGCGATCGAGCCAGGCTGAAATAGGGTTTGGTTTAGACATATTTTTTTGGCGAACTTAAATCGATTGACACGCGCTAATTAGTAGCAGTCTGAGCCAGACGAAGTAACCTGTTGTTCCTCAACCATGCGATCCAATTTCCAAAATTTTTACTTTTAGGAGTAAGAACAATGAGCGAACTTAACCTCAAATTCTTTTTGTTTCTGGAATTGTAGCTTGGTCAATTATTCGTTATCCCTATGAAAAGAGGAACAGACAAAACAAAATAGTAGACGAAAGAAAGCTAAAACTGCAACCATTGTTACTACTTTTGCGCTTATGGGAATGCTAATGCTACCGATAGTAGACACGTTTACTTCTTGGCTGAGTTTTGCGGATTATAAGCTTCCTATCTGGGCGAATTGCGTTGGTATTTTGTTATATTTTGTGGCTACAGGATTGTATTGGAAAACTCACCGCGATTTGGGACGAAACTGGTCGCCTACCTTGCAACTAAGAGAAGGGCATACGCTAATTACAACCGGCATCTACAAAAATATACGCCATCCTATGTATACATCAATATGGTTGTGGTGTCTGGCACAACCATTATTACTTCAAAATTATATTGCTGGTTTAGCAGGCTTTAATTACCCTTTGGAATCATTTATTTTCTTTCGTGTTTTCTAAGGAAGAAAAATGAATGCTCGATCGCTTTGGCGATAAATACTTCAATTATATGAAGCATACGGGTAGAATCCTTCCTAAATTATTTGCTAAAAAAGTTTTGCAAAAGGACTGTGTGTAAGTTAGAAATCCGTACAGAAAAAATAGTGAGTCATCTTCTTTTGCATTATCTTAAATAAGCGGATAAGGGTTGAAGGTCTCCCTTCTTCCCTTTCCTAAAAACGATGCGTAACAGTTTTCTTATTACACGACTTAAGCCTTACTGCGAATAACCAACTCAAAAATATTGCTCAAATTGAACACTCAAGACATCGATCGCCTATTAATTTCTGTGTTAATGTTTTGTGCAGATTGATTGCAATCATGTCATCAACTGAAGAAGCCTAGCCTTCGTCTTAACTGGCTTTTCCCTCAATCTACTTAACCCGAATTGAGGTTAATTAGACAACTCTTTTACCTGAGAAACCAACTGAGCGACGACATCTTGAGCGCTCCCAAAAAGCATTAACGTTTTATCCTTGTAGAATAGTTCGTTATCGACTCCGGCAAAACCCGTTCTCATGCTGCGCTTGATGACGATTGTATGCTGCGCTTTATCTACGTCTAGAATTGGCATTCCGTAAATAGGACTACTCGTATCGTGTCGGGCGGCTGGGTTGACGACATCGTTCGCACCGATAATTAAGGCAACGTCAGTGCGATCGAAATCGGGGTTGATATCGTCCATGTCGTAAAGTTGGGTGTAGGGCACATTTGCCTCGGCAAGTAACACGTTCATGTGCCCCGGCATTCTTCCCGCGACGGGATGAATAGCATATTTAACCTCTACGCCCATTTTTTCGAGTTGAGCGGCGAGTTCTCGAACGCCGTGTTGTGCTTGAGCGACAGCCATCCCGTAACCGGGTACAATGACCACAGAACGAGCATAACCTAACATCATCGCGCCTTCTTCGGGATCGACAGAGCGTACTACCTTATCTTGCTGCGCTCCCATTGCTCCCGCCACAGACGTTCCATCGCTGCCAAAGGCGCTAAAGAGGACGTTAGTAAGGGAACGATTCATGGCTTTACACATAATTTCTGTCAAAATAATGCCAGAAGCTCCTACCAACGCCCCCGCAACAATGAGCATATTATTTGCCAAGATAAAACCTGCCGCACTCGCTGCCAAACCAGAGAAAGAGTTTAACAGCGAGACAACGACTGGCATATCAGCGCCGCCAATCGGCAGCACGAACATTACGCCGAGTATCAGAGAAATTCCAACTAAAATGAGGAAAATGGTTAGATTTGTCGGATCAAATATTAAATAGCCACTACCGACTAAGAAACTAATCAGCAGTAAAAGATTAAAAGGCTGTTGTAGGGGAAAAGTAACGGGCGCTCCCGTAACGAGTTCTTGTAGCTTAGCAAAGGCCATAACGCTACCCGTAAACGTTACACCGCCAATGAGAATCCCTAAAATCGCAATGATGGTGGCATCTAAAGGGACAGTACCAGTAGATTTTAGCAGTCGCCAGAACTCGCCGACGGCAACCAATGCAGAAGCCGCACCACCTACGCCGTTGAAGATCCCGACCATTTGCGGCATGGCTGTCATTTCCACTTTTTCGGCGGTAATGGCTCCGATGAGAGAACCAATGACAATGCCTACGAAAATTGTCTGATAATTGAGGATCGATCGATCCAGTAGAGTAGCTGCGATCGCGATTAACATCCCGACACCTGCGATAACGTTACCCTGACGGGCAGTAGCAGGAGAACCGAGTTGTTTGAGTCCTACGATAAACAAAGCTGCTGCCGTTAAGTAAGCTAGCTCGATTCCCGTGACTAAATAGTCGCTCATGCTTTTACCTCCTTCTTCTTAAACATTTGCAGCATTCGATCTGTCACCCAGAAACCGCCGACGACGTTAATGGTCGCCAAAATTACGGCAATAAACCCTAAAATCGTCACCAAGTTCCAATCTTTCGATCCCATCACGAGTAATGCACCCACGATGGAGATGCCAGAAATCGCATTCGATCCAGACATCAAAGGCGTGTGCAGCGTTGGCGGAACTTTATTGATGACCTCAAAACCAACAAACGATGCCAACACAAATACAACTAATCCGGTCAGTAATTCTTGACTCATATTGCTTCGATTTATCTTTTAAAATTACACGGCGATTGACAAAGCTTCTAGCACTCGCGCATTGCGGATTTCTCCAGCATGAGTTACACAAGCGCTATCGATGATGTCGTCTTCAAAATTGAGCGCTAAGTTGCCATCTTTAACCAGGTATTGCACCAAGGTCAGGATATTTTTGGCATATACCTGACTTGCATCGACGGGAACTGAAGCAGGAAGATCGATAGGCCCGATAATCGTCACGCCATGTTGCACCACATCTCGGCCTCGTTTCGTACAGGCACAATTGCCACCTTGTTCGGCTGCCATATCGACGATGACAGAACCCGGTTTCATCTGCGCCACCATCTCTTCAGTCACAATTAAGGGCGCTTTTTTGCCGGGAACTTGAGCGGTGGTAATGACAGCATCGGCGCGTTTGATATGTTCGGTTAAAATTTCGCGAACTCGCTCCTGACTTGCCGTTGAGACTTCTTTGGCATAGCCGCCATCGGCTACCGTATTCTCTTCGATGGGAATCTCAATAAATTTAGCGCCGACGCTTTTGGACTTCCTCTTTGACCGTCGGACGGATGTCAAAAGCTTCTACTACTGCACCCAGACGACGTGCAGTTGCGATCGCCTGCAATCCAGCAACACCTGCCCCAATGACCAGCACTTTCGCCGGAGGAATCGTCCCTGCGGC
Source organism: Pleurocapsaceae cyanobacterium CSU_1_1 (assembly GCA_012034765.1). Classification (GTDB taxonomy): domain Bacteria; phylum Cyanobacteriota; class Cyanobacteriia; order Cyanobacteriales; family Xenococcaceae; genus Waterburya. The sequence continues at coordinate 306 of JAAUOU010000011.1, read as the reverse complement.
AGTGGTCATCATCGGAAACATTCTCGGCAGATGCGCAGACGCTAACAAAGTCGCTTTGTAGCCAGCAATATTTGCCTGGGACGACAAAGCATCCATGCTTTGGGCGCGACTGGTGCGGGGAATGAGTTCTAAACTAAAGGTTGTAATCTGGCGATCGGCTAATTGTTTGATAAGATTGGGCTTACCTAGGGGATCGACCATGCCGACTAAAACGGCTCCTGGTTTGAGGAAATTAATCTCTGGCTGTCCGTCGCGATCGCCAGGAGGAGCGACTTTAACCAGAATATCAGCTTCTGCCCATAATTG